>CAZZUX010000079.1:0-18244 GCA_964657395.1 uncultured Ktedonobacteraceae bacterium
AGTGAGATGATGCACATGTCTACTCAGTAGACGAGATAAGAGATCAAGAATGGACAGGACGAAGAGATACATGACACAAAGCTTCCGGCTAATTTCACGACCATTTTTCCTTGCGTGCGTTGCCCTGCTGCTTTGCGGCGGACGCGCGCCGGCCGCGGGTCTGCAAGCCTCGCCGGTTGCCACTGGTACGAATACTGTCCTGCACCCGGCCGAGTTGGAGGAAGTGGTTCCAAAGACTGTTTTCTTTCGCGGCCAGAGCGCCCCGGTGCAGTTGCGCAATTCGGGCGGAGTCAAATTTTCGGACGGCTTCTACTTCTTTTCGAGCCTGGTCGATACCTCGGGTTATTCGACGGGCATCCAGGCCAAGTACCAGGCTTATTTTGTCAGCGAAGTGCCGCTGCAACTCGGGGATCACCCGTTGCCTGCGGGTGCCTATGGAGTGGGTTTTGTAGCAGATCATCGATTCATCGTGATGGACCTGGGAGCCCACGATCTATTCACGGTGGAATACACGCGAGACGATGCCCTGCGGCGGCCCACGCCTTTGCAGGTTACAGCGGACGAGAAAAGCGGCGGGTACCGTTTATATGAAGGGCGCAACTACATCAGCCTGACACGAGCAAAGTAGAAAGCGACAAGCCTATTCAAGGTTGCATTTGCCGCCGGCATACGTACCGGAGTGAACGAAGGTGCGGAGCGTGGGATTATCCGGGTTGAAGACACTTAGCCTCTGAAGCAGCTCGCGTGCCTGTTTACTTCTGCCGGTACTGCATTCGATAAAGGCGAGATTCATGCCGGCGATGGTCTGGCTCGAATCGAGATCGACAGTCTGCTGCAGCAATCGGATGGCCTCTTCGACATGTCCGGAGGATGCCTGGAGCACGGCAAGGTCGGCCAAGGCCGTGGTGTTGTGCGGTTCCAATTGCAGAGTGGCCTGGTACTGCCTGGCAGCGGCAACTTTGCTTCCCGAGATTTGTTCGAGAAAAGCTAATTGCTCATGGACAGGGGCGTCGGCATTGCCGGAGGCTTCGGTCTTGTTGAGAAGCTGCATTGCCTTCTCGCCAGCGACCTGATCGCCCTGGCGCGCGAACTGCGCGTAGGCAAGACCAAGCTCGCGGTCAGTGAAGGTGGTGCTGCCGACGGCAACGAGTTGAATTGGCTTTCGTGCGGGTCCACTGCCCAAGTCAGAAAGCAGAATGGGGGCTGAATCGCGCTTCGATTGTCGTTGGATGTCGTGGTCGGTGAGTTGTTCATGAGAGATGTCGGCGGTGTTCCGGGTGGGCATATGGCAGGTGGCGCAGTCCTGCTGCTCTGGATGGTGCCTAACGGCAATGGCTTCGGTGTTGTGGCAGGAGAGGCATTTCTGGCGATAGAAGGCGACGCGGTCTGCGGGCTCCGGTGAACTATGCGGATCGTGGCAGGTGGTGCAGGTAAGCCGATCGCCGCTGGCGCGCCGACACGCACTTCGGAGGAGCGCTTCGTACTGGCTGCTGGCTCGATTGCCGAAGTTCGGCCGGTTTGCGTCCACAAAATAGACAACCGAGCTCTGAAGGTTGTCACCGGGTTGGAAGGTCGCGAGAGAGTGACCCGGCTTGTAAATGGCAGCATCGCCTTCGAGGTGACACTGCAGGCAGGTGCTGTCGCGCTCTGCAGGCTTGAGGTGCGCTGGATTCACAATGGTGCCTGTGCCCGTATGTGCGCTCTCGGCATGGAGGTGTGAGGCTGGATCGCCATGGCAGGCGGAGCAGCCTATGCCGGCCTGAGAGAAGGGGCGACCGTCGATCCGGTTCCGAATTCCGTCGATCTGGATACCTACCTGAGTGGCATGGCAATGGAGACAGTCTGGATCTACAGGCAATGCTCCTGGCATGGTGCGGGTGCTTCCATAGGCAGGCGCCATGTCCCACAGCTGCTTCTTTCCGTAGTAGTTGATGGGAACTTCAAACCATAGACCATCCTGCTGGTAGAGGTAGGTTCGTCCCCGATGGCCACTGCCGATGAAGTAGCTCAGCTGCCGAGTGCCGGCGAGAGGGGCGGAGGTGCCGGGCCGCTCGTACGACATCCAAGCCTGTCCATTGCTCGCATAGATGCGGTAGCGGATGCCGGAAGGTTTATGTTCGAAGGCACCTTCGATCAATCCGTCCGTGGCGAGGCCGCTTCCGCGAGCCATGGAGGTGCGCTCGTAGCTTTCGTAAATCTGCCGATGGCAGGTGGAGCAGGCGTTGTCCGGTGTAATCAACGGTTGAGGCGTTTCCAGGTGTTGACTGAGGGCTGGCTGCAAATTGAGGCCACGTACTATGCAGATGGACGAGCTGAAGAGAACGAACACTGCCAGGATTTTTCTTCGTGAAAGACGCATTACCTTACCGGGCCGGGCGCCGAGGCGCCTGCTGCTCATTCCTATCATTCAAAGCTATTTGAGAGTGCTTACTTTTGGAGTTGTTTCGGCTTGTAGTGTTTCGGCGGTGTGGACTTCCTCGGCTGCTTCATTGGTGCGGCCCATGGCGCGGTAGGCCTGTCCGAGCAGACTGTGGGTGATGTAATTTCCGGGGTCCATGGTTCGGGCCCGCTCGAGGTAGCCGGCGGCGGTGGCGGGATCGTCGCGTTTTAGAAGGACCTTGCCGAGCAGGATGTACGGTCCGGTGGAATTGGGTTCCAGCAGGACTGCCTGCTGCAGCGCTTTTTCGGCTTCGGGGTATTTGGCGCTGCGAGTGTAAGCGTCACCAAGACGATCATAGGTGCTGGGTTCAAGAGGGTTGCGGCTGCGCTCCTGCTCAAACTCGGAGATGGCTTCGTCCATGTGCTGGGCAGAGAGGGCGATCTCGCCGAGAAGCAGATGGGCCAGGGGCAGATCCGGTTGGAGCTGCAATGCCTTGCGAACCGATTCCTGGGCGATGGGAACGTACTCGCGGCGGAAGAGCATGCGTGCGGCGAGCAGGTAGGCGTTGGCAGAGTCGGGCGCAAAGCCGTACTGGATGGCGAAGGCGTGTCGGGCGTCGTCATAGCGGAGGGTTTCGAGATAGCAGAGGGCGAGTACGTAGTTTGGATCGGCCTTGGTCTGCGCGGATTCGGTGCGTGCACTTTCGAGGAGGGGCACGGCTTCGGCTGGCCGGCCTAGGCGGAAGAGGGTGAGTCCGCGCATCTGGGCGGCTTCATGGTCGGCAGGGTCTTTGGTGAGTGCGGCGGCGAAGGAGGTGTCGGCAGAGGAATAGTTGCCCTGGGCGTACTGAGCTTCGCCGCGCAGACGGTCGAGCCCGGTTGGAGTTTGGTTCTCGGCGGAGAGTTTGTCGATGGACTGCAGAGCTTCTGCGAGATGGCCGCGATCGATGAGTTTCTTAATTTGAGGGATAGAAGCGGCTGCGGAGGTGCCGGGGGTCGACGGAGCCTGGGCGCTGAGAGAGTTCGAGGCAATGAGGAGGGCAGCGAGGCAGAGCGAAGGACGGATAGGCGCGTAGATCGACATGGTTACGTATGACCTGATGCTAGCAACAAAAGGACGGGGGAGCCGAAGCTCCCCCGTTGGTGAAAGGCTGTGTTGTTAGAACTGCATGCGGAGCGAGAACTGGAGTTGACGCGGGCTGGTGGTGCCGCCCGGTCCAGGACCGTTCGAGATAGAACCATCCTGCTCCACGTTACCGCCTGGAGTGTTGAAGTTGATGTGATTAAAGCCGTTGTAGGCGTCGACACGGAATTGCGCAAGCAGAGACTCCTTGATGGGGAAGTTCTTCTGGAGTGACAGATCACCGTTGAAGAAGTTCGGACCATATTTGTCGTTTCTGCCTGCGTTGCCGATGGTGTCGAGTGGAGAGGTCGTAAACACACCTGCCGGCGCTGCTTTGTAGAAGGTAAGTCCGTTGCCGGGGATCCCGGTGATGCCGGTCTTCAGGCTGCTGGGGTTTCCATTGACGTAGCAAGGTGCGCTACCCGGGATTCCACCGCAGGAACTGAAGCTGAGGGTGAACGGGAGACCACTGGAGTAGGTCAGTACCGGACTGAACTGCCATCCACCGATGATCTCGTTCACAACCGGATTCACGCCGCTTCCGAACATCTTGTTCCGTCCGAATGGAAGCTCGTAGGTGCCGTAGCCGATGACCTGCTGTTCGCGGATCGAGCTGTCACGACCGTAGGTTGCTCGCTTATCCCACGTGGCGAAACCGGCAGCATAATCGTAGCCGCGCTGCCAGGCGTAGTTGATGTTAAAGGTAAGCCCTTTCGCAGTCTGCTTATTCAGGGTTACCTGCAAGGCGTTGAAGTGGGTGTCGTAATTGTCGCCATAGTAGCTGACGCCATTACTCCATCCGCAGGCTCCGGAAGGCAGGTTGGTGTTGAAGCCCTGAGCGACAGCAGAAGCGCTGCGATAGTTCGGATCAGTACAGGCGGGCAAGCTGCCACCGTAGTAGCGCTGCAGGTAGGTCTGGTTGGAGGTGCCTCCCGTTGCATCGATGCCGGGGAAATTCGGCACGACGCTGGGACCTGGGTTTGGGTCGTAGTGAAGAGCCTGTCCGGTGACACTCTGTGCTGCCGGCAGGAAGATACCTGCCTCGTTCGGGTTGGTGTTGTTGCTATCTCCATCATTCAGGGTGTGCGTGCCTTTGTTGGCCACGTACGCCATGGTCAGAGACAAGGTCGGCGTGAGTGAGCGCTGGATGCTCAAGTTCCAGGCGTCGATGGTGGGAAGGCGTTCTGTTGTCGGCCGTTCCTTGGTGTTCACGGCGTAGCCAGGATTCGGTAGCAGGCCGTTGGATGGGACAGTGGGAGGTACGTAGGTGGAGGGACCGGTCGCGAGGCTGAACGCATCAGCAGTAGGACCGCCAGTGGTGGCAATCTGCTGGTTGACGAGAACCGGCAGGTTCTGGGTGACAACGTGACCGAAGATGGAGCCGAAGACGCCGATGTCGAAGCTGCGACCGTAGCCGGAGCGGATGACTGTTTTGTCGTTCAGCTGGTAGGCAATGCCGATCCGAGGATTGTAGGGATTGCCCGGCCGGCTGATGTTCATATCAGAAGCAACAGTACCGACACCCGCGACCGCGATGTAGCCAGTGTTGGGATTCAGCAGCGCTCCGTTCCCGGTCGCGTTGACGGCTTCAGGGAAGTACATTTCGTAGCGGAGTCCGTAATTGATTGTGAGAGCCGGAGTGGCACGCCAGGTGTCCTGCACGTAGAAGAAGTCGCGCTTCTGGAATTCTTTCGCATTCGTTGAACTGCTGACATAGCGATTGAAGTTGGTGACGTTGCCGAGCACGAAGGTGGCATAGCCCAATCCGGTATCGGATCCGTTGACGCCGTTGGAGCTTGGGCCGGTTCCGAACTGCAGGATGCCGGTACGGTCGTTGTCACTAGGTACGCGCAGGTTGCGTGCGTACCGGAGGTCAGCACCGAACTTGACTGCATGATTACCGATGAACTTGGTCCAGTTGTTCACGACCTGGAACTGGTCTTCCCTCTCGATCAACGGGCAGTTGCAGCGGTTCACGTTCAAACCGTCACCATACTGTGGACCGGCAGCGGTTCCGTTGTTTGGAGCGCCGAAGGAGCCGATCTCGGCAATGTTGAAGTTGGGCGATCCACCGGTGAGACCACCGACGTTCATTCCCGGTATGCCAAGATTGGTGGCGACATTCACATTCTGATCAATTTTCTGGTCGGCGATGTCGTAGCGGTAGTAGCCGAGACGAACGTCGGTGACGAGCTTGGTGTTGATGGCGACGTCGGTGCCAAGGGCGAGACTGTCATTGGCGCCGGTGGAGTCACCGCCGTAGCCGCCGAGGCCGAAGCCCGAACCTCCGGCTGCGCCGAAGAGCGCTTTACCGGTCAGAGTGTCAGTGAAGCGGCTGAAGCGACCAAAGGCGTGAATTTTGTCGGTGATCTGGTAGTCGCCGCGAACGTCCCACTGGTTGCTGTTGAAGAGGCCGGTGCCGCTGGCTGAGTAGTTGTTCCTCAGGCCAGGGAAGGTGCTGTCACTGTTATTGTTCGGCGCGTATGGCTGAAGCACCTTGAGGAGATTCAAAGCGGGTGCCGACAGCTGGCCGGTGGGGATGATGTTGTTCGGGTACAGCTTTCCCGTAGCAGGGTTGTAGATTCCGTTGGAAGCGATCTTGCCGCTGCTCGGATTTGGTCCTACATACTGGGAGAAGTCGCAGCCGGGAGTGTTGTTGTCTACTGTCTGGCCAAGGCAGGTGGAGATCAGCTGGGCTGTTGGAACGCTCTGGATTTCGGAGATACCTACTTTTTGCCGGACGCCCTGGTAGTCGGCAAAGAAGAAGATTTTGTCTTTCTTGATGGGACCGCCGATGGAACCACCGAACTGGTTCTTCAGGCCGACCGGGAAGTTGGTGCCGGGACCCTGCTGGAATGGATCGCGCGCCAGGTTGGCATTGCTTTCACGGTAGTCGAAGAGCGAACCGTGGAACGAGTTGCCGCCGGATTTCGTCTGGGCGGTCACGACCGAAGAGACGGCCTTGCCGAACTCGGCGTCAAAGTTCTGGGTGGTGATCTTGGATTCGGACAAGGAGTCGATGTTCGGATTGATGACGATGATGCCCAGGATCGGATCCTGGTTATCGGTACCGTCCAGTTCAAACGCGACGCCTCCGAAAGCCTGCCCATCCACCTGGATCTGCTTGCTGCCTTGTGGATTTTCGTCGGCAGCGTGGCTCCAGCCAAGCAGCTGCGCGCCGGGAAGCAGAAGCTGCAGGTTGGTGAAGTTACGATCGCCGATTGGCAGATCCTGGATTTCTTTGCCTTCGAACGTAGTGGATACGTCAGCTCGGTCCGTCTTCAGTTCGGGAATCGTGTCGGCATTGACCTGGACCGTTTCAGAAGAACTGCCGGTCTTCAGCGCGGTATCGATCTTGACCGACTGGTCGGCATTGACCTGAATACCGTTCGCCTCATAGCCCTGAAAGCCGTTGGCGGAAACCTTGATGTTGTAGACGTCGGGAATCAAGTGGTCAACGGTGTAGTCACCGCTGCCGTTCGCGACGGTGGTAGCCGTGGTGCCCTTGGCCACGTCGGTGACGGTGATGGACGCATTCGGGACTACGGCCCCGCTGCTATCGGTAATAGTGCCGTAGAGCGAACCGTACACGGCTTGCGCGGAGAGGCTGTGCGCTGCGAAGAGCGAACCTCCCAGCAGAAGAACCGCTGTCCAATTCTTGAAATTTTGCATTCCTGATCTCCCTGAAAATCTGCCTGCGCAGAAAGTGCCTTACATTGCCGCCGGAATAGCGTATCTACCGGAGGATCCTGACCACCCCGAATCTTCAGAGTGGGTACAGCCCGCCTAGTACGGATGGGTCTTCGTCAAGCCGAGACGGAAGGTACAAGTGCCTTTGTGCGACTGTCAATGATTTTTGTTCCAGCAATCTGAACATTCAGTCATAGCATTTGACAGGGCCAAGGGAGAACGCTCTCAAACTTTCGATGGAGAGCCGCCGAGCTTCTGCGAATATGTGCAAAAAGTCCACGATAAAGCGTTTACTTTGCGATTTTAGCGGGATTATCTTGTCACTTGAGGCAGGGCCGGTTAGATCGATCGCGGTTTCAGGAATTGAACAATCAGGCAGCGTAGCAAGGCTGAGGAAGTAAAATGTATAGACAGCTTCGGCTGAGGTCAGGAGACGGATCGCGTTGAGAGGGAGTGGCAGCAGCGCCAAGCAACAACGGGTCCTCGCTACCAAAACTCCGCGACACAGGCAGATCTTTGAAGAGCTGCATAGAGCAATAACCAGTGGTGTATATGGGCCTGCTGAGCGGCTGCCGAGCGAGGCGGAACTTGGACAGCGGTTCCAGGTATCTCGTATCACGGTTGCGAAAGCAGTCCACGAGCTGCAGAAGCAGGGGCTAGTGTCGCGGCGCGCAGGCTCAGGGACCTATGTTCTGGACCGGAGTGCACGAAGCGGATTTGTTTTTGGTTTATTGATTCCGGACCTTGGGCGGACGGAAATTTTTGAGCCGATCTGTCATGGCATGATGCGTTCTCCGATTGCCAATTCGCATTCACTTCTCTGGGGCCATGCACTGGGTTCGGCCGCCCAGCAGGAACAGGAGGCTGAGCAGCTTTGCCAGCAGTACATTAACCAGAAAATTGCCGGAGTCTTCTTTGCGCCACTTGAGTACACGCCCAGGAAAGATGAAACCAATTGCCGCATTGTGGCAGCACTGGACCGTGCACACATTCCCATTGTTCTGCTGGATCGCTGTTACTTCCCGTATCCGGCGCGCTCGAGATATGACCTGGTAGGCGTGGACAATCATCGCGCCGGCTACCTCATCACTTCGCACCTGCTGCAACTGGGTCTGCGCCGGATCGTTTTTCTCGCGAAGCCATTTTCGGCATCGACGGTCGATGCAAGGGCCGCGGGCTGGCGCGAGGCCCAGTGGCGGCAGGGTTTGCAGCTTGACACCCGGATGGAACGGAGGGGTGATCCGGAGGACCGGCGGCTGGTTGAGAACATCCTGCGCGAAATGCGCCCCGAGGCATTTGTTTGCGCCAATGACCTGACGGCTGCGAGGCTGATGCAGACGCTGGCCAATGTCGGGGTGAGTGTGCCGCAGGAGATGCGGGTGGTGGGGATTGACGATGTGAAGTATGCGGGACTGCTCCCGGTGCCCCTTACTACGCAGCACCAGAACTGCGGGGACATTGGTGCTGCTGCGATGGCCGTAATGCTGGATCGGGTGGAGCATCCGGATATGCCGACCCGGGACATTCTTCTGCAAACGCGGACAGTCGTGAGAGAGTCTTGCGGTTCCGGGTTGAATCTCCCGAGAGCCTGATTTGTAGACCGCGCATGGGCGAAGGCGGCAAATTTAGAAGACGAAACCGAGCGGGAAACCTATAGTGGAATTGCCCGAATGCCGGGCGGGAGAGAAAGCCATGCAGAGCCGCATTCTTGGCACGACCATGCCAGTTCTTGAGTTTCTACTGGATCCGAATGACGCCGTGATTTCGGAAGCCGGTGAGTTGTCGTGGATGAGCGCTGCTATCCAAATGACCACGCACACGCAGTTCGGCGGTGGAGGCGGGTTGCTGGGCATGTTCAAGCGAGTAGCCGGCGGCGGCAGCCTGTTCATGACGGAGTACCGAGCGGTCGGCGGGGTAGGTGAGATTGCCTTTGCTTCGAAGGTGCCGGGACACATCGTCGCAGTGGATGTGGGGCCGGGACGTGAATACATGGTGCACAGGCACGGCTTCCTTTGTGCCACGGCAGACATTCAAATTGGTGTCGGCTTTCAGCAATCCCTGGGAGCGGGCATCTTCGGTGGTGATGGATTCCTGCTGCAGAAGATCCAAGGCCAGGGTACAGCGTGGCTTGAGTTGTCCGGTGAATTGATCGTGAAAGACCTACAACCGGGGGAGACGTTGCGGGTTCATCCGGGCCATGTGGGAGCGTTCCAGTCATCGGTAAATTTCCAGATAACCATGGTGCGTGGCATACGCAACATGATTTTCGGTGGCGATGGATTGTTTCTGGCTGCGTTGACGGGACCGGGACGGGTATGGCTGCAGACGCTGCCGATCTCGCGCCTGGCTCATCAGCTGCAGGAGTACATGCCGTCGGCTGCTCGCGAGACAACACAGGGAGGCGTGGTAGGCGGCCTTGTGGGTTCTATTCTCGACGGGATGAAGTAGCCGTGTGATCGGATGTTTCAACAGCTTGACCTTGGCAGAACAGCCTTTTACTCTCGAAACAGTGAAGCTTATTTTCGAACAGGCGATATGTTGTCGGCGCTCGCAATCTTTGCGCTGTCTTCAACCTGTGTGAGCTGACTGAATTTCTCCGTAACTTTTTGAAGCCCGCGCTCTACATGCCGCGGGCTTTTAAATTTTGGCTTAATCGGATGTACCACCAGGATAAGGATTGAGATGAGCGACGGAACTACAGCGACTCCAGCGGGATCGTCTCCGGCAGCAGCAGTAAAGGAGACGAAGGCGCAGCGTATGGAGCGCCTGAAGCGCGAACTGAATCCCTGGGAAGCGTTTGACCAGATACGTCGATTTGCCAGGGACGGTCGCGACACGATCAGTGCGGAGTGGGCGGGTGCCTACTTCAAGTGGTGGGGTGTCTACACGCAGGGTGATGGCGCCGGTGTGACGGGCGGCAAGGGCGGCGAAGGCAAGGCGACTGAATATTTCATGATGCGGATCGGCATTCCGAATGGCATCGTGAACTCGGCGCAGTTGCGCGTCATCGGCGAGATTACGCGGAAGCATGCCCGTAACCTGGCGGATATCACCGTGCGGCAGAATATCCAGCTGCACTGGCTGACGATTGAGGATCTGCCGGAGATTGTGCAGCAGCTTGACTCGGTCGGTTTGTCGCCGAAGGGTGCCTGCGGAGACGTGGTGCGCAATGTGACAGGATGTCCGCTGGCTGGGATTGCGCATGATGAGTTGATGGATGCTTCGCCGCTGGCGCTGAGGGTGGCGCATGAGCTGACCGCCAACCCGGAATTCTATAACCTGCCGCGCAAGTTCAAGGTCTCGATCACCGGATGCGCGGCATGGTGTTCGTATCCGGAGATCAATGATATTGGCCTGACCGCGGTGAAGCGGCAGGATGGAGTGATCGGCTTTGCGCTTCGGGTGGGCGGCGGCTTGTCGGCTGATCCTCACCTTGCGGTCAAGCTGCCGGTCTTTGTGCAGCAACACCAGGCGGCAGAAGTGGTGTTGGCGATCACGTCGTTATTTCGGGATCAGCAGGGTTTGCGTGAGAGTCGCGATCGAGCGCGCATGAAGCACCTGTTTCTCAGAGATGGCTGGGATGCGGCACGGTTCACGACGGAGTTGGAAACGCGGCTTGGCTACAAGCTCGATGCGGCGGTAGATGAGATTGTGCCGGAGGACATTCTGCGGGATCACGTGGGCGTGCATGCGCAGCGTAATGATGAACTGCGGTATGTGGGCGCGTCAGTGTTGCGCGGTCGGCTGAGCGGCGACCAGTTGTTGAAGCTGGCTGAGCTTGCGGAGCGATTTGGTACGGGTGATCTGCGGGCTACGGTCATGCAGAACATCATCATCGTGAATGTGCCGAAGTCGCAGGTGCAGGAGTTGGTGAAGGAGCTGGCAGCGGTCGAGGTGCCGGTGGAAGGAACGCAGTTCTGGCGCGGTACCGTTGCCTGTACCGGCACGGAATTCTGCAAGCTGGCGATTACGGAGACCAAGAATTTCGCTCGCTGGCTGGTAGACGAGATGGAAGAGCGGCTGCCGCAATTTGATCAGCAACTGAAACTGCATGTAACGGGTTGTCCGAACAGCTGCGGGCAGCATTGGATTGCGGACATCGGGCTCGAGGGCAAGAAGCTGAAGGTGGACGGGCAGCTGACGGATGCGTATTACTTCTGCGTTGGCGGTGCTGTCGGCAAGCATGCGAAGGTGGCGCGGCCGATCGGCTACCGGTGCGCGGCACCTGAGGTGCCGGCGGCGATCGAGCGGCTGTTGCGCGGGTATCTGAGTACCCGGGGTGAGGGTGAGAACCTGCGCGCTTACTTCGGGCGCACGTCAGATGAGGAGCTGCGGGTGCAAATTGCGGGTGCCATCGTGGCGCCGGTGGATCGGGACCAGCCGTCAGGCCGGGTGCCGCATGGTGCCGGTGAGTGATGCGGGCACGGGAGTGACGATGGCGGACCTGTTTCCTGTATTTCTGAAGCTTGAAGGGCGCCGGGTGCTGATCGTCGGCGGCGGCAATGTGGGGCTGGAAAAGATTACTTCCCTGTCGAGCTCTGGCGCCGTGCTCAAGGTCGTGGCACCGTTGGCGACAGGCGAGGTCCGGGAGATGGCAGAGGCCGGCAGGTTGGCATGGGTGGCGCGGGAGTTTGCCGACGCGGACGTGGAGGAGGCTGACCTGGTGATCGCGGCTACGGACCGTCCAGAGGTGAATACTGCGGTCTTCATGGCTGCGCGCAGTCGAGGGGTGTGGTGCAACTCGGCGGATGACCCGCCGAACTGCGACTTCTACTTCCCTTCCATCGTGCGGCGTGGTGCGTTGCAGGTGGCGATCTCGACGGCGGGTGAGAGTCCGGCGCTGGCGCAGCAGTTGAGGCGCGAGATCGATGCAGCGCTGCCGGAGGACACGGGCAAGTCGCTGGCTGCGCTGGGTCAGCTTCGACGGGATGTGATCGCCGCGTATCCGGCCGGCGAGGGTCGGAAGCGGCTGCTGCATGCGCTGGCGAAACGGCAGGTTTGCGAGGCCCCGGAGTGCCCGTCGAGAACACTGGCGCTTGGCGCCGCAGGTAACGCCATCGTTGCGGAGACGAGCCGGTGATGGTAGCTGAGAAAGGACGGGTGTACCTGGCAGGTGCCGGGCCGGGCGACCCGGAACTGCTGACCGTGCGGACGCTGCGACTGCTGCAGTCAGCGGACACCATCCTGCATGATGACCTTGTACCGCAGGCGATACTCGATTTGGCCGGTCGGACGGCGCTGGTGATCAGCGTCGGCAAGCGGTGCGGGGCGAAAAGGATTACGCAGGTGCAGATCCACGCGATGATGATTGAGAGTGCGCGCAAGGGCTTGAGCGTGGTGAGGCTGAAGAGCGGTGATCCGCTGATTTTCGGGCGGGCTGCGGAGGAGATCGATGCGCTGAGCGGTGCCGGCATTCCGTTTGAGGTGGTACCGGGGGTGACGGCCGCGTTCGCTGCTGCGGCCGCGCTAGGGATTTCGCTGACGGACCGGAGGGCTTCCTCGGGAGTGCAGTTTTCGACGGCTCACCATGCTGCAGGTTCGGATGGACGCAAGGTGTTTTCGGCAGAATCGTTTGAAGCGACGCAGGTGATTTACATGCCGGGACGGTCGTTCCAGGTGCTGGCAGAAGAGTGGCTGAAGGCTGGCGTCCCGGGCGAGCTGCCATGCTGCGTGATCAGCCGGGCTGCGCAGCCGGATCAGACGGTGCAGCACACTCATTTGTCGCTCCTGGGTGAGTTGGTGCCAACCACATCGCCTAGTTTGCTGCTGGCTGGCTGGGCTTTGCTTTCCGGGCGCGAAAATCGGAGTAGTCGAGCGGGCGAATGGGATGTCGTCGATCCCGATGATTCACAACCAGATTCAGTGTTCGAAGTGGACGGCGCGTAGCGAAAAGCCGGCCTGGCTTGGTACCTTGGGTGGTCTCTTAACGCTAAGATGATCAGGCGGAACGCGAGTCTGCATCGTGAGATGTGTGAACAAGTTCCATTCTCTGCATGAAGACCTGGTTTACCTCACTTTCGCGCATGTTGGCTCTCAAATTCGTGTCAGCGGGCCTGTTGCTTGGATTGATCCTGGCCCGTAGCCTGGCACAGGCACCTGCGGCTGGCGCGGACCTCCCAGGAAACTTCGTCGATGTCACGGCGAAGGCCGGCGTCGATTTCAAGGGGAAGGCGTCGCATACTCCGTTGAAGTACCTGATCGAGACGATGGGCTCGGGGGTGGCGGTACTGGATTACGACAATGATGGCCGGCTGGACATTTTCCTGGTGAATGGTGCGCCGCTTGGCAATCCCACGCCGAAAGGCACGATTCCGCTAAAGAGTGGGCCTGAGTACTGGAACCGTCTTTACCACCAGAAGAAGGACGGCACCTTTGAGGATGTGACGGAGAAGGCAGGTCTGCAGGGCATCGGCTATGGGATGGGTGTGGCTGTAGGCGATTACGACAATGACGGTTACGAAGACCTGTATGTGACGGCGTATGGCGGCAACCGGCTTTACCACAACAACGGGAATGGCACGTTTACTGATGTGACTGCGGCTTCGGGAGCGGCTGGAGGCGGCTGGTCGACCAGCGCGGCGTGGATGGATGTGGACAATGACGGTTTGCTGGACCTGGTGGTGCTGCGGTATCTGAAGTGGGATTTCGACGATGTGTTTTGTGGCGAGCATCGAGATGGATACCGCGCGTATTGTCATCCTGACCTGTTTCTACCGATTTCGCCGCTGGTCTTCCACAACGATGGCAAGGGGCATTTCAGCGAGGTTTCTGCAAAGGTAGGGCTGGACAAGCCGGGCAAGGGGCTGGGTATCTCGCTGGCTGATTATGACCGCGACGGCAAGCTGGATGTGTTTGTCGCCAACGACTCGATGCTGGAGTTCCTGTACCACAACAAGGGAGATGGAACGTTTGAAGAGACGGCGCTCCCGGCAGAAGTTGCTGTGGATGGCGACGGCAAGACGTATGCAGGAATGGGCGTCGACTTTGCCGATTACAACAACGACGGGTTGCCGGATCTGGTGATCACGAACCTGGCGAATCAAAAGTATGCGCTCTACCAGAACAACGGGGATGGCAGTTTCACCTACAGCAGCTATGCGAGCGGCGTTGCCGGTGCGACTCTGCTTCATTCGGGCTGGGGTACACGCTTCTTTGATTATGACAATGATGGCCGGAAAGATCTGATCGTGGCGCAGGGGCACGATATCGACAATATCCAGCTGAACTTCCCGCAGTTGCGCTACAAGGAGCCGCTGCTTCTGATGCACAACAACGGACACGGCTTCACGGACGTTTCGGCGAAGTCGGGCGCAGTCTTCCAGCAGGCCTGGGTGGGACGCGGGATTGCCCTGGGTGACCTGGACAATGACGGCCGGGAGGATGTGGTGGTGAGTACCAATGATGGTCCGGCCTATGTTCTGCATAACGAGACGGTGTCACAGAACCACTGGCTGACGCTTGAGCTGGTCGGGCATACCAGTAACCGGGATGCTATCGGAGCCGAGGTGAAGTTGACGGCGGCGGGGCATGCGCAATGGGCCACGGTTTCAACAGCCAGCAGCTATCTTTCTGCCAGCGACAAGCGCGTCCACTTTGGACTAGGTTCTGCTGCGACGGCGGATGTGGAAATTCGGTGGCCGAGCGGGATCCAGCAGACGCTGAAGGGTGTCAAGGCGGACCAGCAGATCAAGGTAGAGGAAGCAGCCAAGAAGTAAGGCGTATCCAGAAAACATGGTGCTGAGTGGCCCGGTTTGTTCCAGTGTCCATCCGGATGCGCCGAGGTTGGCAGTGAGCGCGGCAACCACTATCCTTGTTAGCTGGCAACGCCTTGCCGCTCGCTGGTACTGATGGCACCCAAGTTTCGGGTGATCGAATCGCCAGGGTGCGGAGTGCCGAGCCCAGGAAGAGTCAAAAAATGAAAGCAGCGACACAAGCAGTGCCTCTCACCACTAATAAGCACCTGATCCGGTGGGTGGAGAAGATGGCGGATCTCACGAATCCGGACACGATCCACTGGGTGGACGGCAGCAAGGAAGAGTATGACTTTCTCTGCCAGCAGATGGTGGCGGCGGGTACGTTTACCCAGTTGAACCAGGATTTATGGCCGGGTTGCTTCTATGCGCGATCCGACCCGAAGGACGTGGCGAGGGTGGAGGAGCGGACGTTTATCTGTTCGCTTTCCAAGGACGCGGCAGGGCCGACGAACAACTGGGAAGATCCGTTTGTGATGCGGAAGAAGCTGAAGTCGCTGTTCCGCGGCTGCATGCGCGGCAGAGCAATGTATGTGCTGCCATTCAGCATGGGCCCGGTCGGATCGCCGATGTCGCGAATTGGTGTACAGCTGACTGATTCACCTTACGTTGTTGTGAACATGCGCATCATGGCCCGGATCGGACTGCCGGTGTTTGCGGAGATCGATAAGGATGCGCAAAGAGTGGTGCCGTGTATGCATTCAGTCGGCGCTCCGCTGCAGACGGGGCAGGCGGATGTGGCATGGCCCTGTAATGACCAGAAGTACATCGTGCATTTTCCCGAGACCCGGGAGATCTGGTCGTTTGGATCTGGGTATGGCGGCAACGCGCTGCTGGGAAAGAAATGTTTCGCGCTGAGGATTGCTTCGAACATCGCCCGGGATGAGGGCTGGATGGCCGAGCACATGCTGATTGTGGGAGTCGAGAGTCCCACTGGTGAAAAGACGTACGTTGCCGCGGCCTTCCCGAGTGCTTGCGGGAAGACGAACTTTGCGATGATGATTCCGCCGGCAGGATTTGAGGGCTGGAAGGTGAATACTGTCGGCGATGACATTGCCTGGATTAAGCCGGATGCCAAGGGGCAGTTGCGGGCGATCAATCCGGAGTCGGGCTTTTTTGGAGTGGCGCCGGGAACTTCGGCCAAGACCAATCCGAACGCAATGGCTACTCTTTCAAAGAACAGTATCTTCACCAATGTAGCCCTGACGCCAGAGGGCGGGGTGTGGTGGGAAGGTATGACGGAAGAGCCGCCGGCCTATTGTCTCGATTGGCAGGGCAAGCCGTGGACGCCGGAGATCGGGCGGGTGACGGGCAAGCCGGCGGCACATCCCAATGGACGCTTCACAGCGCCTGCATCGCAGTGTCCGACGATTGACAACAACTGGGAAGCGCCCGAGGGTGTGCCGATCAGCGCGATAGTTTTCGGCGGAAGACGGTCGACGACCATTCCGCTGGTGTACCAGGCGTTCAACTGGAGTTCCGGGACCTATGCCGGGGCGACGATGGCGTCAGAGACTACGGCGGCAGCGGCGGGAGCGATTGGCAAGGTACGGCGGGATCCGATGGCGATGCTTCCCTTCTGCGGCTACCACATGGGGGATTATTTCCGTCACTGGATCCAGATGCAGCGTTCGCTTAGCACGACGCCGCGCGTCTTCCATGTGAACTGGTTCCGGAAGGATGACAGCGGCAATTACCTATGGCCAGGATTCAGCGAAAACATGCGCGTGCTGAAGTGGATTGTGGACCGGGTGAGAGGCCGGGCGCAGGGCAAGGAATCACCAATCGGCTGGACGCCGCACTATGAAGACATAAATTGGAAGGGGCTGGACTTCCCGGAGGAGCAGTTCGACGCGCTGCAGGTAGTGGATCGTGCAGCGTGGCGGCATGAAGTGATCGGCCATGAGGAGTTGTTTATCGCGCTGCACAATCATCTGCCGCCCGAAATGATTTTCGAGCGCGAATTATTGATTTGCCGGCTTTAGTGTCTGCCGGCAGCACTGCAGCGATCTAACCCGTTCGTCGCCTTGTTTCCCGGCCCCATGCCGGATAGTCTTAAAGGTAGTCAGGTCACTATTTATGGCAACAAAATCGCAGGTCAGCAAATCCTCCGCAGCACTCCTTGTTCCAAGCGATCGCAACCAGGTATTCGATGTGTTCCGCCGCTGGGGATTTCTCCAGGCGAATCTGGATCCGCTTGGTACCAGCTTTGCAGCAGAGTCGTTTCCGGAGGAATTTGCCGAAGGGAAAGAGGCCGACGAGGCGCGCAGCTATTATTGCGGCACCATTGCGGTCGAGTTCATGCATATTGCGGATCCTGCGAAGCGGCAGTGGATCCAGCAGCGGATGGAAGGGGCGTCAAGTTCGTCCGGGCGCAGGATCGACCAGCAGCGCACCCTGGAATTGCTGACACGGGCGGATGTTTTTGAGCAGGTCATTCAATCCCGATATCTCGGCACGAAGCGTTTTTCGCTGGAGGGATTGACGGCGCTGATTCCGTTCCTGGATGAGCTGCTGCGCAGTGCGGCTGCGCAGGGGGTGAACCAGGCGGTGCTGGGCATGAGTCATCGCGGACGATTGAACGTGATGGTCAACACCATCGGCCGCTCGACCAGCGACATCTTCACCAAGTTCGAAGATGTGGATCCGCGGAGTACGCTCGGCGGCGGCGACGTGAAGTATCACATCGGCGCGACGGGAACCTTCCATGCCGATGAAGGGCGTGCGATCGACATCCACCTGGTGTCGAATCCCAGTCACCTTGAGGCTGTCGATCCCGTGGTGGTGGGACGGGCACGCGCCAAGCAGATGCGCATTGGACCGGAGGGTGAGGCCCGCGTACTGCCGATTGTGATCCATGGAGATGCTGCGTTCGCCGGGCAGGGTATCTGGGCAGAATGCCTCAATCTTGCGTCTATCAGCGGCTTTACGGTTGGCGGCAGTGTGCATGTGATTGCGAACAACCTGCTGGGCTTTACGGCTGAGCCTCGGGAATCAAATGCTTCCCGCTTTGCCTCCGACATTGCGAAGCGGCTGCCGATTCCCATCTTCCACGTGAATGCAGAGGATCCGGATGCAGTGCTGCGTGTCGCTGATATCGCAGCTGAGTACCGACAGACGTTTCACTCGGACGTGGTGATTGACCTGATCGGTTACCGGCGGCATGGCCACAGCGAGATTGACGATCCTACGGTGACGCAGCCGCTGCTCTATGCGCGCATCAAGAATCATCCGCCGCTATTCCAGCTGTATGCCAAGCAGATCGGCGTCGACTCGGCTCCGCTGATGCAGCAGTACCAGG
>CAZZUX010000080.1:0-18042 GCA_964657395.1 uncultured Ktedonobacteraceae bacterium
GCTGCCGGGTTTGATCATGCGCAGGGCGACTACATCCTGGCGATGGACGGCGATCTGCAGCATGATCCTTCCGAGATCCCGAATTTTCTTGCGAAGCTTGAAGAGGGCTACGACGTAGTGAGTGGCTGGCGCAAGGAGCGCATCGACAACTTTGTGATGCGTCGTATTCCTTCGCGCTGTGCGAACTGGCTGATGGCCAAACTGTCGGGGGTCGACATTCACGATTTCGGCACAACGTTCAAGGCGTATCGCCGCGAGGTGATTCACAATATTCCGCTGTATGGCGAGATGCACCGGTTTATTCCGGCGCTGGCTGCGTGGTATGGGGCGAGTATCTGCGAGATCCCGATCAAGAACGTGAACCGTGAACGTGGGAAGAGCCACTATGGAATTTCGCGAACGTTCCGGGTTTTCTTCGACCTGCTGACGATCCGGTTTCTGTTGAAATACATGTCGCGACCACTGCATTTCTTTGGCAGCTTCGGGGCGCTGAGCGTGTTGTTCGGCGGAATGATCTCGGTGTTCCTGGCCACGTTGAAGATCCTTTCGCCGCATCAGCATGTGATGGATGATCATGGTCCTCTGTTTGTGGTGGCGGGGATTTTGATTTTGGCCGGGATCCAGATGGTTGCGATCGGGCTGCTGGGTGAGTTGCAGGTGCGCCATTACTACACGAATACGCAGCGGTCGCCGTATACGGTGGATCGGCTGGTGCGGCTGCGGTCGCCTGAAGAGCCGAGTACGCTGCGGGGCGAGATCGGCTAGGCAGAGAGCAATCACTGAATTCTTGGCGTGCTGCACGTAGTATTCGTGCAGCATGTTTCATTTTGGGGATGTTTATGGCTGGAGTCCGCAAGCAGAAGCTAACAATAAGCCTGAGCTCAGACCTGATTCATCAGGCCAAGATATTGGCGGCCAAACGTTCCACGTCCATCAGTGGCCTGTTGGCCGAACAGATGGAGGCACTGATCAAAGAGGATGACGGGTACGAGATGGCTGCCAGATCTGCCATTGCGCGGATGGAACGTGGAGTGCGCATGGGACGCGGCAGATCAGTGTCCAGAGAAGAACTTCATGACCGCTAGTACGGGTGAAAACCTTTATCGACGCGAATGCTGTGTGCATACGACGGCGACCGATGTTTGGAGTGCTTTTCGTACTGAGGACGAGTCCAAGATCGGTTGCTGGGACGCTTTGATTTGCGCCTCAGCTCTCAAGGCAGGTGCAGACATTATCCTCTCCGAAGATCTGAACGCGGGTCAGAAGATTGCGGGGATACGCATTGAGAATCCGTTTGGCTGACAGCTGGGTCGGCACGATCGGTGGGGCTGCTAGCGCAAGTAGTCTTTGATGAAGGGGTCGTTGCTCGAGACCAGGTCGTGGGTAGAGCCGTCGAAGACGATGGTGCCTTCGTGCAGGATGAGGAAGCTGGTGTTTGGGTCGCCCTGGTTGTCGGCGATTTTCTCCATATGGTTCGCTTCCTGGTCGAAGCGATGCGTCGCGAGGGTAAAGGCATCCTGCAGGCGGTGGGTGATGAGCAGGGAGCTGGTGTGATTCACGTCGCGCTGCTTCATGACGAGCTCGATGATGTTGGTGGAGGTGATCGGGTCAAGTCCGCCGGTAGGGGAATCGTAGAGCAGCAGTTCCGGTTTGCCCACGATGGCGCGGGCGATGGCGACGCGACGGCGCATCCCGCCTGAAAGCTGCGAAGGAAATTTATCGAGGGTTTGTTCGAGCTCTACGAACTTGAGGGCTTCGCGGACGCGCTGATCAATCTCCTCATCCGGCACGTGACTCTCAATAAGACGATAGGCAACGTTGTCGCGGACTGTGAGCGAGTCGAACAGTGCGCCTTCCTGAAAGACCATGCCGATGGAACCGCGCAGCTGCAGCAGGTCTTTTTCATCCATGGTGCTGACTTCCTGTCCGAAGACCATGATCCGTCCGGAGTCGGGGCGCATGAGGCCGTCGGCGAGCTTCATCAGGACACTCTTGCCGCTGCCAGCGGGACCGAGCAGGAGACGCGTCTCGCCGGGATGGACTTCGAAAGAAATGTCCTTGAGGACGGGCTTGCCCTCCCAGCCTATCGACACATTTTCGAAGACCACGACGGGGGCTTGCGGATCGCGCGGCTTAACCTGGTTGTCGAGGACTGGTGCGCTCGCCATGCTCAACGGCCTCCTTTGTTATCGACCAAAGATGCCGATCATGAAGCGGCTGATGACGAAGTCGACGGCGATGATGAGTACGGAGGAGACGACGACCGCCTGGGTGGTGGACCGCCCGACGCCCTGGGTGCCGCCGCGCGTGGTCATGCCGTAGTAGCAGCCGATGGTGGCGATGATGAAGCCGAAGAAGAGTGGCTTGATGAGGCCCTGGATGATGTCCGCATACTGCAGCGTCTGGTAGGCGGTGTGGAAGTATTGCGAACCATCCTGGCCGAGCATGAAGACTGCGATGACGCCGCCGCCCATGGTGCCGACCGTGTCCGACAGGATGGTGAGAAAGAAGAGCATGATGACGGTCGCGATGACGCGGGGCGAGACCAGCTTCTTCATCGGGTCCGTGCCAAGTGCGCGCATGGCGTCGATCTGCTCGGTAACCACCATGGAGCCGAGCTCGGAGGCCATGCCGGAGGCGTTGCGGCCCGAGACCATGAGGCTGGTGAGTACGGGCCCGAGCTCCTTGATCATGGAGAGCGAGACCAGCTGGCCAGTGATGGCAGTGGCGCCGAACTGCGCGAGTGACGAGGCCGATTGCAAAGCGAGTACGCCGCCGGTGAAGAAGCCGGTGAGGATGACGATGGGGAGGGAGCCGACGCCGATGATGTCAGCCTGGGTGAACATGTCGCCGATGTAGCGCGGCTTGCGGAAGACATCTCCGATGGCGCGGCCGGAGAGGATGGCGTAATCCTGGATCGCGGTGACGCCTTTTTTGGCAACAGTGTCGATGGACGTGATCGGCATAACCTAAACGGTATCAGAGTCTCAGATGCGCGGTCCCGGGATCGCGACTCAGTCGTTGTCGCCCGCCGGCGCGAGCACAGGAATCTATTCTTTGACGCGCTTCTTGATCTCGATACTGAGACGCTTGATCTTCTGGTTCAGCGTGGAGAGTGGAACGCGAAACTGTTCGGCTGCGTCGGTCTGGTTCCAGTGGCAGTGTTCAAGCTTGTCCATGATGAGACGGCGCTCGATGTCTTCGAGGATGTCGAAGAGGGAAGAGTCAGGATTGTGCTCGAGGAGGCCGGAGGTGTAGTTGCGGCCGCTGAGCTGGGATGGCAGCAGATCGACGCCGATGGTGGAGCCGGACGAGAGGACAACACCTCGTTCGATGGCGTTTTCCAGTTCGCGGACGTTGCCGGGCCAGTCATGATCCATCAGGGCGCGCATCGCTTCTGGTGAAAGTACGCGCGGGGTGAGTTCATTTTCATCGGCGAAGCGCTTGAGGAAATGCGCGGCAAGGGGTGGGATGTCTTCGCGCCGAGCGCGGAGGGGCGGCAGATCGATGGTGATGACGTTGAGGCGATAGAAGAGGTCTTCGCGGAACTTGCCTTCGCGTACGGCCTGGCGAAGATCGCTGTTGGTGGCGGCGACGATGCGGACATCGACCTGGACTTCGGCGATGCCGCCGAGGTGCATGAATTTGCGATCCTGCAGGACACGCAGCAGTTTGGACTGGGTGTCGAGGCCCATGGTGCCGATTTCATCGAGAAAGAGAGTGCCGCCGTTGGCTACTTCGAAGAGGCCTTTCTTCGAGGCGATGGCAGAAGTGAAGGCTCCTTTGACATGGCCGAAAAGGGTGGACTCGAGGAGCTCGCTGGGAACAGCGCCGGTGTTGACGGGGATGAAGGGCTTGTCACGGCGGGTGGAGTTGGCGTGCAGGGCCTTGGCGATGAGCTCTTTGCCGGTACCGCTTTCGCCCTGGATGAGGACGGTGGAGCGGCTGGGCGCGACCTGGGCTACAAGGTCAAAGATGCGCAGCATGGCATCGCTTTTGCCGACGATGTTGGAGAAGTTGTAGCGCTGCTTGAGTGCGCGCTTCAGGTGGACATTCTCTTCTTCGGCGCGGAAGCGGGCAATGGAGGCGCGGATATCGGCGAGCAGCTTCTCGTTGTCCCACGGTTTCTGGACGAAGTTCTGGGCGCCCGCCCGGATCGCGTCGACGACATTGTTAACGGTGCCGAAGGCGGTGATCATGATGACGGGAAGCTGCGGCTGGCGCTCGTGAATGCGTGGCAGGACTTCGATGCCGCTTTGACCAGGCAGGGCGAGATCGAGCAGGACAAGGTCATAGGACTGCTGGTCGAGCATGGCAAGGCCGCGCTCGCCGTCGCCGGCCATCTCCACGGTATAGCCCTCGAGGCTGAGGAGGGTTTCGAGGGATTCGCGGATGGCGGCTTCGTCATCAATGATGAGGATGCGGGACTGGGTGGTGTCTTCGGAAGTGGAAACAGGGGACGCGGCCCGGGCCTGGAGGGTGGCGGAGAATTCAGACATGAATCGGCTTTCTCACTAGCGGGAATTCGAGATGGAAGGTGGTTCCGCTGCCTACCTGGCTCTCGACCTGGATCTTGCCGGCGTGCTCCTGGATGATGCCGTAGGTAACGGCGAGACCAAGGCCGGTGCCGCGGCGCTGACCTTCCTTCGGAGCGCTCTTGGTGGTGAAGAATGGATCGTAGATCCGCTGCATATGTTCGGGCGAGATGCCGTCGCCGCTATCGGTAATCGATACAGATACGTGGCCGTTGGAGCTGGTGCCGACGAGGAGGCGACCGCCGCCATGCATGGCGTCTTTCGCGTTGAGGAAGAGATTGAGAAAGACCTGCTGCAGCTTGCCGGGATTGCCCATGATGGGTGGCAGCGGCTGCTCGAGCTCGAGATCTACGGAGACCTGTGAGGTTTTGAACTGGTGATCGAGCAGGGTGAGTGTTTCCCGGATGGTGTGATTGATGTCGATCTGCTGGAACTCGGTACCGCTGGTGCGTGAGAAATTAAGCAGGCCGTTGACGATTTCGGAGGCGCGGAAAGTCTGCTGAGTAATTTTGTCGAGGAGTTTAGAAAGAGGCTCATCGCCGCGGACCTGCTTGGCCAGCATCTGGGTGTAGGACGAGATGACGGCGAGCGGAGTGTTGACTTCGTGGGCGACTCCGGCTGCAAGAAGTCCGATGGAAGATAGCTTCTCGGCTTGCGAGAGCTGACCTTCGAGTTGCACGCGTTCGGTAATGTCATCGACCAGGATGATGCGGCCAACTACGGAGAAGGTGCGGGAGACGAGTGGGGCGATAGCAATGTTGGCGGTGCGGACTTCGCCGGAGTGAGTAATTAGGCGGTACTTGTAAAGATTGTGAACGCCGGGCTGATCCTTGCGCTCGTGGAACTCTTTCATAAAGTCTTCGGGAAAGATGGAGGCGAGCGGCGCGCCTACGGCGTCGATGCGGGGCAGGGCATACATGACTTCCATCTGAGCGTTCCAGCTTTCGATACGCTCTTCGAAGTCGACGGCAAGGATGCCGACGTTGATGGATTCGACGATGTTCTCGTTGAACTCTTTGAGCCGCTCGTACTCGGAGACTTTTTCGGCAAGTGAGGCGTAGAGGCGGGCGTTCTGGATAGCGATGCCGATGTAGCTGGCGAGCGATTCAAGCAATTCGACGTCTTCGCTGGAGAGGAAGTCCCCGTCGATGGTGCGGCCAAAGCCGATGACGGCGATGGTTTTGTCCTGGACCCGACAGGGAATGTAGTAGTTGAGATCGAGGAGGGCTGCGGCCTGGCGTTCGCCTTCAGCAAGGTACAAGGCCTGCTGTGGTGTTTCGAGAAAGATATGGGAGCTGGCACCGGGCTGGTCGAAGTCGAGGAACGCAAGGGGCAGGGAGGAGGCGGCTTCATAGAGGGCCGGCTGCAGGCCATGCCCGGCCGCCAGCGTACAGCGTCCGCGTGGTCCGGAGAGGAAGATGGCGACGCGGGAGACCAGGAGGGTGCGCGGCAGGCGATCGCAGATGGAATTGAGCAGGGCCGGCAGGTCGGTCTGCGAGCTGAGGCCGCGGCCAAATTCAGTGAGGGTCTGGCGATAGTCGTAACGCTTGCGGTCGAAGACCTTGTCGACGCGTGCCTGGATGCCGCGTTTAAGCGGATCGAACATCAGGGCGGTGAGGATGATGGTGACCATCAATCCCCAGGTGCCGAAGTTAGGAAGACGCTTGTGGACAATCTCGGCTGAGACGGCGACGGCGGCGAAGTAGAGACCGACGAGCGAGGCGGTGGCCAGGGTGTAGGTAACGCCGCGCTTGAAGATGAGGTCGACGTCCATCATGCGGTAGCGAACAATGGCCCAGCTGAAGGTGAGCGGAAGCATCACCAGCGAGATACCGGAGATATTGTTCAGCCATACGGGAACGACCCAGTCGGCGAGAAAGGGGATGACATTGAGAACGGTGAAAGGTGCGACGGCGATGAGGGTGCCGCGGAAGAGCCACTTCAACTGCTGACGGCGGAGTGGATTGTCGGTGGTCTGGTAATTGACGAAGAAGACGATGGCGGCAAGCACGTAATAGAGCGCAAGGTAGCCGGTCGCGATCTGGTCAAGGCGATGGATGAGCAGTTGGGTGGCTGACCAGTAGTTGATGGCAGTCGCGTAGAGTCCTACGACGATCAGGCCGGGGATATAGCAGAGGCCGATCAGGAAGCGCTGCTGCGGACGGTTGGCGCGCTCTTCCGGGAAGGCCATGGCGAAGTGGAGGAAGAGCGCCGGCTGCAGGGACCAGGCGACGATGTTGGACCAGTAGATGATCCAGTCGAAGGTGTTGAAGCGGCCGCTGAAGTGAAACGAATAAAGGACGAACGAAGCCAGGCAGAAGATGTAGAAGTGTGCGGCGCGCGGTGCGGTCCAGCGGCGAAAGAGTACGTAGAGGCCGATGAGCAGATAGACGACGGCGATCAGCCGCAGTTCCTGGTACTGGCTGCGTCCTGCGTCGACCAGGACGACTGACGCGTCGATGCGAACAGTGGAGCGGATGAGGATGTAGTCGATGCGCTGATAGGAGCCGGTGAGGAACCATTCGCGAACCAGCGAGGAGACGCGGTTGACGGGATGGTCCTTGGCGGCAACGAGCAGATCGCCGGGCTTGATGCCGGCGCGTTCGCCGGGACTGTCGGGTGGAACGACGCGGGCAAGAAGGCCATTGCCGACTTCGGTCCAGCGGACGCCATCAGTAGGCGTCTCAAAGGCACTTTCCTTGTTGAAGTTGATAGAGGCGAACACAATGGCGGCCACGGTGAAAAGCCCGAGGAGCACAACGGTCAGCCGGGTTTGGAAGGAGCGTTGCATATGGAATAGGGCGAACAGGGCCTGATCCAACCAGTCATTAGCACGCTTCGTGCCACCTGCAGCGGTCCGTGCCTGATCACGAGTTTACCTTTGCATCCCCTAGATTCTACAGGCAAGTAATTGCATAACCATGAATTCAGACCGAGCAGCCGGAGGTTTGTCGAGTGCTTACCTGAGCGTAATTATGAATCAGCATAGTCACTATCCCATTTACGGAATACACAGGAAGCGTTATCTCCATGCCACTTCTGATACTCGGATTCAAGCTTGTTGCTTGATGATTGGGCATTCTGCCTGTGACAATGGATGGATGAAATCCACAGAGCCGCAAAGAAGCGAAGCGGCCATACTCGCTCGTGATCAGCAGGTTCTGCTGCCCGTTTATCCACGCTACGACGTCGTGTTTACCGGAGGCAGCGGTGTGTACCTGCAGGATGCTGCAGGGCGTCAGTACCTGGACTCTGTTTCGGGTCTTGGTGTGAATGCCCTGGGGTATGCGCATCCACGGATGGTGGCGACGATGCGGGACCAGGCTGGAAGCCTGATCCATTTGTCGAACCATTACAGCAGCCGCTATCCGGGAGATCTGGCGGAAAAGTTATGCGCGATGACCGGCCTGGCCGCTGCCTTTTATGCGACAGGTGGGACCGAGGCGATGGAGAGCGCTCTCAAGCTGTCGCGCATCGCTGCCTTGCAGAACTTTAGTCCGCGCAAGCATGTCTTTGTTTCGCTGAAGCATTCGTATCATGGCCGGACATTTGGCGCGCTGTCGGTGACAGGTCAAGAGAAGTACCGGGACGGTTTCGAACCGGCACTGCCGCCGGCACGCTTCGTGGCTCGCAACAACATTGCCGAACTGCGTGCTGCCATGGACCAGGATGTGTGCGCGATCCTGATCGAGCCGGTCATGGGGGAGGGCGGGGTCCACGAGTGTTCGACGGAGTTCCTGCAGGAAGCACGACGGCTGGCGGATGAGCATGGCGCGCAACTGATCCTTGACGAGATTCAGTGCGGATTGGGGCGGACAGGCAGCTGGTTTGTGTACCAGGATCATGGCATTCAGCCGGATATCCTGGTGATTGGAAAGCCGCTGGGTGGTGGACTGCCACTCTCGGCGATCCTGGTGAAGGAACATCTGCGTCACGTATTCACGCTGGGCAAGCATGGAAGCACGCTAGGCGGCGGTGTGCTCGCGACAAGGCTCGGCCTGGAGTTCCTGTCCATCATGGAAGACGAGGCACTGCTGGAGAACGTGCGAAGGACTGGAGCTTACCTCCGCAAGGGATTATTGCAGCTGGCCAGTGAGCACGAGAACGTGGATGAGGCGCGAGGTCGCGGTCTGATCCAGGCACTGGCGCTGAAGCAGCCGGCGCGTCCGATTGCCGAGTCGGTGCTGGATGAGGGTTTGCTGCTGAACGTGATTCAGGGCAGCATCATCCGGTTCCTGCCGCCATTTCTGCTGCAGCCAAGGCATGTGGACTTCCTGCTGGAGCGACTGAATGCTGTTTTGCGGAGTGAGTGCAAGACGGCGGTGACGACGAAGGTCCGGACGACGGTCAAGGTGCCGGCGGGGATCGCAACCATGTCTGCGACGAACGGCTGACGCGCTACTGCGCTGCCTTCTTTTCATCTGCTACAGGTGCGGTGTCTTTGTCGCGCCGGGCATCGGCATCCTGGAAGGATTGAACGTAGGCCACGAGTCCCCGGTCTGGCATGTTTTTGAGATAGCCGGGCAGCGACTGCCTGAAGAGATCGCGCAGGGATAGTTCGAAGCTTTCATCAGCGCTCTGGTTGAGTAATTCGAGATCAACGCCCTGCATGGTCAACCTGCCGAACTGCATGATTCCACCACGAAAGTAGATGTAGTGTTCTGCAGGCATGGGAGCCGGGGCAAATGGCTTTGGATCGCCGTAGATCTCTACCAACTCGTCGCCGACGATGGTGGCTGATTTGAGGTGGCCGCTGAAGTGCGGAGCGGGAAAAAGCGCGTGCAGGGGGAAGTAGACGTCATCCTTTTCCACGCGGATGCTGTGGTCCACTCCCGGTTTAGCCAGGTCAGCGACATTCAGGCCTAGCATGTCGAGCAGACCTTTGTGGAAGATGCCGGCGGCAGTGATTTTGTTGAAGTGAAGTCGCAGGATGCCGTTGCTGTTGACGCTGAGTGAGGCCTGTGCGGTGAAGGGCAGATCGATGATTTTGTGCAGCTTGCCGGTAAGGTGAACTTCGCCATCTTCGAAGGTGAGGTTCACATCGTGGACTGGCACTCGAGCCTGGGGCAGCGTATAGCCATTGAGAAGGCGGGTCATGGCCTGCGCGGAGATGGTGGTGTTGGCGTTCAGCAGGCGGACTTTGATGGACTCAGGGTTATCAATCACGACTGGCTGGTTGGGGTGCGCGGGGAGAAGCAGTGCATCGACCTGGCGAACGTTGAAGTGGACGCCGTCCATGACATGGAAGCTGACTGCTTTGGCCTGGAAATGAATGGGTCCGGTAAGTGGGATCCGGGCGGGGTTGGGCAAGGTGGAGGCTGCCGGGACCTGAACTTCTGTCTGTGAAAATGCGAGTTTGAGTGGGCATGACAAGGCAGCTGCACTGAGCAGGAAAGCGAGGACGGAAGACGCGCCGCGCTGATAGAAGAACCTGCGTGGTGATTTATCCCGGGCTGAATGATTGTGGATCCCTGACATAGACAGATTAAGATGCTAAGCCCTGGCACCTATGTCCAGTCGGCAAAAAGGTGAAAGAATGAAGCGAGTGGCAACTGTACTACTAAAATCGCCCTCCAAATTGACGACCCACCGAAGATCGGAGACTTTTGTGAAAGATATTAGAAACGTAGCAGGATCGATTCTGTTGGCCTCGGCCGTATGGTGCACTTCAGCGGTCGGTCTGCAGGCGCAGACTGCCGGTCAGGACGTGAGCAACGCCGGAACAGACACCAAGAATGCAGCCACTGATACCGGGCATGCAGTGAAGAAGACGACGAAGCATGCCTACCACAAGACTGCGAGCGGTACCAAGACGGCGGCACACAAGACTGCCAATGAAACCGACAAGGCGGCTGACAATACCAAGAGCGGCACCGCCAAGGTTGCAGACAAGACGAAGGATGGCACGGTCAAGGCCTACGACAAGACCAAGGATACGACGGTAAAGGTTTCGAAGAAGACAGCGCATGCTACGGAGAATCTTGGTGACAAGATTGCCGGCAAGCCGGCTACTCACTAGTCGTCAACAATTGCTGACAGGAAAAAGCTCCCGATCTCTACTGAGATCTGGGGCTTTTTTTGTGTACGAGAAGGTCACGTGGCCTTAGTGGCTGATGTAAACGCCCTGGCGATGGAAGCGAGGATCCGTGAGTTGCTGCAGCATGAATTCGGCGACATCTTCGCGGGAGATGCGCCAGCCGCCGCCGGGGAGGCCATCGGGGAGGACGCGGATCTCGCCTTCTTCTGACTTGTCGGTGAGTCGTGGCGGGCGGACGATGGTGAAGTCCATGCCACTCTGTTCCAGCAGCTTTTCCTGAGCGGCCTGATCGGCAAAAGCGTGACGGAGCACGGTAGCTTTGGCTGCGGCCATCATGAGGCGGTGCCAGCCGGTTTGATATTTACCTGCCGGGTAGCAGGCGCCAGCGGCTCCAAGGACGATGATGCGATCGACGTAGTGGGCGTCCATGCCGGCGAGGATGTGCGGGATGGCGCGGCTGAGGATGTGCTCCTCTTTGAGAGTGCGTGCGCCAAGGGCGGAGAAGACAGCGCGTTGACCGTCGATGGCTTCGGAGACGGCGACAGGGTCGAAGATGTCGCCTTTGAAGAGCCTGAGTCCTTCGCTGAGCCCGCTGGGCGGAATCAGGAGAGAGGGATCGCGTACAAAGGCGGTAACAGTATGTCCCTGTTCAACGGCCTGCCGCACGATCTCTTTACCAGTACCACCTGTTGCACCAAAAACGATGATTTTCATTCAGGAGGAGCTCTGCATCCATTTCGGGGTTGCACCCACTATAACTGTTCCGTCCTGCGATGCTCCTCCCCATAAGGGTGATGCGGTTTACTAACGAAGCGCCTCGAAGACTAAGTTTCAGGAAAGCAGCGCGCGGTCTGCGAGGAGCTTCAACAGGAAAAACAGGGCGATGCCGGCGAAGAAGACGATGGCCATGCGGACGCCTGGTTCGCGATTGGTTTCGGGCAGAAGGTCGACGGCGGCGACGTACAAGGTGACTCCGGCGGAGAGGGGAAGGCCGAATTGTACGAGCCTGGGGGCTATGGCGATGACGAGCACACCGAAGACAGTCGCCGCTGCGACCAGGGCGGACGAGAGGAGTGCGGCCTGGCGACTGCTGCCACTGGCGAGCATGACGGATGCCATGGTGAAGCCTTCGGGCACCTTATGCAGGAAGACGGCGATGAAGAGGATCCAGCCGAGCCAGGAGGAGAGGGCAAAGCCGGAGGCGATGGCGACTCCATCAAAGAGCGAATGCACGGCGAGTCCGCCCAGGACGGAGTAGCTGGTGTGGCGCGAGACCATTTCATGGTGGTGGGTTTCTTCGCCGAAGTGGAAGTGGGGCGTGATGGTGTGTTCGAGCAGGTGCACGATGCAGAAGCCGGACAGGATTAGGAGCGGAGCCCAGGAGGGTGAGAGCTTGAGGCTTTCCGGAAGCATTTCAAGGACGGCCGCACCCATCATGAAGCCGGCGCCGAGTGCGACGAAGTAGCGGAGATATCGCTGCTCCCAGTGACGGCGGATGAGCAGAAAGCCGCCAAAGATATCAGCGACAGCGGCGACGATGCCCAGAACGAGGGAGAGCAGCATGTTCAGGTGCATGGAGGCTGCCTCTGGCTCAACAATGCGGGTTTCACAGGATGCTGCGGGGTTTCTGGGGTCTTCCTCCGAGCATGAAGGCGACGAGGCCGCAGACCAGGACGATGCCTTCAACACGGGTGGAGAGATGGTGAAGACGATCGAAGATCTGGCGGCCCGGATTGTTTTCCGGGACAGCTGTGATTTCGCCGCCTACCGAGTCGCGAGCAGTGTTCATTTCCGGGATGATGGAGAACTGAGAATAGGCGGTGAGGACCATCATGACCAGTACGAGCAGCGCCTGAGGGGTGTAGGAATGCCAATGGGAGAAGCGGCTGAGGATCAGGGTGAGAAAGAGAAAGATGAGTCCGCAGATGAGACCCATGGTGTGGAGGCGGACCAGGCTGCTGCCGATCACTATGCCTGCGGCGTGAATGCCGGCAGCATGATCCGGAAAGAGACCAGGGAGTGAACTGAAGGCGATCGGAGCGAGGATGGCCCCGAAAAAGACGAGGGCTCCCAGCCAGAGGCCGAGAACGAGCAGCGAGGTGACAGCAAAGAACGTACGCATAGTTGCTTCCTGTGATGCTGGATTCGCTTTGGCCCACGTTTGAGTTTACTGCGGAAGCCTGCAGCTACGCCTTGATCGCCTCGACTAGCTTTGCCTGGATTGGGCAGGTCGTCCGGTTAGACGCTCGACGCGTTTGGCGATCGGGGGATGAGTGGAGAAGAGGCCGGCGAAGCCGCTGGCGAGGCCCGATCCGCCCATAAGGGGAGCCACGATGAACATGTGCGCGGTGGTGGGAGAAGCATTCATGGGCATGCGATGGGAGTAGGCGTCGAGCTTTTCGAGTGCGCTGGCAAGAGCGTAAGGATTGCCGGTAATGTGTGCCCCGGTAGCATCGGCTTCGTATTCGCGGGAGCGTGATACGGCGAGCTGGATGAGGGTTGCGGCGATAGGGGCGAGGACCAGCATGAGGATAGCGCCGACGCCGCCGCCTCCCCGATCACGATCGCGACCGCCGCCGTAACCGCCGAACATGCCGGCCCACATGCCCATCCTAGCGAGGATGGTGATTGCGCCGGCGAGCGTGGCTGCGATGGAACTGGTGAGGATGTCGCGATTGCGGACGTGACCCAGCTCATGCGCGAGAACACCAGCGAGTTCGTCGTCATTGAGCAGGTTGAGGATGCCTTCTGTCACAGCGACGGAGGCGTGTTTCGGATTCCGGCCCGTGGCGAACGCGTTGGGAGATGGATTGGGAATGACGTAGATCTTCGGCATCGGGATATTCATGCGGCCGGTGAACTGCTCAACAACCTGGTAGACGCGTGGCAGCTGTTCACGCGTGACGGGCTGGGCGCGATACATGGCGAGTGCCAGCCTGTCCGAATAGAAGTAGCTGAAGAAATTCATGCCGGCAGCGAAGATGAAGGCGAGGATCATGCCGTTCTGTCCTCCGTAGTGATTACCGACGAAGACCAGGAACAGAGTGAGGGTGACGAGTAACAGTGTGGATTTAAGCGTGTTCATAGGGACCAACCAATCAGATGTTAGACGTTCCAGCGGGCGTTTCGATGCTGGCTGGTACCCTGCGGACTGAAGCGCCCTTTGTTTAGCCTAGAAGTTGAGCCTTGACGGTTGGAGGCTACGATTGGCGCGTCAGGGCGCGCTTCATCACGACTTCCAGGCCCTCTTTCGCTTCGCGGTAGTCGAGTTCTGAGATGGTGCCCTGCAGTCGCTGTGTTTCAAGACCGAAGAGTTCTTCTTTGAGGGCATTGATGAGGTTCTGCTGATGATTGCCGGGTCCGGATGTGGCTACGGACTGGCTTGCTGCTGCTGCGGCTGGCCGGCGGAGCAGGAAGCCTGCTGCGATGGCGAAGGCGAGACCGAGGCCGCTGAGAATCCACCACTTGTACTTGTTGAGCGGGTCCGGGGTGTCAATGGGATTGCCGAGACCGCCGCCGGGGCGGGTATCGGACTGGGCTGCTGCTGAGCCTGCCGCTGGAGAGTTTGGTTCGGCACCCTGTGCTCCTCCACCCTGCGGGCCGCCGCCCTGCGCGGCTGCGTCGACATCTCTCGGCAACGAACCCTGACCGGAAAGGGTAAAGATGACGGGTCTGGTGGGGGAGGCGTTCTTGATGAGGTAGGTAGTGGCTGCAGTGCTGGTCTGGCCGCCCTGGCTGGGATCGACTGACTGGAAGCCTTCGGAGGAGTCGGCATTGAAGTTCATACTGCGCGGCAGCATGACGACGAGATTGTCAGCAGGTGTGGCAAGCTTCTCGGTCATCTTCAGCGAGCCACTGTAGGGCAGTTGATAGCTGACCTGGAACTGGGTTTCGCCGGGGCGCAAAGGAAAGACAAAGGCGTAATGGTTTGGATCGCCAAGGGGAATCGGGGAGGAGGATACGGGCATGCCTCCGGGACCCATGGCTGCGGCGCCCTGGATCTGCGCGCCTTCGGGAAGATAGATCTCGTAGGAGTGATCGCTGAACTGGGTCCTGGCGGGGCTGGAGTCGTTCTTGATGAAGTAGCTCTGCGTGACTTTCAGGCCTTTAGGAACGGTTTCGGCGCGAAGCACATTGGCTTCAGTGGTGATTCCGGGGACGGTCGCGGCAACGTCGAAGACCTGCACGTCGACAGTGGGGGTGTTGGGCGGAGCGGGCTGAAAATAGGCGGCCTTCTGATGGTCGACTCGAACGAGGTGCATGCTGTCGTCGGGCGACTGGATGGTGTAGTGGCCGCGGGAGTCGGTCTTGGTGCGCGCGACTTCTTTCATCTGCTGCGAGAGCGCGATCAAGATGACGTCATCGTTGGCTGCAGCGGAATGGTTGGTGCCGTTGGTGACGGTGCCTGTGATGGTAGAGGCGGCAAAGGCTGTCCCGCTGGTGAGCAGGAAGAGAGCGGCAGGAAGACGCATGGCTTTCATGAAGGCGGACAGGGAGGAACTCGCAATCGTTGGGTTGAGAGACGCAGTCATCAGGATGTGCTGTGGCGCCGGGACGCGCCGGCTTCAAGGACGTCCAGTTCACGCAATACCGTGGCTGTTTCATTTTCCAGGGTGGCGCGCTGGGCGTTGTAATCTTCTTCCGGATATTTGCCGGAGCGATATTCGAAGTTGAGGTCCTTCAGGTTGTCGTACAGGGAGTCGCGACGTTCCTGCAGGTATTCCAGCTGTGATTTGGTGGTTTGCGCCGTTGCGTGACGCTCCGGCCAGAAGATGTAGGCGAAGAGTCCGATGAGTAGTATGGCGCATGCAAGGATAGTCATGGTTTCAACACTCCATCATAGCAATAGCGGGCAGAGCCATTGCCGGGACGGATGTGATTGGGCTGAACGTTGGCGTGGCTAAGGTGACGTACTACGCCAGCGCGTGCCGAACCTCTTCCAGGGTGGGCTCACTGCTCAGAAGTTCGGAGAGTCTGGCTGTATCGGTGTCGCGGCCACAGCTGAGTACGGCAGCGACCTTCCCGTCCTTGAGGTAAAAAGCGAGAAACGTCAGTGCTTCGACGGAGCCATCGTAGTGGATCTGGTCCCACTCCGTGGCATGGCCCAGGTAGCCGATCCGTTTGCCGTAGTGGAAGGTCCAGAAGTAGGGCACGCTGTGATGATTCGGGGTGTTACCCAGCATCTGGCGGGCGGCAATCATGCCATGCTGCTGGGCGAGTCGCCAGTGTTCGATACGAGTGCCGTTGACACTGGCGATGTCGCCGGCAACCCAGACTCTGTCAGCAGCGCGGAGATCGTCTTGGACGGCGATGCCGCCCTTTTCTGCGAGCGGGAGGTCGTGTTCGAAGTTCAGTTCCGGAGAGACGCCGACACCGAAGAGGACCAGGTCTGCGGGGATAGGGCCGAGGGGTCCCCTGGTTTTTGAGTCGCGGACATTTACCTCGGTCGGAGTGATGCTGAGCAGGTCGACGCCGAGACGGAAGCGTGTTCCCTTGCTTTCATGAAAGGTCTTGAGTGCATTTGCCACTTCGTCGCCGAACTTGTCGGCGAAGGGGGCGGAGGCCGGTCCGACGACGGTGACGTGGAGACCTTTTTGCGTCAGGGCTGACGCGGCTTCGAGGCCGATGAAGCTGGTGCCAATGATAACGACGTGCTTCGCGGTCTCGGATGCAGAGAGGATCTTGCGGACGTCTTCGGAGTGGCGGAGGGTGTGAGCAAGATCGGACCCGGGAATGTCGAGGCGTTTCGGAGAGCCGCCGGTGGCAAGCAGGGCTGCATCGAAATGGAGGGTATCGCCATTTGAGAGGAGAGCTTCCTTTTTCGATGAGTCGAGAGAGGTGACGCGAGCGTGTATGCGCTGTGCCTGACAGTCGTGGAGTGCACTGAGGGCGATCTTCTCGAATGGCATGGATCCAGTCAGGGCCATCTTGCTTAACTGGGTGCGGTCGACCGGCTCGTCCGTAATCGGATCGACGGCTACGATCCTGCCCGTAAATCCATCGTTCCTGAGAGTGGCTGCAGCTGCAGCGCTGGCGGCTCCGCTACCGATGAGCAGGAAGGTGCGGGGATCGTCGAGGGTCTTCTCCCTAATGGCTGGAAGTGGCTCTGAGGAAGCGAAGATGTTGTCGTCCTCGACGCGCACGGGATAGGTCTTGAGAGCGCGCAATGGAGGAGGTTCCAGGAGGGTGCCGACGGGAGCGTTTCCGGTGAGGGCGAAAGTGCCCATGTGCCAGGGGCAGACCAGGCGGCCGTTGCAGACGGCGCCTTTTTCGAGGGGAGCGCCGGCGTGCGGACACTTGGCTTCGACGGCGAGTACGGTTCCGTCATGGTTCAGTAACAGGATCTCGGTATCGTCAATCTTGACGGTCTTCTTTGCGCCGGGGGATAGATCTTTAAGGGCAAGGACGCTCTGTTCGGGCATTGCCGCTGTTCCTCGTAGTTTTGATTTGCACCGTGCGGTGCCTGCGTCTTATGGGATGCGAAGAGTGGGAGCTGATCTGGACGAGTGTTGGCATGGTCGCGCAACACACCGACGACACGCGATACAGTGAAGATTCGATGATGAACGACAGAAGTCTGGAGAGGAAGCATGGCGAAGGGTGAGTTGTGGCTGATCCGGCATGGTGAAACCGAGTGGACGATTTCCGGGCAGCATACTGGCAGGAGCGATATTCCTCTGACTGAACGGGGCCGCGAGCGAGCGCAGGGAATCCGGGACTACCTGCAGCATCGGCAATTTAAGAAGGTGTATGTAAGTCCACTGGGCCGGGCGCGAGAGACCTGCGCTATCGCTGGCTACGGCGACCAGGCAGAAGTGGATGATGACCTGCGTGAATGGAACTACGGAGACTTTGAGGGGAAGACGACGGCGCAGATCCGGGAACAGTATCCAGACTGGCTGATCTGGAATGGCCCGGTGCCCAATGGCGAAACAGTAGAGCAGGTGGGTGCACGCACGGACAGGGTGATTGCGCAGGCTCTTGCCGTGATGGGCAGCGATGGGGGAGCTGTTGCGTTATTTGCACACGGACATGTGCTGCGGATATTGACGGCGCGCTGGCTGGACCTGTCTTCGGATGGTGGCAGGTTGTTTGCACTTGGAACTGGCTCGGTGAGCGTGCTGGGATTTGAGCGCGATCAGCAGGTCATCCAGGCATGGAACCGCTCGTTCGAAATCGACTAGGTACCGGCCCTACAGGCGGCGCCGCGTTCGCGCGTTCCTGGTTCCTCCCGCTGGTCGTCTGGCGGATTGGCTTGCTGGATGGAAGATCGGTGTCGCTTTGGTTGAACTGACGCGTGAGCAAATGAGAAAAGCCGCCATCCATGGCGGCTTTTCTTTGGTGCAGAGAAGGTGAGTCAGAGCGCCGGGGAAGGAATTAGACTTCCTCTTCCTCTTCCTCCTCATCGTCGTCATCATCATAGTCGAGGTCGTCTTCTTCTTCGTCCTCGTCTTCATCGTCTTCGAGATC
>CAZZUX010000081.1:0-17995 GCA_964657395.1 uncultured Ktedonobacteraceae bacterium
GTCATCAAGATGCGCTTCGGCCTGGAAGACGGCTCAGAACACACGCTGGAAGAAGTGGGCCAGAGCTTTCAGGTGACTCGCGAGCGTATCCGGCAGATCGAAGCCAAGGCACTGCGAAAGCTGCGCCATCCTTCGCGTTCACGCAAGCTAAAGGCTTTTGTGGATGGTGTCCGCGAAGCCTGATGTCCCTTCATTTACCTGAAGAAGCCGCGAGATGATCGCGGCTTTTTTCGTCTGAGTCGTAACCTTCCACTCTGCTCTTTTGCTACACAGCTTATGTTTTTCGCAATAATCTCCACTCTGTCAAAACCCCAAAACTTATCACCAATGCTTTAGTCGTTCAGGTACCTCGCCGGCGCAATGATCGCGTCCAATAAGAACTGCGCGTGAACGCTCCACATCTCGCGAACTACGCAGCCGGATGCTGTCCGGATACGAGAGGATCATCAACGATGCCAACTGAAACTATGGCCGAAGAAACGACCTTCATTGCAGCACCTTCTGCACGGACACCCTCTGCCGTGGACGCCGAAGTCGTCGAGAGCCTGATCGAGGACACCAAGATCGGTGCGCGGATCAAGCGGCTCCGTCTGCGCCGTTCCATGGGCCTTGTCGAGCTTGGTAAACAAACCGGTCTGTCGGCAAGCTTCCTGTCCCAGCTCGAAACGGGGCGCGTGGTTCCGACCTTGCGCAACCTGGCCCGGATCTCCATGATCTTCGGGAAAGATCTCTCCTATTTCTTCCAGGCAGATTCGGATGCGCTCTTCCGTATATCCCGCAACAAGAATCGAGCACGCCTGCCGCAGGGTGAGCGCGACAATCCGACATACATTGCAGAGAGCTTCGGGATCCTGGTACCGAACGAGACCTTGAGGCCGTGCCTGGCAGAGTTTCTTCCTGCCAGCCGCAACGATCGATTCCGGCCGCAGGTGTTTGTAGGGTCAGAGATCATTATCGTGCTCGAAGGTTCCATCGAAGTGCAGTATGGAGAAGCAACCCACGTGCTGGACGAGGGCGACTCTGCCTACCTTGACGCACGGACCACGAGAACTATCTGCGCTGCCGGAGAGAATAAAGCCCGCGCTCTGATCATTACTTCGAAGCACGCGCAGATGCGAACAGAAGGCCAGGAAGCTCAGAATCGTGGCAAGTTAAGATCGGCATTGATCGCCGACTTCAATAAGGCCGCGGCAGAGATGCCGCCCTCGGCTCCCAGCGGGCGAAGCGGGAAGTCATCATAGCTGCTATCGGACCTGGTCCGAAAATGATAAAAGCCCGGCTGGCATCGCCGGGCTTTTACTTTCCGCCTACTTCCCTGACCGAGCGGCTTCGTCTTCAATCTGCTTCCATTCTTCGTCGGTTAGCTTCACATCGGCAGCCGCGACATTTTCGTCGAGATGGGCTACTGATGACGTACCCGGGATTGGCAGTTGAACCGGTGAGCTATGAAGCAGCCATGCTAAAGAAAGCTGTGAGACGCTGACTCCGTGCCGCTTCGCTGCGGCGTCCAGCGGCCCTCCAGCCCTTGCCAGTTTGCCGGCGGCAACGGGAAACCAGGGGATGAAAGCGAGCTTGTTCTCTTCGCAGTACTTCACCACATCCTGATGCTGACGATCGCCAATGTTGTACTGATTCTGCACACTGACGATCTTCACCACTTTCGCTGCCTGCTCAATCTCTTTCGGCTTCACTTCCGAAAGACCGATGTGGCGAATCTTTCCCTGATCCTGCAGCTTCTTAATGACTCCGAGCGATTCCTCCACCGGTACTTTCGCGTCAATACGATGCAGTTGCCACAGGTCGATGCGCTCGAGCTTGAGCCGGCGCAGGGACATCTCGACCTCCTGTTGTAAATACTCAGGACGACCAACCGGAAGCCATTGTTGCGGTCCGGTCCGAACCAGGCCTGCCTTGGTAGCAATCACCAGGTCTTTCGCATAGGGGTGCAGCGCTTCGGCAATCAACTCTTCACTGACATAGGGACCGTAGGAATCCGCCGTGTCGATGAAGTTCACGCCAACGTCCAGCAGGCGCTTCAGTACCTTGATCGCTTCCGCTTTGTCTTTGGGCGGCCCCCAGATGCCCTCTCCTGTGAGGCGCATTGCGCCATAACCCAACCGGTTGACAGTAAGGTCGCCGCCAAGCGTGATAGTTCCGCTTGCTTTTGCATTGATAGTGGCAGTTGTCATAACACTGTTTGGATGCTGAGCACCACATCCCGGACTCGCGATACTGATCTCCAATCCGGGTAGTGCCTCGCTTAAGTTCGAAATCATTGATCTCTCAGATCAATAAAAGTCTGCGAAACGCAAATTGAGCGTGAGTGCATATCGGTAATGATTTTAGAAAAAGGCAGCTTCAAGCTCTCGAACATCAGCAGAGACCCACTTTTCGCAACACGATCGTCTGGTCGCTTCCCGGACCAGCCATATAAGCATCAGGGCGAGGCGAGACATTGAGCAGCCCTGTGGAGTGGCTGGACACAACCGCGTTGCAGCTGCTGGATGACACACGCAGGATCACATCAACAGGATCACCGCCAAAGCCGTAGAGATTGATTGCGCGCAGCGGCAGGCGGCTGGTCTTGTCGCTAAACTGCTCAGGCAATGGCTCCCCGTCCACCTGCGCAGAAACAATGCGAGAAGTGGCTGGAAAGGTGAGCTTAATAAGCCGCGACTGACCCGGTGACTGCAACTGCAGGTGCAGGGTGCGTCCGTCAGGCGATGAAGTGCTCTGTAGCACTGTCAGCATCGGACGCAGGAGTCCTGTACCAGGTGCGGCTTCCTTCCACAGCACCTTGGCCTCGGTCCTCCACTCGGCGAGGCCGGTTCCCTCATGTGGCGACGCTGTGAGCATTTCGCTTGTCCAGGGATCAACGCGGCGGTCGTAGCTGGCCCATTCAGCTTTTCTGCTGTCAGCGTCTTCGATGTAGACAAGTGAATCCTGCCGAGGATGCGTGGCACTTGGTCGGCTGAGAGCCGCAGAGATAATCAGGCAGACTGCCGCAGCCAGAACCAGGCCCGCAGATACGTACCGGAGGTGGCCGACGGGTGCGAGCATGCGGAGAAAGGGCACAGCGACCAGGCAGCCGGCTGCCAGCAGAAACCCATTGAGCATCAGCATGATTGGATTGAGCGTGAGCCCGATGAAGAAAGCATCCATCGTAGGTGACAGCAGCAGGATGGCCGGAACCGCGGCGAGGAGCGCGACTGCTGGCGTCAAGATAGAGAAGTTGGTTTCATGCGGCTTCAGCACCAGCCATCCCAGACCAATGACCGCGCATACGAACGGCCAGAACAGCAGGTAGCTGCCGGAAGGCAACAACCGGGTCATGACAACGACTACTATCCAAACGATGATCAGACCACCAGCAGTAAGCGAAAAGGTATCCACCTTCCGCAAAAGACCCTGGAGGCCGTCAAGCGCGCAGATGGCGCCAACCAAAGTAATACCGAGCAGGCACAAAGCATTCGATGGCATGTCGCCCAGTGACAATTCGTGACCCGGAACCAGTCGCATCGAGGCAACGAAACCCTGTTCCACGCCGGTCATTATAAGTGGAACAGCCACCAGAAGGATGACAGCAGCACCAGCCGCTTTCAGCATGGCAGCCACTCTGCATCGTCCTCGCAGGATTGCAAACGAAACCACTCCGAAGAACATCAGGCTTGCGACAATGGCAAGCGGCACAACCCAGGCAACTGGATACTCAACCATGTGCATGCCGAACCAATTGAAGAAGATGGCGTCCTCATGGTCATGGAGTGGGAAGCTGTCCAGATCAAGACTGCCGAAGGCACGCGTAAGTCCAAGCGCATTCGCGCCATCCTGCTGGACGCTGCTGGCGTTCAGGCCGTCAACGGTATCCAGCCGCGAATGATAAGCCTCGAGGCGTGCATCCCAGGCGAAGTTCAGGCCAGCCAGGCCGACCCGTCGGAAGACGGTGAAGTCCGTGTCATTCGGCAACAACTTGTATAGAGAGTAAGCCAGCGACGAGCCAGCCGGCGAGGACACGTGCCTGCGAAACTCGCGGAGGATGGAACGATTGCCATCACTCGTTTCGAACAGGCTGGACGGACCGCGATCACCCCGCCCCTCGAAGTTGAAAAGCACACCAGCCTGGCGCAGCCATGGGTCGTGGACTACCGCAGCCTGGGCGCCGAGTAGGCCGTCTTCTTCGCCGTCCGTCAACAAGACGATGACATCGTTCTTCAGCCTCGGACCAGCCCGCAGTGCTCGCATGGTTTCGAGGATGGTTGCCACTCCGCCGCCATCGTCACCGGCACCGGGTGCCCGGTCAACAGAATCGTAATGCGCTGCCAGCACAACAGCCCGACTGTTCTCCACTCCCGGCATGCGGCCCACAAGGTTGGAGACCTTCGCTGCGACAACAGTCTCGCCTTCAGCCACGATCGCTGTACGCGTTTCGGTGACGGGATGCAAACCAAGTGCGTCCATCTGCTGGACGAGCGTCCGGCGAACCAGCTCGTGTTCGGAAGAACCGACCGGATGAGGCCGCTGCGCAAATGTCTGCAGAACCTGCAGAGCGCGAACCGCCGAGAACTCCGTAGCAGCCGCCGAAGCTGGTACAGGTGGAGGTGGAGTGGAGGCAGCGCGTATCGCCAGGTAGCTGAGAAGCACAAGAAGCAGCCAGCCAGATCCGGCTACGAAGATGGAATAAAGTGCAAATCGGTGCGTCGGTTCTGTCGGACTCACAACGGCACGTTGGTCCTGCGGCATCGATACTCCTGCAATTCCGCCCACGCAGCCAGGGGCTGCTTTAGCTGCAGCCGATCTTACACAAGCTCCAGAAATGCCTCTTCATTGCTGAAGGATCATCCGCGGCGGAAGCGCATCTACGGATCGAGGATCTCTCGCAGGCCAAAACAGCGCCGCATCATCCACGTCTGCGCTTCGAGTAGAACCCGTTCTTCGTCTATGTCCATTGCCGCCGCTTAGCCAACCCTTTCGACTACGATAAGGAAGTTCGAACTAAGCTCGCTCAGGTAAATCATTTGCTGCCGACTCTTGATGCTGTTGAAGCCCGCGTACTGGGTGCGCTGCTGGAAAAAAGTATCAGCACGCCCGAATACTATCCGTTGTCACTCAATGCGCTCATCAATGCGTGCAATCAGAAATCAAATCGCGATCCCGTGATGACGCTGGATGAAGAAGCAGTACGAAACGCAGGAGGCTCGCTGGGCACCAAAGGACTGGCCGCTTTTCTTCGCGACTCCCGCGCCACCAAGTACGAGCATCGGCTGTCAGAGGTGTTGAACCTGGGACGCCGGGAAGAAGCGATCCTGTGCGAGTTGCTCCTCCGCGGCCCTCAGACGCCCGGAGAACTGCGCGGACGAACAGAACGGCTGCATCGGATGGAAGAGATTGCCGACGTGCAGTCGGCTCTGCAGAAGATGATGGAGCGTGACCCCGCCCTGGTAGCAGTATTGCCACGCCAGCCCGGTACGAAGGAGACTCGCTATGGACATTTACTCAGCGGACCGCCTTCGATGCCGTCAGTAAGTGAACCGACGATTGCGAGCGGACAGGACTGGAAAGCCCGAATCACGGAGATGGAGGAGCAACTCGGCAGCCTGCAACAGAAAGTCGACGTCCTCGACGCAAAGCTGGAGCAATTGCTGGCGCAGTTAGGCTAAGCTGCTCTTTCGCGGATCTAAAGGCTGCGGAACGAAGCAGCAGACCGGTACGTATCTATCCACAGATACGATTGACGCTAAATCAAGCCGGCGGAAGCGTACATAGAAGGGGAAAACGATGACCAGCCCAATCCTGATAAACCTTCCGCCGATGACCGACGAGCAGCGAAACAGCTTTTATGCCAGCTACACAGCAGAGCAGAAAAGCGAAGTCGCTGGCGTCCTCTTCGCGGTCTTCCTCGGCGGCATCGGCGTGCATCACTTTTATCTTCGCCGCGTCGGTCTGGGTGTGCTGTACTTGATCTTCGGCGTGACTGGAATCCCCTGGCTTATCGCACTGGTCGAGGCCTTCTTCATGCCGGCGCGGGTGCGAGCCTACAACGCCGAGTTATCGAACTATCTGGCTGCCGTGATCACCGGCCAAGCCGTAGCTGTGGGAGTCAGTGCCCTGCCAGCTCCGCCGGTATACTGTCCCAAATGCGGCGTGGCGACGCCCCACGGACTGCACTTTTGCGGTCGCTGCGGCGCTGCTATCGCTTCGTAGCAGCGGGAAACTCCTGGACCCTCATGGATGCAGAACTTACGCGCGCATACCTGCTGCGTCTCCCGAAGGTGGTCGAGACCATGCAATGGGGCGCGAACCTCGTCTTCTGGGTCGGTGATAAGGCGATCGGCGGCAAGATGTTCGCGCTGATCAACCTGGATGAGCCGAAAGATCCATTCAAACCGGAACCCGTGATCTCGCTGTATGCAGGGCCCGAGGCGTATTCCCACCTGCTGGAACAGGAAGGCGTCATCCCGGCGCCTTACATGGCGCGTAACTATTGGGTGGCGCTTCGTGACTGGCAGGTCTTTCGCAAGGCAGAATTGGAACGGCTCCTGAAGGCGGCTCACGAAGGCGTGCACGCGAAGTTGCCCAAACGAACCCTAGATGCGCTCAGCTTGCCGCCAAAGGAACAGTCGGCCATGATCGCATCACGCAGAAAAGAGCTGACGCAGAAGGAGGGAGGCCGGAAATAAACACAATCAACCAGCCTCTCTTCTTGTCATCTGCCGGCAGCTACATGTTGGTGTGACCAGCGCGCATCTCTTCGTTGAATGCAGGCTTGGTCGCAGCTAGGGCAGCATCCAGTTTCGCGTGATACTGCGCTGACTTTTCCATGAGTTTGGGCGTCGCAGCTGCGAAATCGTTTCCGTCGGAAAGCGTCAGCCAGCCTTCGGTAGCCTGCACCTGGATATCAGCACGCATCTCCTCCACGGTCGTATTGAGATATTGCGCGTCTCTTGGATCGGTCATCCAGACAGGTTCATTCCTGCCAAGTACACCGGAAAGCCAGAACGCCTTCAGGGCGATAAATTCCCGGCGCTGTTCGGCCGTGGTGTCCGCAAAGATAAATTTCTTCTGCCACCTGCTGTAGTAGCGCGTCGTGACCGGAACAGGCTGCCGATTGCCGGACTTCAAGAATTCAAGCTGCCCCTGATCGAGCGTCTTCCGGATGGCATTGTAGATAAACCCCTCAGCGAAAGGCTGCTCAGGTGCGGCGACAATTTCCGCAAATGTAACCGTGACTGCAGCAGATATTTTGGCGTGCAGCAGGGATTCTGTCCCATCCTCAAGCGCCACAGTGCCGTGCACCAGGAAAGTATCAGCTCCGGACGTGGAGAGATGCAAAGGCCAGCGAAAATCACGAATGGCAATCGGCAGGCCCGCCAGCGTTACATACGCTTCCGGACGAGGATTTCTCAACCGCCTCGCGGCTTCGGCGAGGTGACTTACGAGCCCTTCCTGCATCTCCGGGGCGCCGATCTGAAATGCCTCGCTTAATTCCATGAGCAGCGTGGGCATTCCGGCCGCCTGGGTGCTGGTCCCGAAGCGATACCGATAGGTGGGCCGACCCACTGAATCCGCACCCTGATCGGCTGAAATGATAGTCAGACCGGCGGTCGCAGCAGCTTCGGTAAAGAAAGGGGTAGTGGTGTCTATAAGTGTCATGTAGTTAGTTCATTTCCTTGCAATCTTCCTTTATTGTACCGGGCTGGCCTCCGTGAGCGTGAGGCTCTCCGGTGAAAGAGAATACTGCAATCCGGCACCTGGCAGGCGGCTCAATGCGAGCGACGCCCCGGGATGACCGGGAGATAACCTGAGTGCCTCATCGTAGGCATCTCGAGCCTCAAGCCATTCTTCTGCATCTGCCAGGGTCGCACCCAGATCACACCAGCCATCGGCATCGGCATGCACCGCCAGCAGCTGGCGATAGCATGCAGAGGCGAGCCTGTTCTCTCCCCTGGCGCGAAGCAGGCTCGCCAGGCTCCGTAAAGCAGCAGAGAAGCGCGGACGCAGCAGAATAGCCCGCCGATAGCACTCTTCTGCACGAGGACTGTCCCCCAGGTCCCGAATGGCGTTGCCCATGTTGAGGAACACTTCCGGCGAGCGTGGCTTGAGTGTCACCGCATGACGGTACGCATCTGCGGCAGCTGAATATTGTTTCTGCTGATAAAGCGCAAGTCCGAGTGAGTTGTAGCTCGATGCAATCTGCGCATCCAGCACTATGGCTGCGCGATACTTTGCCTCTGCTGCCTCAGGGCGCCCGGCACGCAGATGGATATGCCCAAGTACTGTATGCGCGGCGATGCTGGAAGGATCAAAATGGAGCGCTTTTCGCAGGCACGCCGCGGCCAGCGCGTCGTTGCCGCCCGTAGGTTTCATGGCAATCAGAACTTCCGCGACCTTCACATATGCAGCAGCATTGCAGGCGTCGAGGCTCAGCGCCCGCCAGTAGCTCTCCAGGGCTCCTCCAAGCCGGCCTATGCGGTACAACGCTTCACCAAGCGCGTGGTGCACCTGCGCGGATTTCGGAAGCCGCTGCGAAGCCACCTGCAGAAGCCGGTGTGCCGCAGCATCATTGCGAACCGTCAGCGCGATCAGGCCCAGGAGAAAGACAGCGTCCGGGTTCTCCGCATCCATCGACTGGACTTCCTGGTAAAGCGCCGCGGCTTCGCGCAAACGTCCACTCTGATGATGTTCCAGGGCAACTCGTAAGGTTATCGAGACTGCTTCAGTTGCAGATAGAGCGCCAGGATGGTTGGTTCGCAGCATGGATGAAATCTCCTGTTGCCAACCTACATTCGTACCGATCGTTCGAAACAACTATCTCCTCCCGCCCGGCCCGCCACGTTTCCTTTTGGTCCTGCCTGTCCAATAAAGGAAACTTCAGGTACCAGCACGATTGCAACAGGAGAAGACATCTGTCCCGATGCGATCCCCGATCGCAACTGGCGTAGACAGCAGGATGCAGGTAGAAATGGTGGCATGGCCAGGAAACACAGCATGGATGCAGCGCAGGGTGGAGACAATCCTGTTGCCTTTCTACTAGCAGGGGAAGAGCGGCGAAACCACGACACTCTCGAGATTCATAGCCCGTTCGATGGGCATACGATCGCCGCAGTATGCCAGGCGAACCAGGGAGATGCGGAAGAAGCGCTGGGTGCGGCCGAGAAAGCTTTTGCGGCGACCCGGTCCCTTTCATCCGGCCAGCGCGCTGCAATCTGCAGTGGTGTGGCGGACCGCCTTCATACCGGGAGCGAGGACATCGCTCGCGGCATCGCGCTCGAAGCAGGCAAGCCATTTGCAGATGCTGCTCGAGAAGTCAGCCGCGCCATCGACACATTTCGCATTGCCGCAGAGGAAGCAAAGCGCATCAGCGGAACTGTGCAGCCGCTCGACTCGGTCGCGACGCCGTACGCCGAGACCCAGGCGCATCACGGGCGCAGAATGAGTCTGACGCGCAGACTGCCGATCGGTACCATCCTCGGTATCACTCCATTCAATTTTCCGCTCAACCTGGTTGCACATAAAGCAGCGCCTGCCATCGCCTCGGGCAATCCGATCGTGATCAAGCCGGCGCCACAGACTCCACTGACAGCGCTGCGATTAGGCAGGCTGATAGTGGAAGCAGGGTGGCCTGCTGGCGCTATCAGTGTGCTTCCCTGCTCAAATGAGGTGGCGGCCACACTCGTCGCCGATCCGCGTCCACGCATGTTGTCGTTTACCGGCAGCGCTGCCGTGGGCTGGCAATTGAGATCGCAGGCAGGCAAGAAGCGAGTGACCCTGGAGCTGGGTGGCAACGCGGCGGTGATGGTGCATGACGATGCAGACCTCGACCTTGCCGCGCAGAAGATTGTGGCCGGCGGCTTCACCTATGCGGGGCAAAGCTGCATCTCCGTACAACGCGTGTTTGTGCAGAAGCTACGCTGGCAGACGCTGGCGCAGAAAATCGTCGACATGGCCGATCAACTGGTAATCGGCGATCCGCTGGCGGACGACACTCAACTCGGCCCGATGATCTCTGTCGCCGCTGCCGAGCGAGCCGAAGAATGGATCAGTGAAGCAGTTGCCGACGGAGCACGTCTGCTGACCGGTGGCGATCGAAACGGAGCGATGCTGCAGCCTACCGTCATCGCCCGTGCTCCGGCTCACTCACGCATCCGCCAGGAAGAGGTCTTCGCGCCGCTGGTGGTCATTCATCCGTACGAGACCTTTGAAGAAGGATTGTCCATGGTGAACGACTCCCGCTACGGGCTGCAGGCAGCCGTCTTCACACGTGACTTCGGCCGCATCATGCAGGCGTGGCGCGAATTGCATGTCGGTGCAGTATTGGTGAACGAGTCGCCGGCATGGCGAGCTGATCAGATGCCGTATGGAGGTGTCAAGGACTCGGGCACTGGACGTGAGGGATTGCGCTCAGCCATCGAGGAAATGACCGAGGAGCGATTGCTGATTGCAGACATGTAGGCGATCGCCAACAAGCTGCACAACAACTTCACTGCGCAATCATCACATCCACGTTTACGGTGACTGACACTTCCTGGTCGCCGGCTTCGGTCGCGATGGGAGGCGGCGCAGCAGCCCCGTTTACATCTGTCATGCGCTGCATCATCGCCATGGGCCGCAGGAAGCTGCCACCCGGATCAACCGTTATTTCGCGCACACCGGCGACATGTTCGCCAGCTGCCTTGGCCACGGCATCCGCCTGCGCCACGGCAGACTTCGTGGCCTCAACGGCAAGATTTTTGCGGGCTGCCTCTGTCTCTTCCTCGCCGGGCAAGAAATTTACCTGGTCGAGTGTGTTCGCGCCATTTGCCAGCGCGGCTGTGATCATCTCCGAGGCCTTTTCAGGAGTAGTCCGAAACGAAACGCCGATGCGTCCGGAGTAGCCGACGGTGACGTCAGGGCCGCCCTTCACCGTGTGTGTCTTTGGTTCGACGGAGACCTGGTTGGTAGCAAGCCGCTCGGCATGCTGTGCCCGCAGATAGGTCATCAGCTTCTGCGAGCGGTCGCTCAGCGCCTTCGACACGATCGCTACGCTTGTTCCATCGGAAGAAATGCCAAGCGTTACATCCGCAACCGTGTTCGACAGCCTGGTGTGCGCTACTGCGTGAGTGTGGATGAGATTTGTTGGCGGACACATTCCTTGTTGGGCTCTGACCGGCAGCAGGGCAGCTATGCCGAATATGAAGATGACTGCGGCGCGAGGCATCGTGGCTGTACGCAAGTTCATACAAATCTCCTTACCTGCGCAGTGTATGACGTTTGGGAAGTTAGGGGGCCGGCTTCACAATTGCTCGGCAACTTCCCAGCCCAATAGTCCGAAAACCCTGACGCTCGCAGCGAGCCGTCAAAACGACCTCATCGCCATCCTGCAGAAACAAACGTTCTTCGCCATGTGGCAGACTAATCGGCTGGCGACCACCGCTGGTGAGTTCCAGCAGGCAGGCGCGTGAAGTATCAGATGCGCCAGACACCGTGCCGCTGCCAAGCAGGTCACCCGGCCGCAGGTTGCAGCCATTGCTGGTGTGATGAGCGATCCACTGCGCCGGCGTCCAGTAGAGGTCTGCGGTGTTACTTCTGGAGAGCAGGAAGGCTGGCTCCTTACGCGTCCGCATACCCGTCGTTAACAGCCGTACTTCGATTTGAATAGCCATGTTGCCGTACTGCTGATCCTGCTCGTCATAGAGGTACGGCAGCAGCACCGGATCCGCAGAACTACGCTGCCGTGCGGATGCGCAAAACGGAGCCAGCGCATCCATAGTGACAATCCATGGCGAAATCGTTGTTGCAAAACTCTTCCCTAGAAAAGGTCCCAGCGGCTGGTACTCCCATGCCTGGATATCGCGGGCCGACCAGTCATTTAACAGGCAGACACCAAACATATTTTGCGCGGCATCACCAACTGTGATCGCACTGCCCAGCGCATTTCCAGCTCCGATAAACAAGCCGAGTTCGGCCTCATAGTCCAGGCGTCCGGTCGGCGCAAACTCCGGTCGCTCACGCGTCGACTGCTGGCCCCATGGCCGCAGTACCGGCGTGCCGCTGACAACCACGGACGATGCGCGACCATGGTAGGCGATAGGGAGGTGCTTGTAATTCGGCAGCAACGGCTGGTCGGGCCGGAAGATCTCACCAACCCGCGTGGCATGCTCGATGGATGAATAAAAATCAGAGTAGTCACCAATAGCAAAGGGCAGCTGCATCGTCGCCGCCTGTTGCGACATCAAGTGACCGGATACAAGGTCCTGCATTTCCGCAGAGGCTGTCGATCGGAGCAGTTGGCTCAAGCGTAATCGAAGCTCTGCCAGGGGGCTGCGGCCAAGTGCGGCAAGAGAGTTGAGCGCGGTGCTTCGGCAGGCATCCGCGGTTTCGCTCGCGATCCCTGCCAGCAATCCCTCGTCCGCCAGTCCGTGAAGATCTAGAATCTGATCGCCGATCGCGACACAGACACGGGACGTCCTGGTGGCCCCGTCAAGAAAAATGCCAAATGGCAGATTCTGTACAGGAAACTCTGTATCGGCCTCATCTGCAGATGGAATCCAGCTGCTAAGAGTTACATCGCAGGGGTCCTCCGCGAAAGCGTCTCCGTTCATGAGCCGTTTTTGGCTGTCGGATCAAAGCGACGGTCCAGACCCTGCCAGCATTTGAAATAGTCGCGCTGCAGGCTTTCGGTAGAGAGCGCGAACTCTGTCGTCTCAATCATGAATCGTGTCTCAAACATGAAAGCGAGAGTGTTCGCGAGGTATTGCGGCTTCAGTTCGGCCTGCGTGGCACGCTCATAGGTTTCTGCATCCGGTCCATGGCCGCTCATGCAGTTGTGCAGGCTCAGCCCGCCGGGCACAAAGCCTTTCGCTTTCGCATCATACTGGCCGAAGATCAATCCCATGCACTCGTTCATAACGTTGCGGTGGAACCAGGGCGGCCGGAAAGTATGCTCGGCTACCAGCCAGCGCGGCGGGAAGATTGCGAAGTCGACGTTCGCCGTGCCAGGCACTTCAGATGGCGCGGTTAGAACTGTGTAGATGGATGGATCCGGATGATCGAAGCTCACAGAATTGATGCAGTTGAAGTTCGCGAGATCGTACTTGCACGGCGCATAGTTGCCATGCCAGCCAACGACGTTGAGTGGTGAATGGTCGAGTTCAGACTGCCACAGCCGCCCGGCATACTTTGCAATGACTTCGAATGCAGGCGTGCCGCTGTCACTTGTGAGGTCCTCGTAAGCCGCGACAGGGGTTAAGAAGTCCCGCGGATTGGCAAGGCCGTTCGCGCCGATGGGACCGAGATCGGGCAGCCGAAATTGCAGTCCATAGTTCTCGCAGATATAACCGCGCGCATCGGCATCCAGTAATTCGACGCGGAACTTGAGACCGCGCGGCAGCAGGCAGATCTCCCCGGGCGCCAGTTCCATTCGGCCAAGCTCGGTAAAGAAGAGGAGCCTCCCCTGCTGCGGAACAATCAGCATCTCGCCATCGGCATTCCAGAAGAAGCGGCGATCCATGGAGACGTTTGCGCAGTAGATGTGGATGGCGACACCGGTCTGCAGAGCTGCGTTGCCATTCCCTCCGATCGTCGTCATGCCGGCTACAAAGTCCGTCGATTCACCTGGAATTGGAAGAGGATCCCAGCGCAGCTGGTTCGGAGTAGTGCGTGCTCCCGCGCACGGCCAGCTGCGCAACAGGTTGCTTGCGATTTCAACATACGGCTTGTGAACAGTAGACGGCTTGATGCGATAGCACCACGTGCGGCGATTGGTACTCCGCGGAGCAGTAAACGGTGTGCCGCTGAACTGCTCGGCATACAGGTTTAAAGGATGCTTTTGTGGTGAATTCTGACCAAGCGGCAACGCCCCTACTACTGCTTCGGTGGCAAACTCGTTCAGAAATCCGGACTGGTACTGCAACTCTGCCATGGCTTCTCCAACAGGACAGACGAGGGTATCGCAAACTCCTTCCCATTGTCTCGGAGACAGGTGACACCCATTCTGTCTTATGCCGCAAACTCACTCCGATGAGGCCGCAGCAGGTGTCACGATAAGCTGGTGGTCTATGTGGATAGGCAGCGAACATGCGTAGGCTCATCACGGCTGGCAAACTCTCGTCTCATGCTGCCTTCACTGGCGGTAACGAAGCAGTGGCCATGCTCGTCGAAGATGGCAGGATTGCAGCCATCACAAGTCCGCAGGAAGCTGGTGAGCCTGACCACCGCATGGACTTTGCGGACGGCACCATCTGTCCGGCTTACATGGACGTACACGTTCATGGCGGCATGGGTCATGATGTGATGGAGGCTACACCGGAGGCCCTCAAAACCGTCGGCAACTTCCTGGCAGCCCATGGCGTAGGATCCTACCTCGCGACCACGGTCACTGCTCCCACCGATATTTTGCTGAAGTCGCTTGCCGGTCTTTCTTCCATCGTTCAGCGTCCACCCACAACAGGCGCGACCCCGCTTGGCATTCATCTTGAAGGACCATTCCTCTCGCATGAGAAGCGAGGCGTGCATCCGCCGGCTGATCTGCAAAAGCCTTCCATCGCCCTCTTTGACCGGTTCTGGGAAGCATCCGAGGGCACGATCCGCCTGATGACCATCGCGCCGGAAGTCACAGGAGCAGATTCGGCTGACGAAGCCCTCGCTCTCATCGAGCACGCGGTCAGGCTGGGTGTCCGCATCTCGCTTGGGCACTCCAACGCTGATGCGGACATCACCCGACGTGCCATCGCCGCCGGAGCAGTTTCAGCGACCCACACATTCAATGCCATGCGGCCGCTCGACCACCGCGACCCCGGGATTCTCGGTACCGTTCTCGACACGGAGGCGCTCTACGCTGAACTGATCTGCGACGGCATTCACGTGGACCCTGCCCTGGTGCGCCTCTTCAGGAAAGCAAAAGGAGCAGACCGCGCCATTCTTATCACCGACGGCATCAGTGCCGCTGGCATGCCTGACGGGGAGTACCAGCTAGGTGGCCTGAAAGTACAGGTAAGCCATGGCCGCTGCACCTGCGAGGGTCGTCTCGCCGGCAGTGTCCTCACCCTCGATCAGGCTGTTCGCAACTTCATTGGCTTCACGAACGCCGGCCTGGAGGACACATTGCTGCTGGTGACCAGGAATCCTGCAGCCATGGTAGGACTCAATGCCCGCGGCATTCCCTTAGACATCGGCCAGCCCGCAAACTTCAACGTGGTTTCACCGGACGGCAGCCTCTATGCCACCTACCTGCGCGGCGAGCCTGTCCACGGACACTCGTGACATGGCTCACGCCGGGCACAGGTCCTTCATACTGCATCCATCTAAAGCGGATATGCTGGCCGTGTAGACCGAATCTTCTGAACGGCCTAAAGACGCTGCGCAACTGCATTGAAGGAGAATTCGAAACCATGAAGACATCAAAATTGGCAATGGCATGTGCACTGCTGATTGCGGGGCTCATCCCGATGGCATCCGCTTCCGCGCAGAAGATCAAGCCCGTCACGGTTACGCTCAAAACGGCGCAGGGGCAGGATGCGGGAACGCTGATGCTCAAACAGGTTAAGACCGGCGTCCAGGTCACAGGCAAGCTGATGAACCTGCCTCCCGGCGATCACGGTATCCATGTGCACTCGAAAGCTGCGTGCGACGCGCCCGACTTCAAGTCTGCCGGGCCCCACTTCAATCCTGACAACAAGCAGCATGGCTCTAAAAACCCGGCTGGTCCGCACGCTGGCGACATGCCGGCAAATCTGACCATCGGCTCTGATGGGACCGGGAAAGCCAGCTTCGTCGCAACTGGCATATCGCTCAAGCCGGATGCGCCGAACTCCATCCTGGCAAACGGCGGCACCTCGATCATCGTGCATGAAAAGGCTGACGACATGATGACCGATCCTTCCGGCAACTCCGGCGCCCGCATCGCCTGCGGCCTCGTGGGCAACAGCATGCCCATGTAGCGGAGACCCACGGCGCCGCTCTTTCGTCATCACAACTCCATGAACGATCGCGGGTTCATACCAGTGGAGAGAAACAGGCTACAACCTCACGGTGCCGCCTGCACTCCAAGGCTGAGGTATCGGACGGAGGATATATGAAACGCTTTATGGGTATGAGCTTTGCAGCATTGGCAGCCGCATTGGTGCTATCACTTCCTGCGATGGCGCAGCGGCCAGGCGGTGGCGGTGAACATGGCGGCGGGATGGGCGGCGGCCACGTAGGCGGCGGCTTTGTGCCCCAGCGTGGTCCGGAAGGTGGCGGCGACCATGGCGGCTTTGCCGGTCGTCCGGGAAACAACGCCGGCGATCATCGCAACTTCAGCGACATGAATGGTCACCCTCAGGCTCCCCACGTCCATGACGACGGCCGCTGGATTGGCCATCCCGGAGGCGATGCGCACTATCACCTCGATCACCCCTGGGAACATGGTCACTTCCCCGGCCGCTTCGGTCCTCAATACGTCTACCGTCTGGGCGGCGGAGGTCCGAATCGCTTCTTCTTTAACGGCTTCTACTTCGGGGTCGCGCCCTTTGATATCGGCTACGTGAGCGGATGGAACTGGCTCAGTGACGACGTGGTCCTCTACGACGATCCCAGCGACCCGGGCTACTACCTGGCCTACAACCCGCGACTCGGCACCTATGTGCACGTGCTGTACATGGGCCAGTAAGGTCATCGAACCAACAGGGCGGCAGCCAACTCGAGGGCTGCCGCCCATGTTGCGTACGGACCTTAACTCTCCGAGCTGCTTTTCAAAGTCTTCGCGTCGATACACTTGTCTGAGACCCGCACCGGGTTCGCAACCTGCCCGGCCGCAGCACGGGTAAATGCACGATATAAGCGCTGCACATCGACCTCGCCCTTCTTGCACTGGCCATTCACCGCCTGGTGCATCGCCGACAGGAGCTCCGATCGAAGTTCGTTCAGTACCCTGTCGATGTAGATATAGGGCATACAGCGTTCATCCTCCGAGCACCCATTCTCGCATCTCCATCTACTGACAACGGATGCTACCTGCGCGTCCGGTGGGCGCGGGCATACCTAGTTGCACTTTCTACCAGCAGCAACATCAGTCCACCGGCAAGCAGCAGGCCGGCCCACTCCATAGGCAATCGATGCAGGCGCAGCAACGCCGCGATGGCAACCAGCCAAACGAGAATCGTTATCGCGAGGAGAACGTCATCAACGAAGAGTCCATAAATTTCTGTGAGTGTTGTTTTCAACCATTGCATAGAAAGACCTTCTGACGAAACTTAGATTACAGATCCTTTCGTGGCTCCCAGGTTGGTGCAGGCACGCACCGTTATGACCGCCACTGCGAGATACGTCGCTACCAGGATGGCAAGTGCCCAGTCTCCCAGCGGCCACTGCAGTCCCATACCTTCCCCGGCCCAGAAGGTGCCGAAGGCCGACAACAGAATGCCCACGGCAAATTTAAGCTGGTTTTCCGGTACCCGCGCAAGCGGCCGGTGCAGCGCCACGCCAAGAGCAATCACTACCACCAACGCAGCCAGCGCGCCGAGACTTGCCGGCAGCATCAGCCCAGTTCCCCCGGCAGCTACCGCGATCACTATGAACACCACCTCGGTGCCTTCGAGCATCGTGATCTGAAAGGCTGCAGCAAACGCCACACCATCCCACAGAGTAGCGGCGTAAGTCGAACCGTCGGGAGGCGCCATGGCCGCCGTCTTCCTGACGAAAATGGCCGCTTCATCATGCAGGGGAAGATGTCCCGCGGCCCGCAGGATCGCCTTACGCAACCAGCGCAAGCCAAACAGCAAAAGCATCGTGCCGACGACCACCTGCAATAGCTGCAGGGGAACATGCGTGAGTGCCCGACCCACCACGGCAATGATTGCCAGCAGCAGCGTTATAGCCGCACCCGCACCCGCCAGCGGACTGGCCCAGCCGCGAACGCTTCCTACCGCCAGGATCACCGTCAACGCCTCAACACACTCCACCAGCGATGCCAGGAAGGCCGCCAGCATGGATGGACCCGCATGTGACCAGTTCAAAGCCGTACACCCTCCGGATAATTGAT
>CAZZUX010000082.1:0-17288 GCA_964657395.1 uncultured Ktedonobacteraceae bacterium
TGGCCGCGATGCGATGGGCGGGGAGAGCGGTCCAGACCTGACACGCTCGAAGCTAGTGATTTCAGATTCGGGCGGAGACAAGATCTCGAACGTGGTGCTGAATGGACGTATCGAGAAGAAGATGCCGGCGTTCAGTTTCTCGCGCGATGAGATGCAGGCGGTCGTGGCGTTTCTTCATGCGCAGGTAGCAAGTGCGGCAGGTATGAAGGGTGGTCGTCGCGGCGTCGATGTGGAAGACCTGCAGACCGGCAATGTCGCAGCAGGGAAGCAATATTTCGAAGGGGCTGGCGGCTGCGTGAAATGCCATTCGGCGACGGGCGATCTCGCAGGTGTGGCTTCGAAATATGAAGGGCTGCAGCTGGAAGAGCGGATGCTGTATCCGAAGGATGTGAAAAGCAAGGTGACGGTGACGCCACCGGGCGGGCAGGCCATGAGCGGTGAGCTCGCGTACCTGGATGAGTTCACGGTCGGCCTTCGGGATAACGATGGGGTTTATCACTCCTGGAAGATCAGCGGTGTGAAGTACAGCGTGGATGCCCCAGTGGAAGCGCACGTCGCACTGTTTCCCAAGTACACCGATGACGACATCCACAACCTGATGGCGTATATACAGACGCTTCGCTAGATCGCAACGGAGACGCGCACGTTGTGGGAAGGATATTGCTGATATGAGATCGACGAAGCGGTTCTTGCTGAAGCGGCTGGGCGGCTTGCTTCTGCTGCCGGGGCTGATGGCTGTGAGTGGGCACGCGCAGGGCGGTGTCGATGCGGCTATTCTGCTGAAGCCTGCGCCGGACAGCTGGCCCTCCTACCATGGTGATTATTCCGGCAGACGGCATAGTGCGCTGACCCAAATCAACCAGCACAATGTGCAGAACCTGACGCTGGCATGGGCCTTTCAGACGAGCCAACCGGCCACGATCAAATCGTCGCCGCTGATGGTGGATGGAGTGCTGTACTTCACTGTGCCGGACAACATCTGGGCCGTCGATGCGCGGTCGGGTCACATGCTGTGGCATTTCAACAAGCCGTCGACGAAGGGTGATCACATCGGCCAGCGCGGCGTGGCCATGTACAGGGGGTACCTTTACTTCCTGACACCGGATGATCACCTGATTTCGCTCAACGCGAAAGACGGAACTGTGCGCTGGAATGTAGAGGTAGCCGATGTCGGAAAAGGATATTGGACGACCATGGCCCCGCTGGTGGTGAAGAACCATGTGATCGTGGGAGTCTCGGGAGACCTGGATAATCTGACGGGTTACCTGCGCTCGGTCGATGTGGAGACGGGTGCGACGCAGTGGCAATGGGACGCGACGCCTCCAGCAGGTACTCCGAATGCGACGACGGGGGGTATGACATGGATTACGGGCACTTATGATCCATCCCTGAACCTGCTCTATTGGGGAACGGGCAATCCGACACCCGTGTTGAACGGTGCGACGCGACCGGGAGATGACAGGTGGACGTGCGCGATTGTGGCGCTGGATGCCGACACCGGTGAGTTGAAGTGGGGCTTCCAGCCGTCGCAGCACGACACGCATGACTGGGATGCGGTTGAAATTCCGGTGCTGGTGGATGGTACGTTCCATGGCAAGCCGCACAAGATGCTGATGCAGAGCTCGCGCAACGGGTACTTCTTTGTGCTGGATCGCGAGACGGGTAAGAGTCTGTTGACGGCGCCATTTGCGCCGGCAAACTGGGCTACGGGGTTAGATGACAAGGGGCAGCCATTGCCGGATCCCAAGAAGGAGCCGGCACCGGATGGACGCCTGATTGCTCCGGATGAAGGTGGCGGGACCAACTATCGGTCTCCGAGCTTCGATGCAAAGACGGGGCTGTTTATCGTGGATGCCCATCCGAGCTACAGTCTTTACTTCACGAAGCCGGCGGATGGTGCGTATGGCTGGGCCGGCGCGGACTACGGGCTGTGGGGCAAAGGCGTCATCGAAGCGATCGATTACCAGACGGGAAAGATCCGCTGGAGCCATGAAGTAGGCCAGGGCGGTTCAGGAGCCGGCGTGATGACCACAGACGCCGGTCTGACGTTTACGGGTGACGGGCATGGCAATATGCTGGTGCTCGCGACCAGCGATGGTAAGACGCTGTGGCACGCGGGCACGGGGGCAGCCATGGCGACTTCCCCGATTACCTACATGCTGGATGGTCGTCAGTACGTGATCACCAGCAGCGGCGGGGTGATGTTTGCCTGGACACTTCCTGAGCCGGCTTTGGGAACTGCCAGGGCGGCGGCTACAAAGGTCGCGAGTGTCAGAGATGGCAGATCGGGAGGCGTCCCGGCCAAAGCCGGTTCAGCCAGGACTGTCGCGGCGGTCAAGCAGCAGTAGCCCGGATGGCGGCAGACGCAGCAACATCGATTTTCGTGGCACTGCGAGTAAGAAACTCCGCAACCTGATGGCTGAAGAAAAGATACTGCCGGTAGATCGAGGTAGACGCCTGCCGGCAAAAAGGTGTGTCCGAACATGAATTCCATAAAGCACTCTCGTGCCATGCATCTCCGTTCAGGAATCGGCGGCATTGGTTTGCTGCTGGCCTCTGTTTTGAGTGCGGGTCTCGGTTATGCGCAGGGTGGCGTTGATCCGGCGCTCCTACTAAAACCCAGTGTGGACAGCTGGCCTTCTTATCATGGAGATTATTCCGGCAGACGGCACAGTGCGCTGACGCAGATCAACCAGCACAACGTGCAGAACTTGACCCTGGCATGGGCATTCCAGTCGAATCAGGCGGCCACGATCAAGTCTTCGCCGCTGATGGTGGACGGAGTGCTGTACTTTACTGTGCCGGACAATATCTGGGCGGTGGATGCGCGATCGGGCCACATGCTGTGGCACTTCAACAAGCCGACGGCCAAGGGTCTTCACATCGGCCAGCGCGGTGTGGCCATGTACAAGGGCTACCTGTATTTCCTCACACCCGATGATCACCTTATTTCGCTGAATGCGAAGGACGGAACGGTGCGATGGAATGTGGAGGTCGCTGATGTTGAGAAGGGCTACTGGACCACCATGGCACCGCTGGTGGTGAAGAACCACGTGATCATCGGAGTGTCAGGAGACTTCGACAACCTGACTGGATACCTGCGGTCCCTGGATCCCGAAACCGGGGCAACGCAATGGCAATGGAATGCCACGGCGCCCGCGGGTACTCCGAACGCGACTACAGGCGGGATGACCTGGATGACGGGCACGTATGACCCGGGTTTGAACCTGCTCTATTGGGGGACTGGCAATCCGACACCGGTATTGAATGGAAGCACGCGGCCGGGCGCTGACAAATGGAGCTGCGCGATCGTGGCTTTGAGTCCGGATACGGGCGAGCTGGTGTGGGGATTTCAGCCGTCGCCGCATGATACGCATGACTGGGATGCCGTGGAGACACCGGTTCTGGTCGATGGCAGCTTCCATGGCAAGCCGCACAAGATGCTGATGCAAAGCTCACGCAACGGGTACTTCTTTGTGCTTGATCGGGAGACAGGGAAGAGCCTGATTACGACGCCGTTCGGTCCAACCAACTGGGCGTCCGGGGTGGATGAGAAGGGCCAGCCCAAAAGCGATCCGAAGAAAGAGCCGGCTCCTGACGGACGGCTGATCGCGCCGGATGAGGGTGGCATGACCAACTATCGGTCACCGAGCTTCGATACCGGGACGGGCTTGTTTATTGTGGATGCGCACCCAAGCTACAGCCTCTATTTTGCCAAGCCTGCCGATGGCGCTTACGGATGGGCGGGCGCGGATTATGGCTTGTGGGGCAAGGGCGTGATTGAGGCGATCGACTACCAGTCCGGCCGGATCCGCTGGAGCCATGACGTCGGAGATGGCGGGTCAGGGGCGGGTGTCATGACGACCGACTCCGGCCTTGCCTTCACGGGAGATGCATACGGCAACCTGCTGGCGCTGGCTACCAATAACGGCAGAACGCTGTGGCATGCGGGAACGGGATCTGCGATGGCCACTTCGCCCATTACGTACATGCTGGACGGTCGGCAATATGTGGTGACTGGCAGTGGAGGGGTTATGTTCGCCTGGGCGCTGCCGGATGGAGCATCGACGGTTGCGGCTCCCAAACCGACTGCTCGGAAGCTGGGTCTGAAGGCAGGTCAGTGACTTGTACGGGATCAGCTAGTTTCCGATTCTCCGCCACAGCTGAGAAGCTGAAGTATTGCGTATCTGACAGTTTCTGCATCCAGTCGACAACTCCTGCATCAGATTGATTGACAACAAGTCACTCAACTGCGATGATCGAGAACGTAGCAGGGTGATGACTCTAGCGGGGAGCAGCGGACGGACATGGCAAAGATTATTGGAATAGATCTGGGAACGACCAACTCGGTCGTGGCAGTGATGGAAGGTGGCGAGCCGAAGGTGATCGCCAACGAAGAAGGCGGACGCACGACTCCTTCGATTGTGGCGTTTACCAAGAGTGGCGAGCGGCTGGTTGGGCAGGTTGCCAAGCGCCAGGCGATCACCAATCCTGAAAATACGGTGTATTCGATCAAGCGCTTCATGGGGCGGCGCTCCAATGAAGTGAATGACGAGATGAAGATGGTGCCCTACAAGGTGAAGCCGCAGGGCGACCATATCGTGGTGGAAGCCCAGGGCAAGGACTACACGCCGCCCGAGATTTCGGCCATGATCCTGCAGAAGCTGAAGAAGGCGGCAGAGGACTATCTTGGCACGACCGTTTCTGAGGCAGTCATTACGGTTCCGGCCTACTTTAACGACGCGCAGCGGCAGGCGACCAAAGATGCCGGCAAGATTGCCGGGCTGGACGTCAAGCGCATCGTCAACGAGCCGACGGCGGCAGCACTCGCCTACGGCCTGGACAAGAAGAAAGACGAGACCATCGCAGTTTATGACTTCGGCGGCGGTACGTTTGACGTTTCGATACTCGAAGTCGGCGAAGGCGTGATCGAAGTTAAATCGACCAATGGTGACACGCACCTTGGCGGCGACAACCTCGACCAGCGCATCGTGGACTGGCTCATCGACGAGTTCAAGAAGGACGAGTCGCTGGACCTGCGCGCCAAAGGCAACGAGATGGCGCTGCAGCGCCTGAAGGACGCGGCAGAAAAGGCCAAGATCGAGTTGTCGACCACGGTCGAGACCGAGATCAATCTGCCGTTTATCACGGCAGATGCGACGGGTCCGAAGCACCTGGTCAAGAAGCTGACACGCGCCAAGCTGGAACAGCTGGTCGATGATCTTCTGCAACGCTCAATCGAGCCCTGCAAGAAGGCGCTGGCGGATGCCGGCATTGACGCCAGCAAGATCGATGAGGTTGTACTGGTCGGCGGCCAGACGCGTATGCCGAAGATCCAGGAGATTGTGAAGCAGTTGTTCGGCAAGGAGCCGCATCGGGGTGTGAACCCGGATGAGGTAGTTGCGATTGGCGCTGCAGTCCAGGCTGGCGTGCTTGCCGGTGAAGTGAAGGACCTGTTGCTGCTGGATGTAACACCGCTGACACTGGCGATCGAGACACTGGGCGGAGTGGCGACACCGATGATTCCGCGTAACACGACGATTCCGACGAAGAAGTCGGAGACCTTTTCGACGGCTGCAGATTCGCAGACCGAGGTTGAGGTGCACGTGCTGCAGGGTGAACGGCCGATGGCGTCGCAGAACCGGACGCTGGGCAAGTTCAAGCTGAGCGGCATTCCGATGGCTCCGCGTGGCGTGCCGCAGATCGAGGTGACATTCGACATCGATGCAAACGGCATCCTGAATGTAACCGCGAAGGATACGGCAACGAACAAGGACCAGAAGATCACGATTACCAGTTCGTCCGGTCTGAGCAAGGAAGAAGTGGACCGGATGGCGAAGGAAGCCGATGCGCATGCTTCGGAAGACAAGGCCAAGCGGGACGAGATCGAGGCACGGAATGGTCTCGACAACATGGTGTACAACGTCGACAAGATGCTGAAGGAAAATGGCGACAAGGTCACCGGCAGCGACAGGAGCGATGTTGAGGCCGCGCTGGCCGATGCCAAGAAGACGCTGGAAGGTACCCCGACTGCCGAAGCACTAAACGCTTCGCGCGAGAAGCTTACGGCGGCTTCGCACAAGCTGGCCGAGGCAATGTACAAGGCCGGCGCATCGCAGGGTGCCGCAGGTGTACCGCCGACCGATGGCGCTGAAGCTGCTGCCGGAACGACGGCGAATGGCAAGGCGGATGAAGGCGTGATCGATGCCGAGTACGTCGACGTAGACGAAAAGAAGTAAGCCGGGTCTGTCTCACCACGCAGGGCGCCCGAACAAGTGGGCGCCCTTCGTGTATCCGGTTAACACTGTTTTCAAAGGAACGGAGTCAAGGGTGCGGAATCAGGGTCTAAGTGGAAGAGGGTTGGAGGAGGGCGTCATGCAGGAGACAGTGTGGATGGCGGAGCAGTTCAGAGCGGGACAGGTGTTGAACAAGATTACGTTTGACTCGAAAGAAGAAGCAGAACAGTTTGCACGCAAGATGGTGTCGATTGAGCCGGATATCTTCTGGAAGATCGAAGCTATCCCGGTAAAACTAGTCTGGAACTGAGTAGTGGGTACTGGCCGTACGGGCGTAGGCGCCTTTGGCGCTTATGCTTCCGTTGGTCGCATGGTTCCACTTAGATGATCGATTGCGTTGAATGTTTGAGATCGCTGGCTTGTTGTTCGAGGTGGAGGGTCTGGATTGCCGGAAGGGAATGAGGTTCATCGGTATGCCGAGTTGCATGCCAGGGCATTTGCCGGAAAGCAAGTCCATGTGGACTCGCCGACCGGGCAGTTTCCGGATGCCGAGATGCTCGATGGCCGGAAGCTGAAAGCAGTCGAGGCCTATGGCAAGCATCTGGGATATATGTTTGGCCAGGACCTGACGCTGCATGTGCACCTGGGTCGGTTTGGAGACTTCACCGAAGGTAAGCCGCCGTTGCGACCAGTCAAAGGGGCGCTTCGGCTACGGATCTGGACAGCCAAGGACTGGCTGGAACTGCGTGGGGCGACGGATTGTTCCGTGTATTCGGATGAGAAGTGGGCCTCACTGCTGGCGCGTCTGGGTCCTGATCCATTGCGCGAGGACAGTGATCCGGCGCCGGCTATTCAGTTGATCAGCAAACGGAAAACACCGATCGGCGCGTTGTTGATGGACCAGTCGATCATTGCGGGGATTGGCAATATCTATCGGGCCGAGTTGTTGTACCGGGCGAAGATCAGTCCGCACCGGCCAGGGAACCAGGTGGATGCGAAGGCGCTGCTGGGTATCTGGAAAGAAGCAGTGAAGCTGATGCCGGATGGCATGGTGGATCGCAGGATTGTGACGACTCGGCCCAAGGACAGGCCCCATCCGCGAGGCCCTGCGGAGCGGGCTGAGGTTCACTATGTGTATCACCGCACAGGTAAGCCGTGCTGGGTATGCGGCACGAAGATCGAGCGCGGAGAAATGGCGGGAAGGACGGCGTATTGGTGTCCGAAATGCCAGTCGTAAGCAAAATGCGATGGAAGGCTGAACACTTAGCAGGAGATGCTGCGGGCGTTACCGCCGATGGACACCTTGTCGAGCCAAGCAGCAAACCTGCTGATGTTCCGGCACAGATGGTTGGAGACAGACCCTAGAATACAGGCAGAGTTGACTGCCGGGACGCTGAGTGAGCATGGCAACACAGACAAAAGATTATTACGGAATCCTGGGCGTTAAGAAGACCGCGACGCAGGACGAGATCCGCAAGGCCTTTCGCAAACTTGCGCGCAAATATCATCCCGACGTCAATCCGAATGACAAGAAGGCCGAGGAGAAGTTCAAGACCATCTCCGAAGCGAATGACGTGCTGAGCGACGAGAAGAAGCGGAAGATCTTCGACCAGTTCGGCTTCTATTCTGACCAGATTGATCCGGCGCAGGCAGAGGCCGCAGCGCGGGGCGGCTACGCTCCAGGTTCGGGGGGTGGAGCAGGCGGCCAGGGTGTACCGTTCGATTTCGGCGGCTTCGATTTCTCGGATTTTGCGGATCAGCAGAAGCGTAGTGCTGCCGGAGCAGCAAACGGGCCGGGTTCAGCAGGCTGGGGCGGTTTTCGGGACATATTCTCTGGCATGTTCTCGCAGGGCGGCAAGGCTCAGCAGGGAGCGCAGCCGGGTACGGACCTCGAGTACCAGGTAGCCATCGATTTCTGGGCGGCGATCCATGGCGGTACGACTCGACTGCAGATTACGCACCAGGAGACGTGTCCCACCTGCCGCGGACGCGCGTTCTCAGGGGGTGCGATGGCGTGCACCGAGTGTCATGGTTCAGGCCAGGTAACGCAGATGGGCGGACGAATGAAGTTCAACATCCAGTGTCCGCGATGTGGCGGCTCGGGCAAGGTGCAGGATGTCTGCCCTACCTGTCATGGAGAAGGCACACTGGCGAAGCCGGAGACCGTGGAGGTCCGCATCAAGGCGGGAACCCGCGATGGCCAACGTATCCGTCTAGCCGGCAAGGGCAATGCAGGAACAGGCGGCGGTGCGGCCGGCGACCTGTACCTGATCGTAAAGATAGGCACACATCCAGTATTCACGCGGGTTGCTGATGACATCCAGGTGAGTGTACCGGTGACGGTAGCAGAAGCGGCGCTGGGATCGAAGATTGAAGTTCCGACGATTGATGGAAGAGCGCAGCTGCGAATTCCGCCCGGAACGCAGAGCGGACAGAAGCTGCGTATGCGTGAGAAGGGTGTGACCTCTGCTTCGAAGGAGGGTGTACGCGGTGACGAAATCGTGACCGTCGAGATCGTGGTGCCGCAGTTGAAGGATGAGCGCTCCAAGGAGATTCTTCGCGAGCTGGCGAAGTTGAACCCGGAAGATCCACGCGAGGCAATGTGGGCCAGCGTCTAAACACGGCAGCGACGTCAGAGCAGGACTCTTCCCAGTCTTTGCTGAAGGCGATTATGCCGGTGGTGAAGCGCAGTCTTGAGGACCGTGAAGGATTTCCGCCGCTAGCTGCCGTGATTGCGCGGGACGGGTCTGTGCGCAGAGTAGACGATCCTATGGCGGACAGGCAGGCAACATCGACGCAGCAGGCGGTGGCGTCGCTGCGTGCAGCGCTGCTGCGGGAAGCAGCTTCCGGGTCTGTGAAGGCCACGGCACTGGCTGCCGATGTGCGAATCTGGCGCAGAGACGATGGAGATGAGGCGTCGAATGCTGTGTCGGTGCATGTGGAGCACCAGAGTGGGTATTGCGTAGACCTGCTCATTCCGTACAAAGTACGGAGAGGCATGATGAGCCGCTTACGGAAGAAGCCGCAGGTGATGTTCCGAACCATGATCGCGCAGGAGAGTGATCATGTGATCTTCAACCAGTCCGCAGCGGCAGGGAAGCGTGGTCTAACAGGGCAGGGAGAATGGTGACCAAGCGGAAGTCCAAGGGTGCGTACATGATTTCGGCAGTAGCGGAGATGTATGAGATCCATCCGCAGACGCTGCGCCTGTATGAGCGGGAGGGCCTGCTGAAGCCTTCGCGCACCGATGGCAACACCCGCATGTACACGGATGAAGACCTCGAACGACTGGAGTTCATCCTGAACCTTGCGCGTGATCTAGGCGTGAATATGGCCGGGATTGCCATCATTCTGCAGATGCGGGAGCGCATGGAAGAGATGAACCACCAGATGCAGAGCTTTGTCGACTACGTCCGGACCGAAATGGTGTCCCGCATGCAGGGCTTTTCAGGAATGCCAGGCAGCGAATCTGCCATGGTTCCGCTCAGAAAAGCGGTGCTGGTCCATGAAAAGACGTCTCGGATCCGAAAAGGGTAACTGGTTACCTCGCGTTTGAGGGCGTCAGTATCACGCCGTTGAGCCAAATTGCCGTTCCCGGACGTCCAGAGTAGTAAGCTGAAGTGGGCAGTTTCAACACATGCACATTTCCCAAGACGTGTTTCTCAGCCTGGGACTTTTCGGGCTTTTGACTTCCACGGTATATAGCGGCCTGGTGGTGGCGGGTGTTCGCCGATTCCACCGCGGCTCACTGTGTGGCTGCACTGCTGCGCGCAGTGAGATGCCGGACGGGACCTGCAGCCTTATGCCGGGAGTGAGCGTCCTCAAGCCACTGCATGGAGCTGAGCCTGGCCTGGAAGAACATATTGAGAGCTTTTTCTCCCAGGAGTATCGCGGCTACGAATTGCTCTTCTGCGCGCGTACGGGATCCGATGCAGGACTGGCGATAGCGCGGAAGGTCGCCGGGCGCTACCCACATGTTCCAGTAAAGTTTCTGACGAGTGGCGAGCCACTGTATGCCAACGCCAAGATTGCTTCGCTGGAGGTGATGGGCAAGGCTGCGGCGTACAAATTGCTGGTGATCAGTGACAGTGATGTGAGGGTGGAAGCGAATTACCTTCGCGAAGTGGTGAAGCCGTTTGCCGACCCGCTGGTGGGTGCGGTGACCTGCCTGTATCGCGGAACCGTAACAGAGGATGAGTCGCGTACATCGAGCTTGTGGGCGCAACTGGAAGGCGTCGGAATGTCTATTGAGATGACCTCCGGTGTGCTGGTTGCGAATGTTTTAGAAGGCATGCAGTTCCTGCTGGGACCGACGATGGCGATGCGGCGGGAATGCGTGGAGGAGATAGGCGGATTCGCTTCGCTGGGTGAGTACTGCGCTGATGATTTTCTGCTGGGCAACAGGATTGCGGACCGCGGGTACGAAGTCGTGCTGTCAGATCATGTGATCGATCATGTGATCCTGAATACAGGGTTTGCTGCCTCGATGAAACACCAGGCTCGCTGGATGAAATCGACCCGCTTTTCGCGTCCTAAAGGGCATGCCGGAACCGCACTGACGTTCAGTATGCCGTTTGGTCTGCTCGCGGGCGTGATGCTGCTGCTGATGAGTCATCCCTGGCTTGCAGCGGCTGCGCTTGGCTGGGCTGTGTTGAACCGCATGATGCTGGCCGGACTGGTAGGAGCGACAGTCGTTGCCGAGAAGCATCTGTGGCGAACTGTATTCTTGTACCCGCTTCGTGACTTGATGGGATTCGGTTTCTGGGCCGCGAGCTACACCAGCAATCGTGTGCTGTGGCGAGGTGAGCTATTCGAGTTGTCGAAGGACGGATGGATGCGGCCGCTGCGCGCGGCCAGGTCAAAGAGAACAGGCTCGGAAAAACGGACCAGCACCGTGTCTGCTTAGGCTTAGAACAGCCGGGTTACACGAAAGCGGAAGCCTTAACGGCTTCCGCTTTTTAGTTTGGATCCGGTAGCCAGGTCTTATTCAGTCGGGATAGCCGTACCGCCGACGACGAGGTTTACCTTGGTGCGATTATTGATGGCGGTCATAAGACTGTAACCATCGGTGCCGTTGCCGCGTTCAAGGAAGGGCGTGAGGGCTGCAACGGCAGACCTGGGGCCGTTGTAGACGGAGGTCAAACCGGCAGTGCTCTCATAGGCCAGCTGGTTAGCTGGAATGAGAGTAGGGCTGATGGCCCGGCCAAGTGCGCGGTGCTCCGACTCAACGCCAAGGATGGATGCAGCGATCTTGGCGAAGTAGGCGAAGTCGGATGGCTTGTAGGTGACGCCCGCGAACGTGAGCGACTTGCCAGCACCGGCCAGCAGAGCGAACTGCTGAATGGCCGCCATGTAAGCGCCAATGAAGGCGGTCTCAAGGGTCTCCAGCTGGAAGATGAAGTCGTTCAGATCTGCAAAGGATGAGGGCTTGAAGTAAAAGGTCTGGTATGGATCTTTGGCTGCGCTGGAGATGTTCAGCAGCGAACGGAAGAGCGAGCCATGCAGATACTCTTCTGTCAAAGCAGCGCGGATGTAGCCAACGTTGGAGACGGAGCCATTGGGCTTCACGTTGGTGGCGGTACCGCCCGCGCCGGCGAGGTTGACATCCTGGATCACTTCACCGACCAGGACGTTGTAGTAGAAGGTTGTCGCAAGATCTTCGGCAACGAGGGCGGCAGTGAAGATCTCGGCTGGCGTATCGACTGCTGCGGTCACTGCAGTGGATGCGGCGAAGAGATTGGCAGGAGCCATGCCAAGAGCAGCGACTGCTGCGGTGGCGCCTCCTACATTGCGGAGAAACGAACGGCGATTGTTGCCCGTGGTGGATAGATCTGTCAGCTTCATGAATGAATCCTCAGCGCGGTGTGTCCGCAGCCGGGCCGCGGAAAGTGAAAAAGGCGTACTGCCCGGGGGAGAGGCATTCAGGAGGGGGAACATTGGATTTGAGTAGGAACGGATGGTCCAGTTCAGTGCGCTTGCCTATCTAGTACGCACACACGAGCATGCCGGATGCGACCGCTCTGTAATTAGTTGGATGGAACGCACAGACACATGGTGCCGACGGGATTAAGGAGCTTCGCTGAACCTTCCTGGAAGTTATCGGAAGGAGTCGTTGTCCCAGAGCTTGTAACCACCTAGAAAGGCGTTGCCGTTGGCGCCGACTTCTACCTTGTCTGGCAGGCTCTTGAGCAATTTCGCGTTGCCGCCTCCGAGGGAGACGTAGTCGACGACGAGGGCCGCAGAGAGGCGCTGAATGACATCGATTACATACTTCTGCCATCGTTTCCTGCCAAGGCGTTCGAGGCCTCGACGTCCCACATAGTCTTCGTACGTGCGGCCTTTGCGGTAGGGCAGGTGGGCGAGTTCCATAGGCTGCACGATGCCGCCCTTCTGGCCGCTGCCTTTACTCCCCTCGATCACGAGAGCTGAGCCGAGTCCGGTACCCACGCCGAGAAACAGCATGCGTCCGCCGTGATAGCAGCCAAGGGCCTGCATTGCGGCATCGTTGATCATGCGGACTGGCTTGCCAAAGGACTTCTGATAGTTGAAGTCGATCCAGCCTTTGCCGAGGTTGTGCGGTTCAAGCGTCGGCTTGTTGTCATGAACGGGACCGGGATAGCCGATGGAGATGCGGTCATATTTCCAGGCGGAGGTCGAGTTGAGGACCTGCTTTGTCATCAACTCGGCTGTCATGTCAGGGCCGGAAGGAATCTTGACGGGATCGCTTTGACCTTCTGCCAGCAGCTTGATGTTGCTTCCACCGATATCGACGACAAGCGTTTTCAAAGTTCTCGACCTTTCCGAAGTCTACCAGTCGACATGTCACTGCAGGCTGTATGACACCATAGCGCAGTACGGCGATGCCTGGCCATTTTCTGATTTGCTGTGTGCTAGGTCGTCAGTGCTGGAGAGGTTGGTCGGTATAGAGTGCCTTGTCGGCAAGTTCCTGCACCAGTATGGTCCTGGATCCGAGAAGGCTCGAGACATGATCCCTGTCATCACCGGTCACGATGAGGTAGTGACGAAGGCCATGACCCCAGCTGCGGACGAGATCGGCATCTTCAATGAAGATATGCGGAGCGTCGGGATAGAAGGAACCCCAGATCATCGACGAGGATCGTCCGTTGACGAGCAGCGCCTGCCGCCGGGTATAGAAGATGACCGAGGAAGCATTGGCCTGGTCGCCATAGATGATCAGCTGCGCGTTGTTGCGAAGTGAAGGATCGACAGCTGCATTGCCGGAAAGCCTGTTAATGGTGTCGGCAAATGGACGCGAGCCGAGCATGCCTCCGAAGCGAACCAGTGCGAGATGCGCGGCGATGAGGAAGACGGCAGAGGTAAGGGCAACACTCATGGTTGCCTGAAAGTGCTTCTCCATCTGCCTATAGCGCAAAGCAAGCCATGGACCGACCAGGAGCGCGAGAGCGGCGAGGATCGCAGGCAGACGTAGACCTGCGAACGACTGGCCTGTGAGATCGAAGACATGCGACATGGAGAGCGAGTAGCCGCCAACGCCGCGATGGGCGAGCACTGCGCCGACATCGGAGACGTAAGGAAGATGGCGTGAACTCCACAGGCCCCAGGCAAGAGCCAGCGAGATGGCGATGCCGATGCAGGCGAACAGGACATGGACGCCGATCAGGGACTCGCCATGAATGGAGAAGGCGCCGCGTTTGCGCAATGCGGGATCGGCGATGGCCGCATTCTCTTCATAGCTGGCGACGACGGCAGTAGTGAGCATGAGCAATGCGAACCAGGAGGGAAAGGTGTAGTACTCCTGGTTGGTGGAGAGGGAGAAGAACAGGAGGATGAATCCGGCGAAGAGCGCGAGCAGCCAGATGGTGCGTTTTCGGAATTCTTCCCGCGCCAAAGCGGGCAAGGTGGAATGCTGGTTGAGGCCCGAGAGCCAGGTGCTGCGGGATCGCCAGAGCCGTTTAAAGACGAGTGGTACGTAGAGGCTCCAGGGAAAGAGCCACGCGAGGTGTCCGGCCCAGAAGACCCATGCGGCCTGCTTGTTGTAGTCATGCGGGAAGCGGTGACCGAGGAAGCGCAGCACGTGCTCATTGATGAAATAGAAGTAGAAGAATCCGTGCACGCCTGCTGCGGAAGGAATGTTGCCGAGTGGATGGCCGTGATCCGGATTGCGCAGGCCAGCGAGAATGTGCCAGGGAGCGGCGACCAGCAAGAAGAGGGCGAGCCCGGAGAAAGGCTTCAAGCTGCGCCATTCGCGCCACAGGCCGGTAAGCAGCAGCCACGGGAGAATGGCGGCGAAGAAGAAGACCGGCGCGATGAGGCCCTTGGTGAGCATGGCGAGCGCCAACGCGATCCACGCGATGTAGACGCGGCGTGGTGTGCCATCTTCAAGGGCAGTGATGGTGCAGTACAGGGCCAGTGCCAGCGAGAAAGTGAGCAGTATTTCCGGGATCAGAAAGCGCGTATAGAGAAAGATGCCAATGGTGGTGAGGATGGAGAGTGCAGCGTAAAAAGCAGCGCGATCGCCGAAGGCACGGCGGGCCCAGTGCCACACAAGAATTGCCAGCGCCAGTACGCCTAGAGTAAGCGGCAGGTGCGTGGAGAAGACATTGAAGCCGAAGATTCGGTAATCGACAGAGATGAGCCAGTAGGGCAGCGGTGGCTTTTCGAGATAGCGGATGCCGTTGACATACATGGTGACGTAGTCGCCGGTGAGCGCCATGTGCTGGGCGGCTTGCGCGTGGGTGGCGTCAACATCGTCTTCAAGCGGCGGCGCGAACAAGGCTGCGAAGTGAACAACGAGATACAGGGTGAGCAGGAAGAGCCATGCTCGTTGAGGACTTGCGTAGAGAGTAGAGCGGAAGGGCTGGTTCGAAGCGAGGGTTGGTGGCATGGCTGTGCAGCGGAGCCTTCAGGATACCAGTCTGTTGTGCGATGAGAGTATGCGATCGGCATACCTGCCGGCGAGTCAGGATTGAAGGAGAGCAAAGAGGGCGTGTGGCTCGGCGAGAAACGCATCGTGGCCATGACTGGAGACGAGCTCGCGATAGGCGCAGCGCACGCCGGCGTTCACCATGGCCTGATGCATGCTGAGGATGGTGGAGGTGGGAAAGAGCCAGTCGGAGGAGATGCCGACAAGTGTCACTTCTGCCTGGATTCGGCTCCATAAGCCGGAAGCGGCGTGACTGCGGTCCGGATCGAAGAGATCCATGGCGCGGGTGAGTGACAGGTAGGAGTTGGCGTCGAATCGGGCGTGAAACTTTACGCCTTGATGATCGAGATAACCGCCTACATCGAAGCGACCGATATGAGGTGAATCGAGGAAGGGATCTTCCCGACTGCGGTCCGGCTTGCGGGCAAATCGTTCTTCGAAAAGCTGTGCGGATTTGTAGCTGCAGACTGCGAGTGCCCGTGCGAGAGCCAGTCCTTTCTTCGGTGGCGATGAGCGCGGATAGTTGCCACCATTCCAGAGCGGATCCAGCTGAATGGCCTGGCGCTGCAGATGGTTGAGAGCAAGCCCCATGGCGCATAAAGGCGCCGCGCCGATGACGACGGCGCGTTCAATGCGAGCCGAGCATTGGAGTGCCCATTCGATGACCTGCATGCCGCCGAGGGAGGCGCCGATGGCGAGGGTCACGCGCTCAATGCCCTGGGAATCGAGAAGCAGCGCCTGAGCACGGACGATATCGGCGATCTGCACCAAGGGGAAGCTGAGCCCGTAGGGCTGGCCGGTTCCCGGATCGGTGGATGAGGGGCCGGTGGACCCGTAGCAGGAGCCGAGGATGTTGATACCGAGGACGGCTTGTGTTTCGAGATCAATGATGCCGGATGTGCGGGACTGCCTGAAGATGGCCGGCCACCAGTCAGCAACCCGGGCTGAGCCGGAAAGGGCGTGGCAGACAAGCACGACGTTGCTGCGAGCGCTGTTGAGTCTTCCGTAGAGGGCGAAGCGCAACGAGGCATTATGGAGAACGCCTCCGGCACTGAGCTGAAAATTCGCAGGAAGGGCGAAGTCGCCTTCCTGCGATGGCTGGATCGCGAGAGTTGTCACCGGAACAGGCTCGACCTGCGATTAGCGGGCAACCAGGTCCCGTGTGCCGGTGGTCACGTGACCGTTGGCGGCTTCGATGGCCTGACCGAGGTCAGCGAGGATGTCGCGCAGATCTTCAATGCCTACGGAAAGGCGGACGAGATCGGGCGTGGTGCCTGTCGTGTGCTGCTCCTCCGGCGTGAGCTGCTGGTGCGTGGTTGACGCAGGATGGATGACCAGCGACTTGGCATCGCCGATGTTGGCGAGCAAAGAGAACAGCTTGAGCGAATTGATGAAGCGTTTGCCTGATTCGTAACCGCCCTTGATGCCGAAGGTGACAAGGCCGCTTTGACCGTTGGGCAGATACTTTTTGGCGCGCGCGGCATATCGACTGGAGGCGAGGCCGGGATAGTTGACCCAGTCAACGCCTGGGTGCTGTTCGAGGAATTGTGCGACGCCGAGTGCGTTGGAAGAGTGGCGTTCCATGCGGAGATGGAGCGTTTCGACGCCTTGCAGGAAGAGAAAAGCGTTGAAGGGCGAGAGCGCGGCGCCCGTGTCCCGAAGGCCCTGGACGCGGGCTTTGAGGATGAAGGCGAGAGGTCCGAAGGCTTCCGTGTAGGAGAGGCCGTGATACGAAGGATCGGGTGAGGAGAAGTCAGGGAATCGCCCCGATGCTTTCCAGTCGAACTTGCCTGCGTCCACGATGATGCCGCCGATGGAGGTGCCATGGCCGCCGATGTACTTGGTTGCGGACTCGACAACGATGTCGGCGCCCCACTCGATGGGACGCGTAAGCGCGGGAGTAGCGCTGGTGTTGTCGATGATGAGTGGCAGGCCGTGCTCATGAGCGATTGCTGCAAGAGTTTCGATGTCGGCTATATCGAGCTTGGGATTCCCCAGCGTTTCTGTGTAGATTGCCTTGGTTTTGTCGTTGATGGCGGCACGCACGCCGGGGAAGTCGTCAGCATCGGCGAAGCGCACCTGGATGCCATACCTCGGCAGGGTGTAGTGGAAGAGGTTGTAGGTACCGCCATACAGGGAGGTCGTCG
>CAZZUX010000083.1:0-16636 GCA_964657395.1 uncultured Ktedonobacteraceae bacterium
GGGTTTCGTCGGACATGCTGCAGTTATTGTAATTTGTTGGGTTTGCAAGCGCCTGGCGGTCCTGATCAAGTGGACGCGAAGAACGTGCCCTTTCAGCCAGCGAGCGACCGCAGCATGTCGACGTTCCTTTGCAGATCCTCCGGCACATCGACTGGCGTTTCCGCGATGAACGCGCAGTGGCGAAACCGTGGGTCGCGCAGCAGTCGCTGGAAGGGGGCGGTGCCGATGGTGCCTTCGCCGATGTGCTGGTGGCGATCGAGTTTGGAGCCGCGTGCGGCTTTCGCATCGTTCATGTGCCAGACGCGGATGTGTTCGAGGCCGATGAGGGATGCGGCCTGCTGGATGGTGGTCTCGTAGCCTTCGAGGGTGACCATGTCGTAGCCCGCGACGTGGGTGTGGCAGGTGTCGAGGCAGGCGCCGACGGGGGCGTGGGGGCGCAGGGTTTCGATGAGCTCGCCGACCTGTTCGAAGCTGCCGCCGAGCGAGAACTCAGAACCGGCCGTGTTTTCGATGAGGATTTTGAAGTTACAGTCGGGCCAGGGCAGACCATCGAGTGCGCGCTGGATGCCATCCGCTGCACGCTCCAGCCCTTGATCGCGGGTGAGGCCGCGCCAGGAGCCAGGGTGAAGGACCAGGTATTCGGCGCCGATGGCAAGGGCGCGCTCGACTTCTCCGCGAAACGCGGCGATGGACTTTTCGCGGACTTCGTCATTCTGGCTGGCGAGATTGACGAGGTAGCTGGTGTGGATGACGGCCGGGAAGATACCGTACTGGGTGCGCAGGGTTTGCATCTGGGCGCAGTGGTCGGCTGGCGGCGTGATGGCACGCCACATGCGCGGGCTGGAGGAAAAGATCTGGAAGGTATTGGCACCGAGCTCGTTGGCGCGGTGTGCTGCGTTGAAGATGCCACCGCTGGTGCCGAGATGGATGCCGATGCGCGGGATCTGATTGTCAGCAAGAGTGGACGCGCTTTGCGCATTTCCTAGCCTGGCTTCGCGAGGCACCCGGGTTTGTGGCACCGCCTTTTTCTTTGGCACTACAGGCGGCCTATGGCGTGTTGGCGGGCACGCCAGAGTGCGCCTTCGAGCGGATCGATCGCGTCGTGCACCACGTGGACCGGCGGCAGTTGCTGCTTGATCTCAGCGATCATGGCTTCGCGGACAGGTGCGACGTGTCGCAGGATGCTGCCGGAGAACGCGATGCTGGGCAGCGGGGTTCCCTCGGGTTCGCTGGCACGAAGCCTGCGGAAGACCAGCGTCGCGTCCTGACCGAGCATGCGGCCGGCGGCCTGCAGAACAGTGGCAGCCGTGAAGTCGCCGGCTTCTGCGGCAGCCGTCACTACGGGCGCGAGAGCGGCGAAGTCAGGTGGTGGTACGGCGTGGGCGATTTCGACCAGATGGTTCAGGTCGCGACAGCCCCAGTGGGCGCAAATGCGGTCGAGCAGGTAGGTCGGCTCGCCGCGATCGCGGGCTCGGAGCGCGGCACGGATGCCGGCGGTGCCGATCCAGTAGCCGGAGCCTTCGTCGCCGAGCGCCGGACCCCAGCCGCCGACGTTGATGAGGGTGCCAGCAGTGGTGCGACCAAGAAAATTGGAGCCGGTGCCGGCGATGATGAGCACACCCGGACCGCCGGGGAAGGCGGCATCGAGTGCAATTTCGACATCGCCGGAGACGAGCAGCTTGGGAGCTCCGCCAAGAATGGCAGCCAGCGTTCGCTCCACCCAGTCCGTGACGAGAGGGACGGTGTAGCCGGCGATGCCGATGCAAACAGCGGCAATCTGGCTTGGAAGAATGCCGGTTTTTGCGAAGAGCGTGTCGACGACGAAGCGAAGATTCTTTTCTGCTTCTTCCGGAGAGACGCGCAGCAGTTTGACGCTGCCGCCACTGGCGCGCGCGAGAACAGTGGTGTCGTTGGCAAGAGCCCCGTCGGTGCGCGTGCCGCCCGCGTCAAAGCCAAGATAATAAGCCATCGCTCAAGTGTAACTATTCCGCAGGCGGGGTTTTGAGGATGCCCTGAAGCACGCTGAGTTTTCCGTCGGTGGCCGGGGCATCGAGGCCGAGGATCTGGGCGAGAAACGGGTAAAGGTTGACGTTCTCGAATGAGCGTACGGTCGCGCCTTTGCGTATGTCCGGGCCTTCGGCGTAGAAGATCGCGCGCATGCTGGGCATCTCATGCGGATCGAAGCCGTGGGAGCCTTTATTCGGCGGAAAGTCCTTCGCGGCATCGTCCGGGGCTTGGGCGCGTATGGCGTAGGGGCCGGTCGGCACGATGACGGGATCACCTTCCCGGGGACTCTGATCGTAATCGAGATCTGCGGGAACCCTGGCGCGACGGTAGACCTTGAAGTCGCCGCTGGCACTTTTCAACTGCTGGTAGGCGTGTTCGGTATCAGCTTCGGAGGCGGAATCAGAGTAGAGCAGCGAGCCGGAAGTGGTGAAGTGGGAGAGGTCCGCGAACTTGTCGAGATTGATCCACGGACCCTTTTCGGCTTCCATGCCGTGGTCGGAAACGATGACGAGGTTGACGGGCAATCTGGTTTTGGCAAGACGGTCGTGCAGCTGGCCCATGAGCGCGTCAACGTGGCGAACGGCTTCCCGGGTCTCTGGCGCATCGGGCCCGAATTTGTGGCCGGCGTGGTCGACATTGGAGTAGTAGAGCGTGATGAAATGCGGGCGCTGTTCGGGTGGAAGGGCGAGCCAGGCGAGGACCTGGTCGATGCGTTTGTCGTCGGGATAGCTGTCGTTGAATTTGAGGTAGTAGCTGGGACGCTCGCCGGCGATTTCCGCTTCAGAACCCGGCCAGAAGAAGCAGGCGGAGCGCATGCCTTGTTTTTCCGCCAGTGACCACAGCGGCGTACCGCCGTACCAGGAGCCGTCGGTCGCCGATTTGGGATCGTTGAAGGCGTAGCGCTGCTTGCGGACGGGATCGTAGAAGGACATGGCGACGATGCCGTGATGTTCGGGATAGAGGCCAGTGACGAGAGTGTAGTGGTTCGGGAAGGTGACGGAGGGATAAGCAGGGAGCATGCCTTCGGGAGCGGACGCACCTTCCTTCGCGATCGCGAGCAGATGCCTTGCGCCATCCTTGCGGGCGTAGTCCCAGCGGAAGCCGTCGAGCGAGACCAGCACGATGTAGTGCTTGTCCTGCTGGGCTGCCGCATTCGAGCCGTTGTTCGTAACAATGACAGGTCCTGTTTGTTGCGCGGGCAGCGTAAGCGTTGCAAGTGCGAGTGCGAGCGTCGCCAGCAAGTGGCGTGTCGGAATAGCTGGGCGCATGGATGCTCCTGCGGTTCTGAAGATAGTGTAGTGCGTGTTGCGAGACGGGCGGAGGCAAGCGATATGCGACGAATGGGGCTTTGGATTTAAGATGCCCTGAGCCCTGGAGGGCCAGAGATCCCGATGCGAATTATCCTGCGGCGGTTTTTATCAGTACTCGGCATGGTGGCAGCAGTGTCTACCGGCAGCCATGCGAAGGCTCAGCAGTCTCAACCGATGCGTGTAGGCGTGGTGGGGCTGACGCATGGGCATGTGGCGGGATTTCTGCCGCAGGTAGCCAAGCATCCGGACATCCAGCTGGTTGGAATCGTGGAGCAGGATGCGGGTCTGGTGGCGCAATACAAGCAGCAGTATCACCTGGATGATGTGGCGTTTTATTCCACGATCAATGAGTTGATGGAAAAGCAGCATCCGGCGGCGCTGTTGGTGTATACACCGCCCTCTGAGCACCGTCGCATCGTGCAGGATGCGGCTGCGTATGGCGTGAACGTGATGGTGGAGAAGCCGCTAGCGACCAATCTGCAGGACGCCATGATCATGAGGAAGGCGGCGCGTCAACATCACATCCAGCTGATCGTGAACTACGAGACAACGTGGTACGCGAGCAATGCGGAAGCCGTGCGTGAAGCCGATGGCGGCAAGCTTGGCGACCTGTGGAAGGTGGTCGTGCATGACGGCCATGAGGGGCCGGAGGAGATCCATGTGCAGCCAGAGTTTTTGAACTGGCTGACGGATCCGGCTAAGAATGGAGCAGGAGCGATGTTCGATTTCGGCTGCTACGGCGCCGACCTGATGACGGTTCTGATGCACGGCGCCACGCCGGTGAGCGTGACAGCGGTGGCGCAGTCAAACAAGCCGGGAAGGTACGCGCGGGTGGATGATGATGCCACGATCATCGTGCGTTATCCGAAGGCGCAGGCGGTGCTGATGCCTTCGTGGAACTGGCCGTTCGCACGCAAGGACATGGAAGTCTACGGAACGACGGGCTATGCAATCACCGTGGCGCAGGATCATCTCCGGGTACGCTACGCAGGCGAGAAAGAAGAGACGCTGTCGACGGCACCGAAGCTGGACGAACCCAATGATGATTCCCTGCACTACCTGGAGGCCGCGATCAGCGGCAAGGTGGATGCCGCGCATTCACTGGGCGGGATCGAGACGAACATGGTGGTGCAGCAGATCCTGGACGCGGCGCGTGAGTCGGCGAGGACGGGCCAGACGGTCATGATCAAGCCTCTATCGGCAGACCCAGGTCCGTCAGGGCCGGCAGAGTAGGGCAGTTTCCTTAAGAGAGTATGATTCTGCCGGCGCCTTCAGAAGCGCGGCAGTGGAACATGTCCGCTTCTATGCCGAGTTGCCGCTGGTATTCATCATGCATGGCGGTGAGGAAGGCTGCAGCATGCGATGCCTGTACCAGGTTGACAGTGCAGCCGCCGAAACCGCCGCCGGTGAGGCGAGCACCAATTAGGCCGGGCTGGCGGGAGGCAATCTCAATGAGCACTTCGACCTCTGGAACACTAGCCCCGAAATCGTCGCGATAGCTGGCATGGGCTTCTGCCATCAGCCGGCCGACACGCGGCAGGTCGCCGGCTTCCAGCGCAGAGACGGTCTCGAGGACACGGGCATTTTCGGTGATGATGTGGCGGCAGCGCTTGAAAGCATTTTCCGGCATCCGGCTGCGCATCGATTCGAGTTGATCGAGGGTGGTGTCACGAAGCGTGTCGTCCGTTTGTGGAAGCGATGGGAATGCTTCGCGGAGAACCTTGCTGCCTTCGTCCACTTCAGCGCGACGCGTGTTGTATTCGCCACCTGCATGGGAATGCTTGACCATGGAATTGCAGATGACCAGGTCAACGCCCAAGGGGATGAGAACCGCAGTGTGGCTAAGAGATCGCGTGTCTACCAGCACGGCGTGATCCTGTGCGCCGAAGCAGGCGATGAACTGGTCCATGATGCCGCAGTTGGCGCCGACGTACATATTTTCAGCGCGCTGACAAAGGAGAGCGATCTGCTCGCGCGGTATCTGTGCCTGCGTCAGTGACAATACTGCGAAAGCGGTCGCGACCTCAATGGAAGCAGAGGAGCTGAGACCGGATCCAAGCGGCACATTGCCATAGATGTTGATGTTGAACCCGGACGTGGTGATGCCGTGTTCACGAAGAGCCCAGAGGACGCCGACTGGATAGTCGCTCCATTGATGACTGCCGTTCGCGGGAAAATCTTTCAGGTCGACACTCACCTGTTTGTTGAAATTCTCTGAATAAACGTTGACCTGTTGGTCGGTGCGCGGGCTGATGGCGGCGATGGTGGCGAAGTCTATCGCGGCGGGCAGGATGAGACCGCCGGTGTAGTCAGTGTGCTCACCGATGATATTGACGCGGCCAGGCGCACGGAAGACTTCACTGCTGGCGCCGAAGCGCTGCCGGTGCCGTGCTTGAACTTCCTGCGGCTGCAGGCTCATGTGCTTTTCGTTTGTCTGCATGACCTTACCTGTGCTGCTGCTCCTGGGTCAGATTTGTTTTGGATGTGTCAATGTCGCGGCGGTATGGAAGCAAGCGGAAGGAAATCTTCGTAGCGAATGGCTGAGTGGCTGCCGTACACCTCGAATTGAAGGGGCCAGGCAAATTCCGCCTGCGGCAGCAGATGCTGAGCGTGACCAAGATGCGCGGCACGATCCAGTGCATCGCAGGGAGCGGTGGTGGGTTCGAGCGCCACAGTGAACTGCTTGTCGCCGCCCGTATCGCCTGCCGGCCAGGCTCCATGGCTGATCCACAAACCGGCAAAGGGCGTGTGCGTGGGATCGAAGCGCATGACAATGCCTAGCTGCAATTGCTCCCTGTACAGCCCGCACCAGCCGGTGGCGAGTGGTCCGGCGAAAAGTTTGTGCGAGGTGATTCCGTCCTGGTGGCCGATGGTGCTGAGGTCAAGATGACCCCCGTGAGCGAGGCGGACATGGGGCCATGCGCAGGATGGACCGTTGCGCGTAAGGTCCCGGTCTGTGGAGCTTTCGACATGAACCGAGTCGGTGCCTTCCGGAAGCACAATGCGATCGCCTTCCTGGACCTGGAAGAGAGGATGCGCGGACCACAGGAAGTCCGTGGGATGATCGCCGGTATTGGTGACGGCATAGTTGAGGTGCATGGTGGGACCGTCCAGCGCGATGCGGCGGGAGAAGCGCAAGGGCATGCTGAATGCCTGGGTATGCGCCAATAACGCGTCGTTGCGGATGACGGCGCTCCACTGAGTTCGCCAGACATCGCCATGGTCCGGAATCTCAATGGCGTTCCAGTGGCAGGCGGCGACCGAAGGAAGACACTCGTCCCATCCGCCGGCATCCGATTGCTCGAAGCTGGATGAGTGGGATGCTTCGTTGTACGGATGGATGGGTGCGTGGAGTAATTCCCTGTCGCGACTGCCTGCAAGCTTGCCGTGCCCTCGGACAACAATAGAAACGATTTTTCCGCCCATACGCGGCCATAGCTTAATGCGGAGAGCTTCGCTCTCGAGAGTAAGCAATTCGGCTGCGGCTGGAATGACAGCATTTACGATGTGGGGCCGCCTTCGCTGTAGTGAATCCCAGGCAGACCGGCGAGCCGTTCGGCTGCTGACTCCGGTGTGATGTCGCGCTGCGGCATGCCCAACATTTCAAATCCGACCATGAACTTGCGGACAGTTGCAGAGCGCAGGAGCGGTGGATAGAAGTGTCCGTGGAAGTGCCACTCAGGATGGGGATGACCATCGGTGGGCTGCTGATGGAAGCCCATGGTGTAAGGAAAGCTGACTTCGAAGACGTTGTCGTAGCGGGTGGTGAGCTGCTTGAGGATGTTGGCCAGTCCGCGATGGTGCGCAGCAGTAAAGCTGGTGAATGACTGGAGATGGTCGCGACTGAGCAGAAGTGTTTCGAACGGCCAGACAGCCCAGTAAGGGACGACGGCGACGAACTGGTCGTTCTCGCAGACGATGCGGACCTTCTGTTCGGTTTCGGTTTTGAGGTAGTCGCAGAGCAGGCAGGACTGATGCTCAGAGTGGTAGTGCAACTGATGCTCGGATTCGCGTGCCGGCTCGTCAGGGATGTGCTCGGTGGCCCAGATCTGGCCGTGAGGATGGGGATTGCTGGCGCCCATCATGGCGCCGCGATTTTCGAAGATCTGTACATAGCCGACATCCGCCCGGTCGCCGAGTTCTCGAGTCTGCGCGGTCCAGGCTTCGACAACCCGCTCGATCTCTGCGGGCTGCATGCGGGCGAGCGTCAGGCTGTGATCGGGATGAAAGCAGAGAACACGGCAGGTCCCTCGCTCGCGCTCGGCCCGAAGGAGGGGGTACTTGAGGTTCTCCGGCGGCGCGGGTGAGTCGGGAAGGAGGGCGGCGTAATCGTTATCGAAGACGTAGACACTGTCGTAATTAGGCGTCTGGTGGCCCCCGGCGCGGGTGTTGCCGGGACAAAGGTAACAGGCCGGGTCATAGTGGATAGGCGAGGGCGCATCCGTTTTCGAGACCTCACCCTGCCATGGCCGCTGCGTGCGATGGGGCGAGACGAGAACCCAATCGCCTCGGAGCGGATTGAACCTGCGATGAGGAAAAGCCAGAGTGCTCATGGTTAGGGAAAACTAAATCGTTTTATTGTAATCGATTACAACTTATGGTTGATGTTACCTTCATTGGCGGAGATTGACTGCCTATGATCGATCATTTCCGGCCACCGGTACCGGTGCCAGATACATGCATGCCGTTGGCAGCCGGCGAAGCCCGGCCCGCGCAGCCTGAAGGCACCGTGCCAACCGCATGAATATCCAGGAAGTAGCGAGGCGCGCCCAGGTATCAACGGCGACGGTATCGCGGACGATCAATGGGTCGGACAAGGTTAAGCCGAAGACAGCAGAGAGGGTCCGGCGGGCGATCGAAGCCCTCAGTTATGTCCCGAACACCAATGCGCGGGCGCTTGGTTCCGGACGCAGCCGCCTGTACGGACTCATTATTTCTGATATCACGAATCCGTTTTTCCCGGAGCTGGTCAAGAGCTTCGAAGATACGGCCGTGACCCATGGCCTGGAAGTGATCGTCAGCAATACCAGTTACAAGGCCGAGCGAGCCGAGCTCTGTGTGCAACGCATGCTGGAGCGCAAGGTGGATGGCGTTGCCGTGATGACGTCCGAGATGGAGGTGCTGGTGCTTGACCGGCTCCACCGTCACAATATTCCGGTCGTCTTTTTGGATACCGGACATGTGGGCGTAAACGTGAGCAACGTCGTGATCAACTACACGGTCGGCATTGATGAGGCTGTGGAACACCTGGTGGCGCTTGGCCATGAAACCATCGGCTTCATCAGTGGACCGATGAAGCTGCCGTCTGCAGTGACACGATATGAAGCGTTTCTGAAATCGCTGAGGCGAGCCGGCATTTCGCTGCGCAAGAACCTGATCGTTGAGGGCAATCACCGTATCAACGGCGGCCGCATGGCCATGGAGCAGCTGCTGCAGCTGAAGGTGCCGCCGACTGCAGTGCTGGCTTCGAACGATATGACGGCGATCGGCGCGATCGGATCAATCCACCAGCATGGACTGCATGTGCCGAAGGATATTTCCGTGGTGGGCTTCGACGATATCGAGATCAGTGCGTCGTTATACCCGCCGCTGACAACAGTGCGACTGTCGCGCGCACAGATTGCAGATAGGGCCTTCCATGCTTTGTTTGCAGCACATCGCGAGCCGGGAGTGATGGGAGCGGAATACGCCATTCAGCCGGAACTGGTGATTCGCGAGACGACGGCCCCGCGATCCAAGGGGCCCTTCCGACTGACGAAATACTAAGGGTTGCGAATTACTTCCTGACCTTTGAAGACTTGCCGTTCGGGCCAGAATCGAGCTTTGCCGTGACACCTTTGCCTTCTTCAATGGTGTAAATACAGTCGGCGGAGGGCAGGCTGACCTTTTCGACAGTGCCGCCCGGCCAGTGGACTTCGACCGCGCCGATCGTTGTCAAATCGCCAATCCCGAAGTGGAGGCGTTGATCGCTTGAGGATGCGTAGCTGCCGCCACTAAGGACATCCATACGCTGCTTCATGGTGCCGCTGGTCAGATAGACGGTGGCGCCGACGGCATCGCGTGGACCCTTGGCGCCGCCGATCAGTTTCAGCTCGACCCAGTGGTGAGTGTCCGCATGGACGTTGCGTAGCAGGGTGGGAGCATGATCCATGTTGTTTATGACGACGTCCTGCTTGCCATCATTGAAGAGATCGCCGACCGCGAGTCCACGACCAGGAGCGACGGTAGCCAGGCCCGAGCCTTTCACGGCAGGCATGACTTCAAACTTTTTGCCGAGGAGGTTGTGAAACAGCAGAGGCCTCTGCGCAAAGGTAGTGCCCCAGTCATTCTTGTCGACGGATGGATAAACGTGGCCGTTCGCGACAACGATGTCTTTCCAGCCGTCGTTATCGAAGTCAGTAAATGCGTCGCCCCAGGCGAGGAAGGGAATGGTGGTTTCCGCGAGACCGACCTGGTAGCTGACATCGGTGAAATTGGCATCGCCGTCATTGTGATAGAGGACGTCGTAATCGTCAGAGAAGGTGGTGTTGTAGAGATCGATGAGGCCGTTGTTCTGGTAGTCGCCGACAGCAATGCCCATCGACGCGGTCTCTCGACCGTTCTCGTTGAGAGCGTAGCCGGAGGCGTAGCTGGCGTCCTCGAAAGTGCCGTTGCCTTTGTTGAGATAGATGTAGTTGGGAGTTGAGTCGTCAGCGACGACGAGGTCTACCTTGCCATCATTATTCAGGTCGACAAAAACACTGGAGAGACCGTAGTAAGCATTGGGATCGCTGACGCCGGCCTTTTCGCTGGTGTCGGTGAAGGTACCGTCTCCGTTGTTGTGGAAGAGATGGTCATGCTCGCCGATGAGTCCGCGCGGACCGCACATGACGGGAGCGCCGCGGAAGGTGCAGAAGCTGCTGGCTGCATCGGAACCGCCGCCAGGCATGGGCGGCTGGTTCTTTTCGTAATGAACATAGCCGGGGACAAAAATGTCGAGCTTGCCGTCGCCGTCGTAGTCGCCGAAGGTGGGACCGGAGGACCATCCGCCAAGTGTCACGCCAGCCTTTTCGGCTACGTCCGTAAAGGTGCCGTCGTGGTTGTTGTGGTAGAGACGATTCTTGCCGTAATTGGTGACGTAAAGGTCAGGCCAGCCGTCGTTGTCGTAATCGCCGACGGCGACGCCGATGCCCCAGCGCTCGTTGGTGACGCCGGCTTTCGCTGTGACATCGGTGAAGGTGCCGTCGTGGTTGTTGTGAAACAGCGCAGCATGCGGCGCGGGACCTTTGCCCTGCATGGCTTCGTAGGTGGAGCCATTGACCAGGTAGATATCGAGCCAACCGTCGTTATCGTAATCAAGCAATGCAACGCCGGAGCCTACGGTTTCAAGGATGTAGACCTTCTCCTTCGTGCCGCCGACATGGGTCCAGTTGGCCAGGCCGGCTTTCGCAGCGATGTCCTGGTAGACGATGGGACCGGAGTCGACGAATCCGCCCGCGGTGATAGGGCGCTTTTCTGCGTCGAGCACGGGAGCGAAGTTACCGCCAGTCTGCACACCGCCGCCGCTGCTTTGCTGCGGCTTGGAGGCCGGGGGATTTTGCGCGGGAACCGCGAGGCTGACGCCGAATAACAGGCCAGCGGCCAGGAGAGGGAAGAAGGTACGTGGCAAGAAAATACTCCGTGTGCGCAAAGAGAATACTAGACGGGAATGTGTGTTGTGCAGTCCGCCGAAAGGTGGAGAGAGGCAAAGGAGGCTTCCGGGAAAGGTATGTGAGAATGGTTCGGTTGCGGCTGGGACAATGTTTGCTTGTCGAAACACCGGTGTGCTCAGGTGCTTCACTGGCCGAGAGGAGCATGGATGGAGCGGAGAAAATTCCTCCAGGGAGCATTGAGCCTTGGCACGGTGATGGCCGGAGCGGATCAGCTGGGTGCAATTACGGCGCCACCGGTAATTGACTCGCATATTCATCTATTTGATCCGACGCGGGCGGGCGGGGTGCCATGGCCGGAGCCGGGCGACCTGATCTACAAGCCGACTCTGCCGGGAAGATATGAATCGATTGCTGCTCCCTTCGGCGTAGTGGGTGCGGTTGCGATTGAGGCAAGTCCCCTTGCGAGCGATAACGACTGGATGCTGAACGTGGTTGAGCGCAACCCGGTGATGCTGGGGATGATTGGCGACCTGGTGCCGGGTTGGCCCGACTATGGACGCGAGCTGGCACGACTGCAGAAGAATCCTTTATTCCTGGGAATCCGCTATGGCAATTTATGGAAGCGGAACCTGCTGCAGGACCAGGAAAAAGCCGGGTTTATGGATGGCCTGAAGGACCTGGCACAGGCGAACTTAGTGCTGGAGCTAGCTAATCCGAACGCTGATCTTATAGAAGCGGCGCGCCGCGTTGCTGCGAAAGTGCCGGAGCTAACGATTGTGATCGACCACTTGCCGCATGCAGTGGAACCGACTGAAGCGCAATCGCTGAAGATGTATCGCGCGAACCTGGCAGAGCTTGGAACGCACGCCCGGGTATTTGTGAAGCTTTCTGAGATTGTGACTGCCACAAACGGGAAGGTGGACAAGGACGCGTCGGTCTATGCGCGGAAGCTGGATCCGCTCTGGGAGTTGTTCGGACCGGACCGGGTGATCTTCGGCAGTGACTGGCCGAACAGCGACCACGTGGCGAGCTATGACGATACCTTCGGTGTAGTTCGCACTTACCTGGACAGCAAGGGCGCAGCGGCCAGCCGCAAGTATTTCGCGGATAACTCCCGGCGGGCTTATGGTTGGAAGCCGCGCCGGGCTAACCAGCATATCTAGTTAATGGGGACTCGCAGCCGCCTTCGGCTTAACGCCGAGTAGTTCGACAGGACCGATCAGCCCCGATTCGGTCAACGGCGAGTCTGATTTATAGGGCTTGTAGACAACGAAGGTGTATTTCTGCGTAGCGTCCGGCTGCAAATCTCCAATGATGCGATTCGGCCACAGGTTTGTGACTTTTACTTCGAGATGATTTTTGCCGGGCTTGAGTGCTGGCTTGATATCTGCGACGAATGGCGGCTTCCACAGGATGCCGCCGACGGCGCGGCCGTTCACGGACGCTTCTGCTATTTCGCGAACACGGCCAAGATCAAGTTGCACCCGCGGGTTGGCGGCGAGCCACTGTGGGTCTACATCGAAATCCTGCGAATAGGTAGCGGTGCCGGAGAAATATCGGACTCCCGCTTCGGGTGAGTCTGTCCAGGACTGCAGAGCTGGTAGTTCTATCTGCGCGGGAGCCCCGAGGTCAGGCGGAAAGGTAAGTTTCCAGGATTGATTCAGGATAGCCAACCTGGTGCTGGAAGTTGCTGGTTGTGCATGTGGCCGAGCTTTCGGGCGGAAGACAACGAACACTGAATTTTCCGGGGCGAGGTGCAATTTGACATTCGTGCGACCCTGCTCAACCTGGTAGTCCACCGCTTCGTAAGTACCCGTATCGGGATGCCGTATTTCAGGAACTCTGCAGGTAACTCGATAGGACGTCTGAACGTCTTCGGTGCGAACCTTCTGATTGGCTACGAAGTAGATATCCGCTGAAGGCGTCTGGCGGTGTGCCCAGACGATGTCGACATCGGCCTTTGGCACGGGATAGTCATAAGTCGACGTGACCTGCGGATCCTGGTAGGTGAAGTCAGGCTGCCAGCCTTGATCCGCGAAAACGCTCTGGATAGTGGAACCCCAGTAGACCTTGCCTTTGCCATAGCTGTGAGAACCCGTTGAGCTTTCGGCGGGACCCCAGACTTCCGCAACGAGGTGAGCCAATGCATCCTGCGAAGCCTGATCGGTAAGGCTCGGCGACGCTGTGACGCGCGGTGCGATGACAATGCCGCCGGCCTTCACCAGCGCAGCGATCTTCTTCACCATCGGCAGCGAGAGGCTAGTCATTTCATCGGGCACGACGAGCACGCGGTACTTCATTCCCGACTTTAGTGCGAGCCGATTACCCGCGGTGTCGGACTGGTTCAGCAAAACATCTGAATTGATGTAGTCGAAGGAAGAAGTGGCTGGAACTTCAGGTGAGAATTTCTTCCAATATGGTACAGTGACTGGCGCACCTTCACCATAAAAGTAAGCGACATCTTCGACCGGCCTGCCTTGCTGCAGCAGAAAGGAGCACCGGGCGAGATAGCTATTCCATGCTACCGCCTGCTCAGCCCAGGTGATGTTGCGCGAGTAATGCTGGCCATAGTAGCCGAGAGTGATTCCGGGTTTGTGCTCTTTGTCGACAAACGGCTGATGATCAGACGTGTGAAAGACAATGCGATTGATACCACGCGCAAAATTCTGATCCGCCAGCTGCTTGAGATAGAAGGGCGTCTGGCCCCATCCGGGAATGGTAGGAATAGAAGTAAAGGACTCAGTAGCCGCGACAGGTTTGCCATAGATATGCGCGGCGGAGCTTGCTTCGCGCACGTCTGCTTCGCGAGTCGGTGTGTCGACATCGTTGGGCAGCGGGGTCCAGAATTCGCCCATGGGGACACTCACCTGGCCCTTATCTAACAGGCCGTCCCCGGTGGTGGGCATGCCGATACCCATCGCTTCTGCATAGAGGCCGATGCCTTGTTTTGCGAGCATCTGCGTGGCCAGCTTGTAATGGTTTTCGGCCAAAAGATCGGAGAGAGTCAGGCGATAGTCCCATAGGAACGCATCGCTGGCTTCCGAGCTGCCGACGATACGTCCGGTGAGTGCCGGCAGGTACGGAACTGGATCATAACCGCGACGCTTCCGGAATTCTTGAAGAATGTTTTCAGTCCAGTTTTCCTGGCCCGCTTCCCAGCTATCCGTAAGGAAGTAGCGAAAGCTTTTGCCATAGTACGGCGAGACCGACGCACTGATCATGCCGGTATATTGCTTTAAATAGTTAGCGACGTGCTCATGGCTCAGCTTGTCCACTTCATACCCGGTGGCTTCGGGTGTAGCTGGATGGTTCTTTTTGCCCGTCAGAGAGTAGCCCATGCGTAGGACGACCCACTTCCCTTCCGGAACCTGCCAGTCCAAAGTACCGTCTGGCTTCACCTTCGAGGTGAGGTCGATAACATTGCTTGCGTCCACTGCCTCGCTGCTATTGATGCTGGGAGTAACAGTGTCCTTGGTAGCGAGATAAGTGCCGAAGCTGGCTTTATCTTCAAAAAAGCTTATGCGAGGTGAGTTATAGATGGCAGCTTCCGCGATGCCATAGTATGTGGGAACGCGCATACCGCGGCGCAGCTGATCTTCAGTGAATTTGGGGAGCTCCATGGTGATACGAAAGTATTTAGCTTTGACTGGTGCAAAGGAAAATGTCCTCACCGAGAAGGTCCGGCCCCATTGTGGTGAATCCGGCAAAGCAACCAGCTCGTTCCAACGCCTGCCATCGTCACTGTAGGAGAAGCTCCCATTCGGAAAGAGCGGCGATCCACGCAGAACCGGCACGCCCATGCCGAGAGTGAATGCGCGCGCTGTGAATCTTTGGGGGTATTCCCACTGGATCCATGAGTCAGAGCCATCAGCACTGCTGGCAAGGTTGGCGACGGTGGAATAGTCCCCATCTTCAATCGATGCGGGATCGAACGAGTTATCGCTAGAAGTAATTTTTGGTTTCAACTGTTTTTCTGATGCTTCAATCTCAGGGAGTTTGTAAGCAATCACCTTTGAATCGGCATAGTACGGCTGGTCAGGAGCAGGTGCTGGCTTGGGTGGCGGCGTGTACGTGGCTGGCGCTCCACCTAAATCAGGCGCCATTGGAAGTTCTCTTGTTTCCAGACCCTGGTAGGGACCGTTGACATGCGGAGGATTGGCGAGATGGCCCCGGAAGTTCCGCGGTCCGTCAACTGTCGTTTCGCTCCAGACGGCTTTCTTCATCGCCTCTGCGGGCTTGACCCAGGGACCGGCTGTCTCGCTCCAGCCACCGGATGCAGCCATCGTCATTTCGAGGTGAAGACGATTCGCCTCGGCGGCTGAGTGTTTCATAGCGGCCTGCCACTCTGGCGTCATAAAGATTACCGGCTTCATGTAATGCGCAACGCCGAGATCACCATCGAACATTTGCATACCACCGATGCCGACGCGGTGCATCCACTCGAGATCCGCAGTAATACCTTCTTGCGTCACATTGCCGCTCATCCAGTGCCACCATACGCGAGGCGTGGCGGCTTCAGGCGGATGCGTGAATCCTGATTCGAGCGCATCTCCGCCCAAGGAGGATTGGCTGAAAAGCATGCAGGGTGCAGGGAGCAGCAGTGTCACGGCGACGATGGCGAGGAGATTCAGACGGTGCAGTCTGAGCATGAGCAGGGACTCCTGATATATCGAGGCGGATGGCCAAGAGCAAGCGGTCCGTATCTGCCTCGATTGCGGGTGGTAAATGATTTCAGTATCGAAATGCGCCATCGTAATCAGCGTGCCTGCGGGCTGTCAAACGTGGCAATTCAAGCGTCGCCGAGACGGATCGTGCGGAGTTCGGAAGGTATTAGGGGAACAGCATGCGCTTTGGCCAGGACGGCTGAGGATGCTAAAGTGAAAGCTGGCTGCGGGCGCTTAACTCAGCGGTAGAGTGCCACCTTCACACGGTGGAAGTCGCAGGTTCGAATCCTGCAGCGCCCACCACCGAATGAACAATTTAGTTCGATCCCTTGCGCATCTGTCGCAGACAATGACGAAAAAATATCAAAATAGCAGCTTTTCAAAGCAGTGTCGGAAGGTTGTCCATGACTTACAAAAGACACGATCTTCGCACCGCCGCGCAGCTTCATTTTCCTCGCGCTGATATCGGACCTGACTGTTACGTCTATGACCTTGTTCAAGGTGAACCGATCAGAGATGACGCAACAGGTAATCTGCATTCAGGCATGGTACTTGGCTGGGTGCAAATCGACGGTGGTCCGCAAATCACGCCAGGCTCGGGATTCGACGAAGAATACATAGAAGAATAAACGTCGACGCGCATCTAGTTCAGTGAATGAAAAGCGAGCGGGATTATCGGCGATACCAGCACGGCGCGCGAACTCGGCTTAACCGACTTGCCACCTAACGCGAAAATGAAACTGGTTGACGGTTGGAAACAAATCGGCAGCGACATCAACGACGCGGCATGGTCATCGGAAGCAATATGGATTCTCGTCAATGAAAGCGATCAGAAAATCAAACGTTTTTGATCGCGGTCGATGAACACGGTGCTAAGCATAGCAATCGATCATTCCGACCAAGATGGCCAGGGCACTGATTCAGTTTTTTGACCATCTTGATTTGCCGACCGAATTAATCAAGCTTGATATGGATCTCACGCGCAATCTGCACCGACGCCCATCAGCACTCGCTGTTGTGCAGT
>CAZZUX010000084.1:0-16596 GCA_964657395.1 uncultured Ktedonobacteraceae bacterium
GCTGCCCGTGTCGTTGTCGTGAGTGCGAAAACGGGTTATAACGTCGATCTTCTTTGCAGGTGCCAGCACGGCAGTCCGTACTCCTCTTAAATCTATTCAGTCCACACTAAGTGTCTAGCTGAAGCCTAACATAGCGGCCCGGGCCGGGCAAAAAGACAGGGGCGGCACTGGGATGTTTTCCGGTGCCGCCCCTGGGTGAGTGCGCCAGACCCGAGGTGCCGGGACCTGGCGAGTAGTTAGTCGACCACGATCTGCACGGCAACGTTGTGGGTCTGGGTGGAAGCCGTATTGGCCTGTACGTTGGTGGCGAAGGCCGCGGTTCCGGTCAGGAGCACCTGGTAGGTGCCTTTGGCCAGAGTCTTACCGCCGGCATTTGGAGCGACCTTGGCTGCATCGCTGCTTGCATTAGTACCGCTAAGTCCCGCGGCGGAGGCGGTATTGCTGCCGCAACCGGTCAGAACCATGGTCATGCCTGCGCCCATGCCGACGACCATCGCCAGGGCGAGACCAAGGCCGAGCATTCCGCGGAAGTGACGGCGACGAGCCGGTACTCCTACGAGGAAGACAAATGCCATGGTGGCGCCACCGGTCGCGAGCCAGAAGCGATTGCCGAGAGTCGGCGTCGATTCGAGTTGCGCGATGGTATAGCCGGCAGTGAGCTTGCAGGTAGCTGTGTCCGTGGCGTAGTTGCTGGTGAAGGTCAGTGGGTTGGTTGCGTAGGTACAGGTAATCCCCGCCGGAGCGTTGGTGCTGAAGGTGACCTTGCCGCCGATGCTGACAAAGTTGTTGATGGAACCGAGCTGCAGGGTGAACGGAGCCGAACCTCCTGCGGTCACAACGCCATAGGCCTGGTTCGTGAGCATGCTGAAGTCAGGCAGTGAGCCTTCGTCAAGCACCGTGATGGTTAACGTCTTGGTGGAAGCGGCGTGGGTGGCATCGCCAGCATATTGTGCCGTGATGATGTTCCGGCCGAGGACGAAAGGTGCGGGCAGCAGGCCGGAGTTGGGATCCTGGTTGACGGTGTAGGTCGCCGAACCGGTGCCGCTGTTAGTGGTAAGGGTGACAGTGGACAGCGGAGCGCCGTTATCGAGCAAGGTCACTTTGCCGGGTGCAGCACCTACCGGGGTAACGGCAACGTTGAACGAGATCTGACCGGTGTAGTCAAAGTAGGAGGCCTTGCCGTCACTGGTCACCAGGGTAGTGGTGGTAGCGATCAGACCACCTGCCGGACGGGACAGGTTGATGCTGCCAGACAGTGATGGTGCGTAGTTGCTGTTTGCAGCCGGCGTGTAGGTGGCGTAGACAGAGTCTGCGGTAGATGGGAGCTTATTACCCGCGACTTGCAGAGTGGCTACGCCAAGCAGGTGGCCACTGGTATCCGTTGTGGGCACGATGGTGGCAGTGCCGAGTTTGGTGGATGGAGTGCTGCCGAAGGCCACCGTGTTGAAGCTGAAGGTGCCGGTGGGTGATGTGATGTCGGCACCACCGGTAGCAGCAGAGCTGACAACAGCGACCAGGTTGATGGCGCCGCCCTTGGCATCCACACTGCTGGTGGCGGTCAAGGTAGAGGTGGTTGCTGCGGGATCAATAGTAAAGGTGATAGCACCCGGACGCGTAGAGGCGGTGTAGCTGCTGTCACCGCTGTAGCTGAAGGTCAGCGAATGCGAACCTGCGGCAAAATTGGCCTTAAGCGTCGCGGTTCCCTGCGCATCGAGGGGCAGGATGGTGAGAGCTTTGCCGTTGTCGCTGACTGACATGGAGCCCGTCGGTGTGCCGATGTCATTCTTGTTGGTGGCACTGATGACAGTTTCCGAGATGGAGAGTGCGGTTCCGTATGGCGATTCAGCTCCTGGAGCGAAGGAGAGGATCTCCAGGGTGGGATCGATCTTGGAGGTTTCCGGTGTGATGGTGACCGAGATGGGAGCAGAAAGGCTGGCCGCATACGTCTGATCGCCGGCATAGCGGGCGTAGACATTGTGGGTGCCGCCGGACATACCCGACAGGCCGTAGCTGTCTACTACCGAGCCATTGGTCAGAGTTTCGTAGGTGACACCGGCATTCGAAGGCAGAACTGTTTCGCGGATGATGCCGACGTCGCCCGTGGGTGTGCCGCCGGAGCCGGTGACAGTGATGTTGGCCTGAACAGCGCTGCCGTGTACGAAGTGTGTGAGCGGCGTGGTGGTGCCGGGCGCCGTAAGGGTGAAGGTAGTGGAAGTAGTGACTGTGTTCGGAGGAGCCCACGAGCTGAGAAGCCTGGCGACGTCAACGCTGCCGAGACCGCTTGCCGCGTCATAACCTGCGGTCGCTGTGTATCCCTGTGCGCCATTGGCTGAGATGAAACCATCGCCGCCACAATCAGTACTGCCGGCAACACAAGCTACCGTGTTGGTGCCAATCGCTACGTCGTGGAAAGCAGCCGGGGCTGTCGTAAAGGTGTTGTAGAGAGCAGGATTCAGTGCACCCTGTGCGCCGTGGGCCTGGACAACCAGGGCTGCGATACCGCCGAAGGTGGCCGCCGAAGTTGCTGTGCCTCCGCCTACCTCGTAAACGAGAGTGGAGGGCGTGCCGTTCACGCATTCATCTGCCTGCAGGCAGACCATGTAGCCGCTGGCGTTTTGCCCGTCGCCGCCAAAGATCGAAACGTCTGGAACCGTCCGGGCGGAGGTGCTGAGTGCTGCGGGCACAACTCCCAACTGGTAGGGTGGTTGTGCATAGGGTATTGGATTGTTGTTGGCGTCGACTCCACCAAGAGTGCTGACGCCTCCACCGGTAGCGAGCAGGGCAGGAAAGCTGGTAATGGCGTCAGTCGCGGTGTTGCTGTCGTTCCACGGCTTCTCGGTAATGTAGCCCTTTGCTGATGTGTAGCCGTCGGTTCCGCCGTTGGTCGGGTTCCAGAAGGCGGTCAACGCGGTCGGATCCTGCTGAGCAGCCGTGTAGTAAAAGTCGGTTGCGCCGACTGCCGTGACAAAGGGCGATGAGGCATAGCCATTAACGGCGAGCCCCTTGGTAGCGGCACTCTCATAGCTGTTGCCATAGCCGCGGCTGGAATCGCATTCGGCCGAACCGCCATCGCCGGCAGGAGCGATCACGGAAATACCGAGAGCCACTGCCTGCTCACCGACTGCGTTGATGAAACTGTTGAAGTCTGCGCCGAGGTTGGCTTCGCAGTTTTCCTGGCTCAGTACGAGCACCTGAATGCGGTCATCGTCGACTGCCCGGATGAATGCGTAATTGAGGCCAGTGCCGAGGTCGGTCGACGCAGAGGTGTAGTAATTGATGGTCGCCGAGGGAGCGACGGCGCTTAACAATTCAAGCTGAACCGTGTTGATGGGGTTGGTGGCGGTGGTGCCGGGATCTTCCCCGTCGACTATCACTGCTGGCGTCTTAGCGCCAAGTTTGAACGTGGTGCGATAGTTGTTGATGTAGGTGAGATTGACGTCCGAGTCGCCCACGACGCCGATGGTGACCGTGTTGCCGTTGGCGGTGCCGGGAATGTCATACAGAACGTGCAGGTCGCCGGGACCGACATTGACGGCGGAGGCGCTTATGTCGGTGTAATCAGCGTGCACCTTACCGGTGATCTTCTTGTTGATTGGCTGTGCGGCGAGCGCGCTGGTGGTTCCCTGGGGACGGTAGTTGGTCAGCGAAGCAAATCCTGAGACGACCGGAGAAAGGGCCGTGGGAATTTGCGGGTCGCGGTCATTGGCGAAGAAGGTCTGACCTTTCGAGCTGAAGCTGTGGATCTCGGTTTTGAAAGTCTTGCGCAGCTGACCCATGTTGCCTGAAAACTCGATGGCCATCTTGTTGGGCAGGACCTGTGCGACGGTGAAGCCCTGATCGGACAGGAAGCTGTTCACTGTCTGGATGTCGGCGTCGGCTACGCCGAATTGCTGGGCATAGTCAGCTGTGGTGAGCCACTTGTGGTAGCTGGGCGACTTTGGGTTCTGCTGAGACTGGATCAGCAGATCAAGTGCTTTCTGCTGTGCGGGGCTGTGCTTCAGCATCAGCAGCAGGCGACCGGTCGGCTGGTTATCCGGGACTCTGCCACGGTCATTCAGTGCATTGGCCACCGAGATCGTGGTGCCCTTAAGGGTTGTGAGAGCAGAAGAATCGACCGGACCGGCAATCCTGGGGATTGCCTGACTGGTGATCTGCCCGGAGGCGGATATCGACAGTCCGAGCACCGCGGCGACGCCTGCACCGGAAAACATCTGACCTGCTAGTGATAAAAGTTTGCGTGACATAGCCCATCCTGGAAGTAGAAGAAATCGTTCTCAGCCGGTCTGCGCCTGCGATCGCTTTCGCGCGACCAGCCTGAGCAGTTTGCCGCTGCTATCCACGGATCGTAAAGGCCTGTCCGGGTTCGATAGCAGTTGCTCGTTGTATCTGCCGGTTCATCCATGAAACCGGCGGGAGTGTTGCAGTGCTCCTTTGAAAGTCAAAACGTAGCCTACCAATGCAGCTGATCCGGGGTGGGAAAGAGTAATAGCAGCTTCAAACTACCCAGAACTATACCTGCTAATGGTGCTTTCATAACATCGATACCACTTCGATGTATGCAGTGGGTTATCCCCTTGTCAATTGGCCGCCTTAATTTCGGCACTGGCGTAACACACTTCGGAGTGTAGCGGCACCTGTTGCCAGACAGCATAGATTCGTGCCTGCTGCTGGCGCAAACAGGAAAGGCCCGGCAGCCTGCCGGGCCTTTTACCTGGTGGAAAGTGGATGGTCAGTTACTGGTGCCGACCGTATCTTCGGCGGGCATGTTCTGCACCTTACTGTGTTTCACAGAGTATCCGAAGTAGATCGCGAGGCCGATGACCAGCCAGACCAGCAGGACGATCCAGGTAAGCAGGGGCAGGCTGATCATGAGGTAAATGGCACTGAGCATGCCGAGGATTGGCACGAGCGGAACCAGCGGAGTTTTGAAGGGCCGATGGAGGTCGGGCTGGCGACGGCGCAGAATCCAGACCCCGGCGCAGACGATTGTGAAGGCAAGCAGGGTGCCTATATTGACCAACTGTGAGAGCCGGTCGATGGGGAGGACGGCGGGCAGGAAGGCGACGATGAGGCCGACGACGATGGTCGAGATCCAGGGGGTGCGGAACTTGGGGTGAATGGCGGAAGCCCAGGGCCAGATGAGGCCGTCCTTGGACATGGAAAAAAAGACGCGGGACTGGCCAAGGAGCATGACCAGCATGACGGTGAAGAGGCCGAAGACCGCGCCGACCTTGACCAGCAGGCTTCCCCAGCTGACACCAGTGACGTCGATGCCGAGGGCGACGGGGTCGGCTACGTTGAGCTGGCGGTAGTCGACCAGGCCGGTGAGTGTGAGCGAGACGGCGATGTAAAGGATGGTGCAGATAACGAGTGAGCCGAGCAGGCCGATGGGCATGTCGCGCTGGGGATTCTTGGCTTCCTGGGCGGCGGTGGAGACGGCGTCAAAGCCGATGTAAGCGAAGAAGACGGAGGCGGCGCCGGTGATGATGCCGTGGACGCCAAACTCTCCGCTGCCATTCATGGGAGGAATGAAGGGATGCCAGTGGAGCTGGGTGAAGTCCGGGTGGTGAAGAAGAAAGCCGATGCCGAGGAAGAGGAAGATGCCAACGATGCCGAGCTTGACGACAACGATGGCGGAGTTGAGGTTGGCGGATTCCTTGATGCCGATGACGAGGACGGTGGTGACCAGCAGGATGACCAGGAAGGCGACGAGGTTGAAGGCACCGGTGACGTGAGGAAGGCCTGCGGCATTGATGTTCGCGGGCAGAGAGGTAAGAGGGAGCCACTTCCCTTCCGGGAGTTGCACCAGCACGTTGCCGGGAGTGGTGGTGAGCTGCGGCGGGATGTGGATGTGCAGCTGCTGCAGCAGTGAGACGAAGTAGCCGGACCAGCCGGAGGCGACCGTGGCGGCACCGAAGGCATATTCGAGGACGAGGTCCCAGCCGATGATCCACGCGACAAATTCGCCGAGCGTGGCGTAGCCGTAAGTGTAGGCGGAGCCGGCGATCGGGATGACGGAGGCGAACTCTGCGTAGCAGAGACCGGCGAAGGCGCAGGTGATGCCGGCGACGACGAAGCTGAGCGCGATGGCGGGTCCGGCGTGATTGGCCGCGGCCTGGCCGGTGAGAACGAAGATGCCTGCCCCGATGACGGCGCCGATGCCAAGGGTGATGAGGTTGAGCGGGCCTAACGAGCGTTTAAGAGTATGCTCGCCCTCTTCGCTGGCCTCGCGGGTGAGTAGTCCCAGTGGTTTCGTCGCGAACAATCTTGCCAAAAGCCCGTCCCCCTAAATAAGTGCCTGAGTGTTGTAAAGACTATGAGTGCGTTCACCAGAGTGGATGTGGAGTTGTCGAGAGAGACGCGGCGTGGCGCACTGCTCATGCTTCCGTGAATACAGGGTGAACACTTGTTGTATGTTCTACTCGAAAAGTTTGGGGAGCGCCATTGCTACCTGTCAACGCAGATCAGGCTGGATGCCGAACGTCGCCTGCCTTCATGTGCTTTGTGTGATCGAAACCAGAAAAGAGGAGGCGCCGGAGGGCTTAAGGCTGGGAGAGCTGCTTCATGAAGTCTGCCAGCACCTGGGCAAAGGAGTGCCCGGAGGATGGCAGTAAGGCTGAGATGAGCGCCACTGAGTCTGCACCAGCGTCGAAGACCGAGCGAATGTTTCGGAAGTTGATTCCGCCGATGGCGACCAACGGTTTGCTGGTCAGAGTGCGCGCCATGCGAAGGCCTTGAAGACCCACGACAGGATCGGGATTGAGTTTGGATTGCGTGGAGAATATGGGACCGATGGCGAGGTAATCGACCGGAGCAGTGGATGCGGTCGCCAGTTGGGCGGGATTGTGGGTGGAAAGGCCGAGGAATTTTTCTGTGCCGATGATCTCGCGGGCTGCGGGTGGGGAGAGATCTTCCTGGCCGATGTGGAGGCCGCCAAAGCCGGAGGCTGCGAAGAGATGGGCGCGGTCGTTGAGGATGAGAGTGCTGTCAGCTGAGGGAAAGAGGGCGCGTAGCTCGATGGCTCGGCTGAGGAAGTCGGAGTCGGATGAGTCTTTGTCGCGGTACTGGAGAAAGCGGATTCCGGCGCTGCGGAGTTCGCGCGCGAAGGTGCCCAGAGGAATGTTGGCACGAGTAAGCGTGGCGAAATCAAGTATGGGATAGATGGGCGGGAGTTTCATGGCGAGGTGTAGCGAAGCCGGGAGTCAGAAGCAAGGACCTGCTTCACTACCGACTGACGGAACCTCCACATGCAGTGACAGCTATGCGACGACGGCATGTCCGTCTTCATGCACCTTATGCATCCGTTCTTTTTCCCGTTCGAAGAAGCGTTCCATGAATTTGGTATCGAAGCGGCCTTCAATGAAGTCCTGGTCATTGAAGATTTTGCGGTGGAGCGGGATGGTCGTGTGGATGCCTTCGACGACGAACATCTCAAGCGCTCGACGCATGCGGGCCATGGCTTCTTCGCGGTCTTTGCCGTGGACGATGACCTTGGCGATCATCGAGTCGTAGTAGGGTGGCACGAAGCCTTCGGAGTATTGGGCGGTGTCGACGCGAACTCCATTGCCGCCGGGTACATTGAAGGCAGTAATTCTGCCGGCGGAGGGAGTGAATTTTTCCGGATGCTCGGCGTTGACCCGGCACTCGATGGAGTGACCGCGGATGACGACCGGATGCGGGATAATCTGCGCCAGGGTTTCGCCGCCGGCGATGCGCAGCTGGGCCTTGACGAGGTCGATGCCGGTGATGGCTTCGGTGACGGGATGCTCGACCTGGATGCGGGTGTTCATCTCTATGAAGTAGAGCTTGCCGTCTTCATCCATGAGGAACTCGATGGTACCGGCATTCTGGTAGCCGATGTGTTCGAGGCAGCGGCGGATGGTTTTGCCGATTTCGTCGCGCATCTTCGGAGTCACCTGCAGCGAGGGCGCTTCTTCGATGAGCTTCTGGTGGCGGCGCTGGATGGAGCATTCGCGTTCTCCAAGGGACATGACGTTGCCGTGTTCGTCAGCCAGTACCTGGAACTCGATGTGGCGCGGCTGCTCGATGAATTTTTCCATGTAGAGGTCGCCGTTGCCGAAGGCGTTGGCGGCTTCTGTCTGCGCGGACTGGAAGAGGTTGGGCAACTCGGCTTCCGAGCGGATGACGCGCATTCCGCGGCCGCCGCCGCCGGCAGACGCTTTGACGATGACAGGAAAGCCGATGGACTTCGCCCATTGGAGGGCTTCTTCTTCGCTGGCAACCACACCGTCGGAGCCAGGAAGGATGGGCACTTTCGCTTCCTTCATAGCCATGCGCGCACGTTCTTTTTCGCCCATGAGGCGGATGACTTCGGGAGGCGGTCCGATGAACTTGATGTTGGAGGCGCGACAGACTTCGGCGAAATTTGCGTTCTCGCTCAGCAGCCCATAGCCGGGATGGATGGCGTCGACGTCGGCGATTTCCGCGGCGCTGATGACAGCGGGAACGTTGAGATAACTATCCGCGGAGCGCGGAGGTCCGATGCAGATGGCTTCATCCGCGTACTTCACATGGAGCGAATTGCGATCGGCTTCGCTGAAAACAGCGACAGTGCGAATGCCGAGTTCCTTGCAGGCACAGATGACGCGCAGTGCGATCTCGCCGCGATTGGCGATCAAAACTTTTCGAAGCATAGTCTCTCAGTTTCCGGGTGCTACCTGTTGCGACTGCTACCTGGCTCGGACGGCAAACAGCTGCTGGCCATATTCGACAGGCTGGCCGTTGGTGACGAAGCGCTTGACGATTTCGCCGGAGGCGTCGGACTCAATTTCGTTCATCAGCTTCATGGCTTCCACGATGCAGAGTACCTGGCCGCTTTCTACCTGGTCGCCAACCTTGACGAAGGCCTGCGAGCCGGGTGAGGCGGATTCGTAGAAGGTGCCAACGATGGGCGACTTGACGATGTGGAGGCCCGCTTCGTCGCTCGCCGGAGAGGCTGCAGGGGCTGCAGGCGGAGGTGCCGGCATCGCTGATAACGGGGCGGCAGAGGCCGGTTGAGGCGGGGGCTGTGACGCTGCCATCCATTGGTGCAGTTGCGCCATATCCATTTGCGGAGGCGCGGGCGGCGCAGCGCCGGCAAACTTCAGGCGAACCTTGAGATCACCGCGTTCCAGATCAAATTCGCCGATGCCGTTTTCCTTCAGGAATTCGACCAGCGACTTGAGTTCGTCCATCTCTTCAGGCTTCATGCTTCCTTATCTCGTGCACGGGCTTTATGCCGGTATGTTGCAAGGCTGTCGGGTCGGCTAAAGCTCGACCCAGGCTTTTGTTGCCTTCGTCAGTATGCGGGGTGCGCCGGTTCCGACGACCACGCTATCTTCAATCCTGATCCCGAAGTGTCCCGGGATGTACACCCCCGGTTCGATCGTGATCACCATTCCTGATGCCAGGATGGTGGACTGCTCTTTTGCCACCCTGGGTGCTTCGTGAATCTCCAGTCCTACACCGTGACCGGTGGAGTGAGTGAAGTACTTCGCTAATTTGTGCCGCTCAAGAACAGTTCTGCAGGCGGAGTCTACTTCGCCGCAGGTTGCTCCTGCAGTTACCGCGTTCAGGCCCGCCTGCTGTGCTTCGCTGACGGCTTCGTAGGCTGCATGCTCTTCCGGAGTTGCCCGTCCAAGGTGTACGGTGCGCGTCATGTCCGAGCAATAACCACTGAGGATAACACCGAAATCGAGGGTGATGAACCCCTGCTTCGGCAACTTCGCGCTGCTTGCCGTGCCGTGCGGCAGAGCGGATCGCGGGCCGCTGGCGACGATTGTGGGGAAAGACATGCCTTCCACTCCCTGGAGGCGGGCAGAGTGTTCCAGATGGGCGGCAATCTCCGTCTCGGCCACGCCGGGTTCCAGATACGGAAGGATGCCGGTAAACAGATCGTCCCCGATCGCAGCGGCCTGCTGCATCAGGGCGAGTTCGTCATCATCTTTGACCAGGCGCAGGTCGGCTACGAGCGAAGTCTGTGCGGGTATGAGGAACTTGCGGCGCTTGTCTCTCGGCAGTGCTGAGCGCAGGGTTTCGAGCTGCGCAACGGTCATGTGCTCGGCGTCGATGGAGATGCCGGGGACGCCGGATGCGAGGAGGAGGATGCAGGCTTCAAGCAGGGCCGACTTTTTTGCAATGACGATCCGAACGCCCCTGGCTTCAGCCTTCGCCTGCGCGGTATAGCGCCCATCTGTAAAGAGGACGGCGCGCTTGCCGCTGACCGCGATGACGGCGTTCGAGCCGGTGAAGCCGCAGAGATAGCAGACGTCTGGGAGATGCGTGATGAGCAGGGCGGGGACGCCGGCGGCGGCCATGCTGCGGCGCAACCTGCGGAGTCGAGAGGGATACTCCATCCGCTTAGGTATACCAGAGCAGGCGGGGGCGCAGGGCTATACTGCGAGCATGGTCACCTCGGCTATGGCGACAACCGGCATTTCGCTGGAAGAGTATCTCAGGACTGTTCCTGACCCTGACGTTGAGTACATCGATGGGTTCCTGAAGGAGCGTCCGGTGGTCTTCTCGATACATGGCTTGCTACAGCTTGAGATTGGTATGTGGTTTAACAACCATCTCAAAGAGTGGAATGTAAGGGCTGCTGTGGAGGTGCGCACGCAGGTCGCCAACGACCGGGTCCGGATCTCTGACGTCGTTGTCGATGCGGCGCGCAAGTGGCCGGCCATCCTGACCAGCCCGCCGATGATCGTGATCGAGATCCTGTCTCCCAGCGACAGCATGATCGAGCTTGAGCAGAAGTGCGATGAGTATTCGGCGATGGGCATCGCGAACGTGTGGGTCATCAACCCGGAGAAACGCTCCGGACGAACCTGTCGGCAGGGGAATTGGACTGAGACGAGGCGGTTTACCGTGGAAGGGACTGAAATCTACCTGGACCTGGAGCAGCTCTTCGCGGAGATGGACAGCTATGAGGACGAGCCTGTGTCGTAGCTGCCCGGCTTTCGTTTGGTCGATGGGACCTTCGCTTAGTTGACCAGGCGGCTGGGACGCTTCTGCCTTGGGCGCACGCTGGCAGGTGGCTTCGACCGCGTATGGGGCTGGTTCAGAGGAGCGAGGGGCGCCTCTTCAATCATGGGCATGACGCTGAGCTTGGAACGGGAGAGACTGGCGGTGGATTGCTCGTCCATCCACTCATCCATGCGGGAGCGTTTGAAACGCCAGCGATTGCCAAGTTTGAAGGCCGGGATGGTGCCTTCTGAGGCGTATTTGTAGAGCGTATCGGGACTAATACCCAGGTATTCAGAAGCCTGGCGTATGTCCATCACTTCCCTGATCTCACTGAAAGCGGCTCGCGGTTTCATGGCGGCTCCTGCTAAGTTTTCACCACAGATAGGTCCGGGTTAACTGCAGCCCGCGACTTCTATATACCCTGTTCGCCCGGGCGAAACAAGAAGTGAATGCTGACTTTGCATTCGGCTGAACCCCGTTCGGCATTTCCCTTTCCGTAAATCCGACCTCGATGGTCACAATCGGTGCAACCAAACATCTGCGCCTGCTAGCAGATACGGTCTATGACCATTCTTATTCCCGAACCCGAGTCTCTGCTCTTGTTGTTGCCTGGCTGCTCCCCTAATTGTTGTCGCGCGGGTGCAGAGTCGGCCGCTCTGTGTCGTCTGTCGACGTTCCATTTCCATTTGTATTGCCAGTTCCGCTGCCTGTGCTGTTCGGACTGGTGCTGGCCTTGCGAAGCGTCGGTTTCTTGGTGTCAGGACCTTCGCGCAGTTTGCGCTTGTTCTGGATGCGGGCGAGCCTGGACTTTACGTCGTTGAACTCGGAGGTAGTGACCAGGTATTGATCGCGCGATGGCAGGATCTGCGCGATTTCCTTCTGCGTGTTGTCGATCCGGTCCGGCGTCTGCGGATGGGTATCGAAGGCCTTGGCTACGGCACCGGGCTTGTGTTTCTCGAGACTCTGCACTTTTTCGAAGAACGCGATGAAGGCTTGCGGATCGTAGCCGGCGCGATACATGTATTGCAGGCCTAGATAGTCTGCCTGGCGCTCGAAGTCACGCGAAAACTGGAGAAAGGTCAGAGGGATGCCGATATTCGCTGCTTCGTACAATCCGTAACCGGCATAGCCGCCGATCATGATCAGCGGGATGGTGCCAAGCTGCGCGTAGTTCATGCGCGTCTGTTCACGCATGGCATGGTGTGCAGCGACGTGGGCGATCTCGTGAGCCATGACGCCTGCGAGTTCTGCTTCTTCGTCGGCCGCGAGGATGGCGCCGCTGTTGACGTAGAAGAAACCGCCAGGAAGAGCCATGGCATTGATGGAGTCGTCGTCGATCACCTTGATAGTGAAGGGCACCTTGGCATCAGAGTTCTTGACCAGGTTCTGGCCGACACGGTTTACAAATTCAGTGACGACAGGGTCTGTGATGAAGCGCACGCTTTTCTCAATTTCCATCGAGTAAGCTTTGCCTTCACGGATCTCGCTCTCCGTGGAATACCAGTTCCCCATACCACGTGCACCGATGTCGCGAGTGCCGACGGCGTTGACGTCCTCCACACTGCCCGGCTTGACGCCCTTCACTACGCCGTCAGTTCCGACTACTGGACCGGGTTGCGGTTTGGGAGCGGGCTGTGCCGGATTGGCAGGAGCGTTAGAGTCAGGTTTGCCGGGACCAGGCTTGCTGGCGGGCGGAGTCGAAGTTGGAGTTGAGGTTGGTGGTGCAGGGACAGGATCCGTTTGAGGGACGGGCGTAGTCTGCACCGGACCCTGGGTACCTTCCGGGCCTGGACTGGGTGGAACCTGCGAGTAGAGCGGCACCGCCAGACAAAGACCGGCCACGAGGGATCCAAGATGCTTCTTACGACGAGCACTGCCTACAAATGTCCCCATACATCCACCTCAAAGAGCGCGAAATGCGCACGCAATCCATGTTTAGTATGCGCTTATTTGGGTTCGCAAGGCAGCGCCACTTTCAAGCTCTGTCAAAAATGTGTGAAGTGCTGACCGACCATGACGACGACGCCGGCGGACACGATAACCAGGGTAACCAGCCAGAGCCGGATGGTCACGTCCCGGCGCTTCACCACTCGCTGCATCAACGGCAGACTGGACATGGCACTTGCCATTGAAGCAAGAACAGTTCCGCTGCTGGCCAGCTCTGGGGAAAGCTGCCCACTTGAGGCAAGATGGGCTGCTGCAGCGGCAGAACTGGCACTGCTGACCAGCCCCCCGATAATGCTTACCAGGAGAAAGCCGGTACCGCCTAGGTGTCGCTCAGCGAGTGTTCCAGCGACCTGGATCGCCACGAAGATAAGGCCGAAGCGGAGGACCTTCGTAAGTGACAAAGGAGAGTCCAGTTCCAGCTCGACCGGCTCCTCTTCTGATTGCCGGCGTGCGCGCCAGATGAAGAAAGCACTCAGCAGAATCATGACGGCAAGCGGCAGACCAGCGTGCAGAGCAGACGGGCCGGAGAAGATGGCCAGGATAGCGAGATTCCGTGCGCACATGGCGATTGTTGTCAGCAAAATGATGACGGACGCCAGCCGGACTGGATCACTGCCAGCCTGCACAACCCATTGCGCCAACTCGGCAGCCGTGGCAGTGGAGTTCACGAGACCGCCCAGGATGGCTGCGTAGAGCAGGCCGCGCTGACTATAAATACGGAGGAGAACGTAGTTCACAAAACCGATGCTGGCAACAACAACGACCGTGATCCAGGCCTGCCTCGGGTTGAGCAGGTGCCAGCGATCGATAAAACGTGCCGGGAGCGTTGGATAGATGACGAAGGCGATCAGGCCGAGCAGTACGGCGCTCTGAATCTCTTTGGGATTGACACCGCCGGTCATACGGCGGAACTGTTGCTTTAACGAAAGCAGCCCGGTGATGACGATGGCTGCTGCTACGGGAGCGAAGACATGGCCCTGGCCGATCATGATGCCGAGAACGGCGGTGAGGATGAGGGAGATAGCAGTCGTAGTCTCCAGTGCGTTACCGGCTGCTACCTTGCGCGAATTGGTCACCAGGCCGGTGAGGATAACGGCTGCAAGGCCGGTGACGGCGTAAGCCAAGCCGAGCAGGCCGCAGAGCATGCCCAGGACTGCAGTGAGCGCGAAAGTACGGGTTCCCGCATCCTTGTGAGACCATTCGCGCTCGAAGCCGATGACCATCCCGACGCCGACTGAAACCGCCAGCTTGGTTGTGACCTCGACTGCTGGAAACTTATCGATCATCTTTCAATGGTTATGCTGCCTGCACTCACGTGAGATGCAACGAAGAAGGGGCGGAAGAGATCCGCCCCTTGGTGAGCCTGCTGTCCACTGATAGTGATACCCCAGCTCAGTAATACTCCAGCCTAGTCGTAATACTCCAGCCCAAGATGCGTGATGAGCTGCTCTCCCTTGATGTGGCGGAGGGTGTTCTTGAGCTTCATCGACTGGATGAAGAGGTCGTGTTCAGGGTAGAGGCCGGCAGCAGTCATTGGTGATTTGAAGAAGAAGCTGAGCCACTCCTGGATGCCGCGGTGGGCGAGGCCCGGGGTGCGCTTGGCCAGATCGAGAAAGAGAATGAGATCGAGTGCGAGCGGTGCCGCGAGTATGGAATCGCGGCAGAGAAAGTCGACCTTGATCTGCATCGGATAGCCGAGCCAGCCGAAGATATCAATATTGTCCCAACCCTCTTTGTTGTCACCGCGCGGCGGGTAATAGTTGATGCGGACTTTGTGGTAGATGTCGCCGTAGAGCGCCGGATAAAGCTCGGGTTGAAGGATGAAGTCGAGAACGCCGAGCTTCGATTCTTCTTTCGTTTTGAACGACTCGGGGTCATCGAGAACTTCACCATCGCGATTGCCAAGGATGTTCGTGGAGTACCATCCGGCGATGCCTAACATGCGGGCTTTGAAAGCCGGAGCCAGTGCCGTCTTGATAAGGGTCTGGCCGGTCTTGAAATCCTTGCCGCAGATGGGCGCGCCCGTGGTTTTCGACAGCTCCTGTAAGGCAGGCACGTCGACCGTGAGATTCGGTGCGCCATTCGCAAACGGAATGCCTTCTTTGAGCGCGGCGTAGGCGTAGATCTGCGATGGAGCGATTGCGGGATCGTCGTCGACCAGCCCTTTTTCGAAGGCAGCCAGGGTCTGATGACATGCGGAGAGTTCGAGGAAGATTTCGGTTGAGCCGCACCAGATCATGACCTGACGGTCGGTGGTCTGTTTGAACTTCTGAATGTCTTCCTGCACCTTGTTGGCGAGGTCGCACTTGGAGCGGCCGGTCTTGACGTTCCTGCCACTCAGCCGCTTTACATAGTGCTGGTCGAAGACCGCAGGCATGGGCTGGATGTTTTCAAGGAAGGGCCGGATCTGTTCGAGGTGGTCACGATCAAGCACGGCAGCTGTTTTGGCGGCCTGGTAGACGTTGTCCTCGAAGATGTCCCATCCAGTGAAGACAATGTCATTGAGATCGGCGAGGGGAACAAACTCCTTGATGAGGGGTGTGGTGTGATCAGTCCGTTTACCAAGGCGGATGGTACCCATCTGCGTTATGGAACCGATTGGCTTGGCGAAGCCGCGTCGCACGGCTTCAACACCGGCGATGAGAGTGGTGGCGACGGCACCCATGCCGGGAATCATGACGCCCAGTTTGCCGGTTGCCGGCGCGATTTGTTGCGGAGTGGCGGCGGACTGGCCACTGTCTTGCGGATTCGACATTGCTTACTGATCCATCCTTCTAGGTGGGGATACAAATGGTGAAGACCACTTAGTGTCCCCCTGCGGAGACCGCTTTGGCAAGGAGGGCAAGCCGCAGAGACGAGGCGGATGGTTGTCGCTGCGGTCCGTAAGTCTCAGGTTTCTACACTAACGAAGCGCCTCCGCAATGCTGTGCCGGTATACTCTGACTGCGCACTGCTAAACCAACTATGTCTGCAAAAATTTTTGCTGCTCTTGTCGGCTTCATCGCTTCCACTGGTTACGTGGGCGTTCTTCTTCTGATGGCGATCCAGTCTGCGTGCATCCCGCTGCCTTCAGAGATCATCATGCCGGTCGCCGGGTATGCCCTTGCCCATGGACAGCTGCAGCTGATCCTGCTGGCGACGATCGGATCCATCGGAGCAAACCTGGGTTCGATCCCGGCTTACTGGGTTGGCGCAAAGGGCGGCCGCCCGATGATCGAACATTATGGCAAATACATCCTGCTAAGCGGACACGACCTGGACCGGGCAGACAGATTTTTCGCGAAGTATGGATCCATTGCTGTGCTGATCGGCAGGCTGCTGCCGATTGTGCGCACATTTATTGCGCTGCCCGCGGGCATTGCGAAGATGAACCAGGTACGGTTCCATATCTACACATTCATCGGTTCGTGGCCATGGTGCTATGCGCTGGCCTACATCGGCATGAAGCTTGGCAGCACCTTCGACAACGATCCACGCTTCAAGGAATTTTTTGCGCGGTTCCACCACGTAGTGGAAGCAGTCATCCTGGTAGGCATCGTGTGGTTTGTGACGTCCCACTGGAAGAACCGGATCCACGAGACTGCATAACTACTGCATAGGACCAACGCCGCTCCTGCATCGCGACCCGGAAAAAGATACGGCCCGGACACGCTGAGCGTCCGGGCCGTTTTGCTAAGGCGATGG
>CAZZUX010000085.1:0-16326 GCA_964657395.1 uncultured Ktedonobacteraceae bacterium
GCGTTGAATGCACTGTATCGGCCGGGTCCGATCCAGGGTGGGATGATCGATGATTTTATCGAGCGCAAGTGGGGTCGGCGGAAGGTTGAGTATGAGCTGCCGGAGCTCGAGAAGCTGCTGAAGGAGACGCTGGGCGTCATCGTCTACCAGGAACAGGTGATGCAGATCGCCAATGTGCTGGCTGGGTACTCGCTGGGGGAAGCAGACCTGTTGCGGCGCGCCATGGGCAAGAAAGATCCTGCCGAGATGGGTAAGCAGCGTGAGCGCTTCACCACTGGGGCGACGAATGGAAGCGGCGGCAGGAAGCATCCGAAGGACAAAATTGTTTATATCTTCGACCAGATGGAGAAGTTCGCCGGGTATGGCTTTAACAAGTCACACTCGGCAGCGTATGCGCTGCTTGCGTACCACACGGCTTATCTGAAGACGCATTTCCCGGTTGAGTTCATGGCGGCGCTGCTGACGTCGGAAATCTCCAAGCCTGAGAACGTGGTGAAGTACATCAAGGAGTGCCGCGAGCTCGGCATCGAAGTGCAGCCGCCAGATATTCAATATTCGGATTCGGACTTTACGCCGATGGGCAAGTCGATCCGCTTTGGGCTGACAGCGATCAAGAATGTGGGCCGGAATGCGATCGACTCCATCCTCGCGGCGCGTGCAGCGTTGAAGGAAGAGAAGGATCGTGGCTTCCAGTCGCTGAATGAGTTCTGCGAGAAGGTGGATCTGCGGTTGTTGAACAAGCGGGTCATCGAATCGCTGATCAAGAGCGGTGCTTTCGACTCAATGTTTGCTCACAATGCCGGGCGGCGTGCCGCGCTCATTGCAGGTGTCGACAAGGCGATGGAAAGCGCGCAGAAGTCGCAGCGTGATCTTGCTGCGGGACAGCATGGCTTGTTCGCGGCCATGCTAGGCAGCATTTTCGACGACGGCGCTGCCGATAGCAGCGGCACGAACGGGCATGGAAACCACGATGCATTGCCAAGTGTGCCGGACTGGGATGAGCACCAGCGCCTGCAGGCGGAGAAGGAAGTGCTTGGCTTTTTTGTCTCAGGGCATCCGCTGGACAAGTATGCGGACAAGATCAAGAACGTGGGTGCACTGGATACGGCCACAGCGCTCGAGATGAAGCCGGCTCCTCCGCCTACGCGTCGCGGGCAACAGCAGCCGGACAATGATGTGACGATCGCAGGCGTCATCGTCGGATTGAAGGTAGCCAAGTCGAAGCGATCGGGCGAGATGTACGCGCAGGCCTCGCTGGAGGATACTGTCGGCAAGATCGACCTGATCTGCTTTCCCAAGGATTATGCGCGGCTGGTGGAGGCTTTGAAGATCGAGGTGCCGGTCCTGGTGAAGGGCCAGTTGCGTGCCGAAGAAGAGGCGGCGAACAAATTATGCGTGTCGTCGATCCAGGCGCTCGAAGATGTCCGGGTGAAGCTGCCGAATAGTGTGCGCATCAAGGTGACGCTGAACCGATCAACGGATGAGACGCTGCTCTCGCTGCGTGGAATGATGGAGGCGGCGCCGGGTCCAGGCAAGGTGATGATCAACCTGGAACAGAAAGGTGAGTTTGCTGTGGTGCTTGAGCCGGAAGGTTTTTCGATTGCGGCGGACAAGGTATTTATAGAGCGCGCAGAACAGTTGCTGGGTCGAGGCTCGGTGCAGGCCTTCGATTAGATCCGGAGGAAGCATGCGGGCGCGTTTTGCTCATGTGCCGAATTGAAGCCGGCTGCGAAGTTCAATACGAAAAGGTTTGCCGCCGCGGGAGAAGTTGTCGCAGTGAACGTGCTTCCATACAATCGTTATGACACCTGGAGCGACAGCCAGGATGCCGGAGGTAGTGCCGGCATGCAAGGTTTGTAATTACGACACAAGGGACGCATGACAGAACCCGCAGTCACTCCTCAGAAGCTGGCCAGCGAGAACCAGGACAAGGCATCCAGGCCCGTAGCATCCAAGCATTCCGCAGCAACATCGGCTGCGGCATCCTCTCAGAAAGAAAACCCGGCAGCTGTGCAGGTACCAGCGGCATGGATACGCACAGAACTGGCCCGCCATTCGCAAAGGCCGGATCCGATGAAGTTCATCGAAACGCTGTTCACCGACCTGAGCGAAATCCATGGCGATCGTGCATTTGGCGACGACCCGGCAATGTATTGCGCCTTTGGCCGCTTCCATGGGGAAGAGGTACTGGTGATCGGCAACCAGAAAGGCCAATCTACCAAGGACAAGGTGCGGCGCAACTTCGGTATGCCGAATCCGGAGGGCTATCGGAAGGCACTGCGCGCGATGCGGTTCGCGGAGAAGTTCAAGCGGCCGGTGCTTACGTTTGTGGACCTGATGGGTGCGAACCCGGGGCTTGGTGCCGAGGAGCGCGGACAGGCAGAGGCGATTGCGCGCAACCTGCTGGAAATGTCGCGGCTGAAGGTACCGATCATTGCCACGATCACGGGTGAAGGCGGATCAGGCGGAGCACTGGGACTGGCGGTAGCGGACCGGGTGTTGATGCTCGAAAATGCGATCTACTCGGTCATCTCACCGGAGGCGTGTGCGTCGATCATGTGGCGTGATGCGAGCAAGCGTGCGCTGGCTGCGGCGGCCCTGAAGGCGACCTCGGTAGATGTGATGAAACTGGGGTGTGTCGATGCCGTGGTGGAGGAGCCGGATGGCGGGGCTCAGAATGATCCTGCTGCCGCGGCAGCCATCCTGGATGAAGCATTGACGGCCCATCTCGCCGTGCTGCGATCGCTGCCGGTACCGGAGCTGGTGGCCGCACGACTGACAAAGTTTCGCAACATCGCACAGTTCTATACGAGCTAGTGTGCTCCTGAGGTTCTTCTGATTTCATTGACGGCTGTGCAACGGATCCGCTCGTTCTGCTTCGCTGCGATAGCCATCGCATACTACTATGCTGCGCGCGCGATTGCGATGCATGCTGCAGCCGGCCTGGCATCCGCAGACTGGTTCGACCTGGTCTACAGGCTGCTCGTGCTGTTCCTGGTGCTGGTTGGTTACGGCGTGATGGCCTATGTGTTCCAGAGGCAGCGGCAGCCTTTTGTGAGCATGGGCCTGGTTCGCAGGCCAGGATGGACACGCGAGTTCGGATTGGGAACGGCCCTGGGATGGGCGATCGTCCTCTGCAGTGTCTTGCCGCTGGTGCTGATTGGCGGCCTGTATGTGAACGTCTGGACTGCGCCGCGACAATGGTTTCTGCTGATCCTTGATGTTTGCGTTCTGATGTTGTGGTCTTTGACGGAAGAGATCGTCTTCCGGGGCTATCCGTTGCAGCGGCTGATCGATGCAGTGGGTTCGAGCACCGCGACCATCCTGATTGCAGTGCTGGCGGCCGTGCTCCAGATCGATGCGTTTGCCCCGAGGGCTTCGCTCTGGGTCGCCTTCTTCCTGGCTTGGCTGTTGTGTCTTGCGTACCTGCGAACGCGTGCCTTGTGGGTGTCGTGGGGAATCCGGTTTGCCTGGTATGCGGCGATTGGCCTGTTGTTTGGTTTGCCAATCGAGGGTATCTCGCGATACTCACCAGTGATCCAGAGTACGGCTCGCGGGCCGGAATGGCTGACCGGCTTTGACTATGGTCCGAGCGCAGCTTTTGTGACGGTACTGGTGCTGATTGCAGCGTTCTACTTCCTGCTGCGGACGACGCGTGAGTACGCGCACAAGTATGCGGTCACCGAGATTATCCCGGCCGGCATTCCCGTGGATATCGATGCGATCGCCAGACTGCAGCACCAGGCGGGTGTAGGGCCTGGAGCCCCTGCCGCCGAGCCGGAACCCAGGTTGATCCAGATCGGCGGAGCCCTCATGCCGCAGAATCCTGCTCCGGCCAGCCGGCACACTTTAGAAGGAACGGTGATCGATGGCCATGGAGACCGTGCCGGCGAACGAACGGGCGAATAACTCGCCATTGATTCTGTTCGTCACGTGTTTGCTCATGTTCATCGACTGGAAAGCGGACGAATACGCTCAATTCTGCCACTTGCGCAGCGCCTAAAAAGCGCTCATCATCTTCTCACTCGGGTACGCAGGGGCTTCAGGAGGTGCGCTATGCAAACGGCTGGCAAGGATCGATCATCGATGCTTCTGGCGGTCTTCAAGCGCCGCCAGCAGTGCTCACATGCGCTGCTGCTCCTGTTAACCGGCTGGACGCTGGCTGCGGCTCTACCTGCTTCGAGCCAGGTGTTCGTAGTTGGACGTGAGCAGCCGAAGGGCGTCTCGGAGTTTAAGCCGACCAAGGTCGACTTCGAGACTAAAACGCCGATTACGGCGCTTGGCCGTCAGCAATTGATTACGTCACTGGCAGCAGAGCAGGGGTTCGCTATGAGGCCGTTGCCGCTCGGCATGCCGGGCCTGATGCTGCGTGCTAACGGAACGCTGAAATATGGCGGCGGGGATTATTACGACAGCCTGGTCAAGAAGGGTCTTTCTGCCAAGGCGGGTGACCGGATCATGATTACGGACTTCCGCATCGAGAAGGACAGAATCGTTTTTGACTTCAATGGCGGTCCGCAGAAGAAGCACAGTATTCTCCGCCATATCTCGATCGGCGCCAGTCCGAACTACACCAATCCTGTTGTGCGGGATGATGGACAAGAGCCCACGGGAACGCGGCTCACCTTGATATTTGACAGATTTGTCCCAAACATCGATGGCGACCAGGTGCGTGCGCTGATCCAACCGGTCATTGATTTTCGTTTGAAGAGCCCGATAGAGGCGTACACGGACACGCTGCCGCCGAAGCTGAAGGCGGCGATCCTGGATCACCAGGCGTTGGTAGGGATGAATCGAAAGATGATCACCTACGCTCTCGGTCAGCCCGAACAGAAGGTGCGGGAGCGCGAAGGCAATATGCCTTACGAAGAGTGGATTTACGGCTCAACACCCAAGCCGATCCAGTTTGTCCGCTTTAATGGCGACCGGGTGATTCGGATTGAGGTTGCTCCATTCGGGAGAACGCCGACGATCCGCAGCGCAGATGAAACAGATGGTTATCTGAATGGACGCCCGGCGCGCACTACCGCGCTTGGAGACACGGTCGTGGCGGCGAACGGCGACAAGCCCAATGGAGATGCGCCGTCGCTGCGACGCCCGGGTGAAGCAGCGCCGCCTTCTGCGATGCAGCCAGTGCACAATCCTACGGATCCAGTGAAGCCGACTGCGATACCGGAAGGCCCGAACCAGCAGGTTATGCGCTAGGGCTGGTATTTAGAGCTCAGGCTAAGCACTGCGTCGGGTTACGACCGGCCGTGCCCTCAATCTGTCGACCTGACGTGAAGTGTTGTAGAATTCCATCAGCGCGCCGTACCTTTCTGCATCGTCCCACACGCGAACTCTGCACAGGATCCTGGCCGCGTCTCAGATTTCGGAGCGCATCTGTTTGCGTGTCCATTGCCCGCTGGGTAAAGAAGGAGAAGTTGGTTCATGGCCAAAGTTGCCAAAACTGGTGACCGCAAGAAAGTGATGGACACGTCGAAAAGTACCGACTGTCCCAAGTGCAGCAAGCCGACTCGCATTGTGAAGCGCGTGAAAGATCGCGAGCGGGGAGTGCCGGGCGGGGTGTATATCTCCTGCTCAGCCTGCGAGTTTTTCGAAAAGCTGTAGATCTGTAACTGCAGAGTCAAAGCCCGGCGAAGATGCCGGGCTTTTTACTGCCTGGTCAGGTGGTTGGCTAGAGGCAGGACTGTATCTCGGCGAGGATGTTTGCGGCAGCTTCATGGGGTTTGGCAGCCTGGGTGATCGGGCGGCCGACTACCAGGTAGCTTGCACCCGCCTGGATGGCTGCGGCCGGCGTGGCTATACGGCTCTGATCGCTGGTGGATGAGCCCGCTGGCCGAATACCTGGCGTGACCAGAAGCGGTTCCGGGCCGTGTTGGATGCGGAGGCCCTCCGCCTCGTGAGCCGAGCAAACCAGGCCGTCTGCGCCTGCCTGAAGAGCCATCGAGGCAAGTCGCTGAACCTGATCTGCAGTTGAGTCGCTGATTCCGGTGGCGGCTAGCTGGTTCTGGTCCATGCTGGTGAGTACGGTCACAGCGAGGATGCGGGGCTTTACGGTCAGAGCGCCTGCTGCATCGGCGGCAGCACGGACCATGGCTGGACCGCCGGCAGCGTGGATGGTCAGGAGGGAAGCACCGGAGCGCGATGCGCTTCGGACTGCCCCGGCAACTGTGTTCGGGATGTCGTGCAGCTTCAAGTCGAGAAAAACAGAGAGACCTTTGTCGATCAAGGTTCGGATCATGTCGCGACCGCTTGCGAGGTATAGCTCAAGACCAACCTTGTACCACTGCACGGTGCTGCCCAATGAGGCCACGAGTTGCAGCGCGTCTTCCGCGGTCGGGTAGTCCAAGGCAACAATGAGGCGGTCACGAGCGGAGGCGGGGCCTGGCAGGGCGGATTTCGTTTCGGAGGGCATCTACTCTCCACTGTCGCACAGCAGCAACTCACAAGCCCGAGACTTCTGGTCGACTGCGGACGCGGGTTCTATTCGCCGTGGAGTTCAGGATAGGTGAGTTGCGCGACTTCCGAGGTGCTGGGCTTCATGGAAACAACATCGATCCGCACAGGTGCGAGGCCTCTCCGGCTGAACCCGAGGAGGTGCGCGGCTGCGTAGGATAGGTCGATCACGCGGGTCTCAGGAACGGGCCCTCGGTCATTGACGCGGACGATGACGGATTTGTGATTCCGGAGATTGGTGACGCGGACCAGGGCGCCCAGTGGCAGACTGCGATGCGCACAGGTCATCCCGTTCATGTCATAAGGCTCGCCGCTGGCGGTTTCCATGCCCTGAAGTGCATGCCCATACCAGGAGGCTCGTCCGAATTGGAACCAGTGAGTATATGGCTGCCTGGGCAGAGTGGATGCATCTGCCGCGGAGACAACCGCTGCCTGTACCGGATTGCTGTTGTGCCCGGCGCGAGTTGTCAGCACCATCGCGACCAAAGCTGTGATCGCAACGACCATCGGGATTCGTAGGAGTCGATTCGTATGTCTTGCGATAGGGTACATAAGCCTCCTGCAACGATTCTAGGGAATAGATGCAGCTTAAGTCAAAGTATCGCCTGGGGTTACCAAGGTTTTTTTGGAAATAACTGCAACCGATAGATGCACGAATTATTGAAAAAATCGGCTAACACAAAGGTGTAGCGGGACAATGTCATCTATACGACCTGGCTGTTCAGAGGCATACCTCGTTTAGATTGAGGCAACTAGCTCTTGCTACCTTGAGGAGAGCAGGAGGTTAGATGAATGGGATTGGGTTGGGAAGAAGCTGAGGGAAGGGAACTCGCCGGCGTACGGCCCGTGCTTCTGACAATCGCCGGCTTCGATCCCTCGTCAGGGGCCGGGATAACGGCGGATCTGAAGGTGTTCGCCGCCTCCGGCGTCTTTGGCGTGAGTTGCATCACGGCGCTTACCGTGCAATCCACGCAAGGCGTCCGAAGGGTTGAGGCGCTGAGTGGTCCGCTGATCACTGCAACACTCGACTGCCTGCATGACGATTTTAGGATTGCGGGCGTGAAGATCGGAATGCTGGCAACGAAGGACAATGTCAGCGCTGCGGCTGAATATCTGGAACGTTCAGGTGTAGCAAGAAACCGAATCGTCCTGGATCCCGTGCTGGTCTCCAGCTCCGGTGCTTCTTTGCTGGAGGAGACGGGGATTGTCTGCCTGCGGGAACGGTTGTTGCCGCGCGTCGGATGGATTACGCCCAATCTCGATGAACTGGCTGTGCTGACGGGCAGGCCTTCCGTCAGTCGGGAACAGATTCCTGACGCTGCCGACCGGCTGAGAGAGATAGCGGCACAGCATGGCAATCCGGAACTCAATGTCCTGGTGACGGGAGGGCACCTGGAGCGGCCCGATGATTACCTGCTCTCCTGCGACTCAGCTGCGGGTATGTGGATCAGCGGAGAGCGGATCGAGACGAGCGCCACCCATGGAACCGGGTGTGCCCTGTCGAGTGCGCTGCTCTGTGGGTTGTTGGATGGTCGATCTAAGCGCGACGCGGTGACTTCGGCAAAACGGTATGTTGAAGAATCCATGCGGCGGGCTTACAAGGTCGGAAAAGGACGCGGGCCTATGCATCATCTCCACCGGCTGGACGTTCAGGGATCAACTGCCGCCAGGTAAGGAAGGGCTCAGACCAGGGAAGAGGCTGATTTGCGAAAGGCGGAAGTGTGCTCCTCGTTCAGAGGCTTGTTGCCATCGGTCAAGGTAGGCACACCATCTTCGAGGTGCGCTGAGGACTGGTAGGTTTCCAGATCTTCTTTACGCACTACGAAGCGCCGGATGTACTCAAGTGGATCTTCCCGTGCGGCCATCTCTCGCAGGTGATACATCCAGGCGTCGGATTTCAGGGTTCGACGTGTAAAGGCCTTACGGGTCACGGTGATCATTTCGCCACTCTTGTTGCGGCGAGTGTACGTGGCGGTCGGGACGATGAAGCTGATCTGACCGCCCGGCTTCCAGAAGTGCCGGGCAAACTCGTGAGAGAACAGCAGGGAATAATAGCGCTTGCCTCTTGACAGATTGGCGACGGACGCTTCGAAATCGATCCATGCGGATTGCAGTTCAGTGCGGTACCACTTGCGAAATTCGAAGCCATTTCGCTTCGCCTGCAGGAGGAGCAGTTCGATCATCTGCTGCCTGGTCATTGCGTCATCACCCCGGGATCTTGCACTCGGTGAAGCAGTCAGTTCCGGTTCTGCGGCGAACCGGAGCCTTGGATGAACAGTGGCACCAGTTGCCGGTACAGTCAACAGCGTTGTGAGGACTTTCATGGTTGAGGGGCTATAAGCGTAGCAACGCTGTAAATGTGTACACTTCGTTTGGCCGCCAGCACAAAGCGTACGTTCCAGCCTCTGCCAGGCGGATGAAGACGGCTGCGAAGAGGCCTGCATCCTGGACGCGTTTGAGATCGTCCCTATCAGCGGAAGGTTCACGCACATGCACCGAAGGAAGTTAATCCCCACGTTTGAAGTTGTCACCGTGGCTGGACGTGCTATGCGCCTGCAGGATGATGCGATTCGGGTTCCTTTCGGGTGGCTGCTGATCCTTGCCTGGATGCTCCTGATCTCACTTCGCGATGTGCGTGGTGAAGACGCGAAAAAGGTGACGACGGCTGCGCTGAATCGCGATCCTGGAGTGAGAGCCGCCTACGACCGCTTCTACATCCTGGATTATGCGGGCGCTCTGCAGCGCTTTGAAGCGATCTCGACCGCGCATCCGGAGGATCCAATTGCGACGGACTATGTTCTGGATGCTACGTTGTTCGCAGAGCTTTACAGGCTGAACCTGTTGGACACGACGCTCTACGCTCATGACGGCTTTCTGAGTAATCGTCATCCAGTTGAAGAGAACAAGCAGACGACAGCAGAGATCTTTTCGCTGACTGACAAAGCTATCGATCAATCCGATGCGCTGCTGAAGAAAAATTCAAAGGATGTCGATGCGCTTTACGCGCGGGGCTGGGCTCGCAGTATGAAGGCGACCTACATCGGCCTGGTCGAGCATAGTTATATCGCGGCGCTGCGTCTCGCCTTGCAGTCCCGTGGTGATGATGAGAAGGTGCTCAGCATCGATCCGAACTATGTCGATGCCGACCTGGTTGTGGGTGTGCACCAGTACGTAGCAGGTTCGCTGCCGCTGGCTTTCAAGATGATGGCAGGTCTTGTGGGTGAGGGCGGGTCCAAGCAAAAAGGGTTGGCTTTACTTCGGGAAGCAAGCCGGTACAGTGTGATCACCTCGGTAGAAGCACGGACGGCGCTGATGCTTTTTCTCCGGCGCGAAGCAAAGTATCCGGAAGCTGCCGACATTGCGAAGAGCTTGAAGGACCAGTATCCGCGCGACTTCCTTTTCTGGCTGGAAGAGGCGAACCTGATGAAGGATGCGGGCAACGCGCCACAAGCGATCGCACAATATCGAGCGACGCTTGAGCAGGCGAAGAAGCCTGGCTATTTCCCCAATGCTCATCTTGAACTGGCCTGGTATGGGCTGGGAGATACGCTGCGTGGTCAGCATGATGCGGCGGCATCGGCCCACGCCTTTACGCAGGTCGCCCAGCAGCCGGGAGTCAATCTGGATCTGAAGCGACGCGCAGAGCTGGCTGCAGGCGAGCAGTTCGACGTTGTGAACCAGCGCGAAGAGGCTACTGCCGAGTACCAGGCAGTGCTGCGGGATGGGATGGACTCGCCGCAGGCTCCCGAGGCCCAGAAGTTCCTGCAAGCACCATTCCGCAACAATTGAGGGTGTTGGAGAATGTTGGGCACGCGAGTGTAGGACCGGTAGTGGAACCCTGGATAAGGTTTCTGCGTACCTCGTGATGTCATCCTGCTCGGTGTGCCCGGAGTGTTGTGCATTGCCGGTGGGATGGGGAGGAAAGAATGTCGGTTTTCTGTGCAGATTGCGGCAAAGAGAGTCAGGATGAAGCACGGTTTTGCTCTGCCTGCGGACGTCCGATGAACGCTACTGGATCCGCTTCGCAGCAGGCCTACGCACCGTTTCGCCCAATTGGAACATTGACGCGGCCGCGTGCCGGACGAAAGGTAGCGGGGGTTTGCCAGGGCATCGCCAACCATTACGGGTGGGATGTGACGGTGATCAGAATCGTGATGCTGTTACTGGCTATTCTCCTGTTTCCGATCGGACTGGTCATCTATGGACTGGTGTGGCTGGTGGCACCGGAAGAAGCGCTCGCGCTGCCCGCAAGCACCACGTATGTCAGTCAGGGCTGAGATTGCAGTGAAGGCTGTATAACTGAAAGGCGCGGGTAGAGCGCTACTCTTGCTTTCAGGAACCACTTTCTTGTTTGATCGAACCGACTTTCTCCCTGCGCGACCGTTTGGTTATTCGCGGAAGAAGAGCACGCTCTTCTGCAATGACGCAGACCTCGAAAGGACTGTAGATCGTTTCGGCTCACCACTTTATGTTTATTCTTCTAAACAAATGGTTGAGCGGTTGCGGATGTTCCAAACGGCGCTGTTCGCAAAGCGCCATCTAGTCTGCTACGCGGTCAAGGCCAACTCGAACCTGGCTGTTTTGAAGCTGCTCTCTGAAGCCGGCTCGGGGTTCGATATCGTCTCCGGCGGAGAACTGGAACGCGTACTGGCAGCAGATCGCCGGGCGGCTGGACGGGTAGTTTTCTCCGGAGTCGGCAAGACACTCCCGGAGATCGATTTTGCTCTTAAGTGCGGCATTCGGCTCTTTAATGTGGAGAGCGAAGAAGAATTAGCCTTGCTGGGCGAGCGTGCGGCCCGCATGCGGAGCATCGCGCCCTTCTCGCTGCGAGTGAATCCGGATGTATTTACGGAGACGCATCCGTATATCTCGACCGGACTGAGCGAGCATAAGTTCGGTGTGCCCATCGCAGATGCTGTGCGACTCTACCAGACCACCGTCCGCAATAAATGGCTGAGGCCGGATGGCGTCAGCGTCCACATCGGATCGCAGATACGAGTATCCGAGCCATTCGGGGATGCGGTCGCTCGGGTCGTAGCCCTGGTGAAGAGTCTGCACCAGGAAGGAGTGGTGATTCGGACCATTGATGCAGGCGGCGGGCTGGGCATCGACTACACTCTTGAGCCGATGGTGGACCCGGCGGAAGCTGTCCGGCAGTATTGCGCGGCGATCTCGGGCGCAGTGGGAGACTTGGACGTGGAGTTGCTGCTGGAGCCGGGCAGGTTCCTGGTGGCGCAGGCTGGGGTCCTCCTTACCCGGGTCCTCTATGTTAAGAACAATGGGGGAAAAACGTTTGTCGTCGTCGATGCCGGGATGAATGACCTGATCCGGCCAGCTCTTTACCAGGCGTATCACGAGATCGTGGTTGTACGACCGCGAGACGGATCGGCTTCCCGCAAGGTGGATGTGGTGGGTCCGGTGTGCGAGACAGGTGATTTCTTCGCGCAGGATCGTGTTCTGCCCGAGGTTCAGCCGGGCGACCTGCTGGCGATCCTGGATGCTGGTGCGTACGGCATGACGCAGAGTTCAAACTACAATTCGCGGCCGCGTCCAGCTGAAGTGATGATCACGGGCAAGAAAGCAAAGCTGGTACGACGCAGAGAGACGATGCGGGAGTTGATGGCTGCCGAGAGATAGCTGGTGAATGCAAGTGCAAAAGCCCCGGATCATAGCCGGGGCTTTTGTGTGTCTACTGCTGATGGTTATTCGCGTGCAGCGTGAGCAGAGGCAAGAGTGTTGTTATCGGCACTCGCCGGTGCGGTTGCAGTCTGGATACTGGGGACAGCAGGGGCGGCATCCGAAGGATTCGGTCCCAGGCCGAGCTTGATGAGCGCGCGGGAATCAGGCGTCAGCTTGGTCTGCCAGCCGTGATCTGCCTGGAACTTCTGCATGGCTGTTTCGGTTTCAGCGTCCCACTGCCCGGTGGGTGCGCCGGTCAGGTAATTCTGCTGGATCAATGCGGACTGGATCTGGGTAGCACGTGCAGGATCGATCTGCCGCTGGCCTCGTACTACCGGCGCTTTCCGGGACTTTCCATGACGGCGAGCGGCTGTGTGCTTGAGGCTGGCATGGGCATGGCCCGAGGTCGTCGTACGATGCGTGCGGGTCGCCAGTGCCGGAATCGAGGCAAGACTGAGGACCAGGACCATGGTGCTGCGCAGCGGAGAAAGTCTCATCGGTCTTCCTTGGGCAAAGGGATCTGCGTGCTTTTGAAAGTCTACTGGCAGGTTCTCATGAAGGCAAGGTTAACAAGGTCAGGCGAGGTGTAAATGCCTTACCAGTGCGTAGCTGCCGACCTTTGTTGTTAGTACTTTCGTCACGGTTTGAACGTCTGGCGCAAACAACCATGGCGCGGGAAGATCCGCGCCATGGTTATCTTTGCTGGTTCGTGTTACGGCAGGGTTCCACCGACTAACGTGCTGCCGGCATTGGGGTTTCTGGGGTCCGAGATCGAAAAGACTACGTCGGCACCCGACTGCAGGCCGGAGGCGATCCGGTTGAAGTCAGCCTTGTTGTTCACAGGCGTCTTGTTGATCGCATTGATCACAGCCCCCTGCAGGTTGACCTGCTGGCTGCTGATCTCATCGGCGAACGAACCCGGTTTGACATTCTGCACGATCACGCCGTGGATGCCCTTGGAAGCAAACTGCTGAGGAATGTCCTGGACGGTCAGACCAAGCTTGGTCTGGCCTGCGTCGGGTGCATTCGGCGCATTGTTTTCAGGGACTGCCGCAGTTTGATCGTCCGGACTGAAGATCTTGGCGCGATCTTGTATGGTTACCGAAGCTGTATCTGTCTTGCCGGCGCGCACATAGCCGAGCTTGACCGTGGTTCCAGGCTTCTTCTCGGCAATGATGGTCACCAATTCGTCACCATCCTTGATATTTTTACCGTCAACGGACACGATAATGTCATTCGCCTTCAGACCTGCCTCGTCGGCCGGACCCTTGGGCCTGACCTGCGAGATCATGACACCCGATTTGAAGCCGTAGACGCGTCCAACGGCGCTCGAAAGATTCGGCTGGAACTGGATGCCGATCGAACCGCGGGTGACCTTGTGGTTGGGGCCGATCAGATCGTTGTAGGTCTGAATGACGGTATTCGAAGGCATGGCAAAACCGATGCCTTCATACCCGGCAGATTGGGTGTAGATGGCGGTGTTGACACCGATGACTTCACCCGCCATGTCGAGCAGCGGGCCACCAGAGTTGCCGGGGTTGATGGCAGCGTCAGTCTGGATAAAGTGCTGAAACTGACCCTTGGCACCTGGCTGGATGGTCCTGTTCTTGGCAGAGACGATTCCGGCGGTCACGGTTTTGGACAGGCTGAATGGACTGCCGATGGCTACGACCCAGTCGCCTACCTGCGCGCCTTCCGAGTTGCCCATCTTCACAGTGGGAAGCGGGCTCGGAGCATCGATCTTGATGACGGCGATGTCCGTGTCGGGATCTACGCCGACGACCTTTGCCGGACGGCCAAGATCGGATGAATCCGGATCGGTGGAAAGCTTTACGTAAATCTTGTCGGCTTTGTCCACAACGTGGTTGTTGGTGATGATGTAGCCGCGCGGATCGACAATGAAGCCGGAGCCAAGGGCTTCGCGCACCTGGCCGTCTTCGCCTGGTGCATCACCTGAACCGCCCTGACCACCGAAGAAGCGGTTAAAGAAGTCCTGAAAATTCTGTTCGCCGCCGGGACCCTGGGGCGTTGCCTGACCGCCTCCGCCCTGACCTTGCTGGTCTTCCTGATCGCCCTGCTGATCGTCGTCCGGACCTGACTGCGGCGTCATGCCATGGGGATTCATCGGCACAGCGCGACCACGGCGACCCGCCGCCTGCTTGGGTAGCGTCTCGGTACTAATGTTGACGACGGCCGGACCTACTTCTTTGGCAATCTGCGAAAACTGATTCGACAGCATCTTCGGATTTGGTATCGACAGAGGCGTGGCATCCGAACTGTTGACCTGGTTCTCTTTACCTTTGACGCCGTGCGCGGAAATGGAGCCGATGACGATCCCGGCGGAAAGGGTCGCAAGGATTGCAAACGTAGGAGCGAGACGACGCAGACGCAGCCGTTCGACAAGCGAGTTCATTTCGGGTCTTACCTCATTTTTCTTCGTGCATAGATTTCGGACATCGGCTTTACCGATCAGCCCGTACCAGTACTGCAAGTCTGCGATGGACCATCAATTCACAGTATAGCCAGTTGGGGAAGGTCAGCACCCCGCTGCGGGATGTGCGCTGCCTCTACTATTGCGTTAGACGCACTGATCCAATATCCGTCACGCTGTGGGACTAAACACTTTCATGAGCCGTTGCGGGCGGAGGCGTGGACAGCAGTTCCGTGACAGCTATGCCAGCCAGAATGAAGGCTACGCCCCATGCCGCACGAGCGTGCAGTCGCTCACCGAGTACCAGGAACGAGGTGATCCCGGCAAAGACCGGTTCCATCGCCAGGGTCAGCGCAGTCTGGGTGGCGGGAAGATGCTGCTGAGCCCATGACTGGACAGTGAAGGCGATTGCCGTGGCAAGAACCCCGGTGATCAGGAGGGCTGCAATCAAGCGGCTTGTGGGATGGAGATAGGTGTGCTGTTCGAAGGGCAGACACAGCACCATATACAGGGTACTAAAGCCGATTTGCAGGGTGGCGAGTTGAGGCAGATCGATGCGCGACGAGGTATGAGCGAGCGCGACGATGTGTAATGCGAAGCCGACGGCGCAACCAAAGCTGAGCAGATCGCCCAGGTTCATGCTCCTGAAGTCGCCCAGTATCGTAGCCCCGGCAGGCGTGGTGAGCAGAACGACTCCAGCAAATGCGAGGAAGGCACCTGCCCAGGAGTTGAGGCTTGGACGGGGCATGGACGGTGTACGCAGCCACGGAACAACGGCGAAGAGCGGCACCAGCACTACGACCAGGCCGGTGATGAAAGCTGACTTGGAGGGCGTCGTTCGAGCCAGACCGCTGGTCTGGAATTCATAACCAGCAGCCAGGCAGGCACCTACGACGGCACCGGCACCGATGGCTTGCCCGGTCAGGTGCCGCAGGTGCCGCCGGTAAAGGAAGGCAAGACAGACGAAGGCAATTGCCATTCGAAGAAGGTTGAACAGAAAGGGAGATGCATCATGAATGGCACCCTTGACGACGACGAAGGTTGCACCCCATAGAGCGACCACGGCGAGTAAAGAGACTTGCGCCCGCAGCTTGAGTGCTGAAGTGGTGCCGGCACCCATACTCATGGTGCCGTTGCGAGATGAGCCGCGCCTGCAGGCGGTGCCTGGTAGACGGTCTCGCCATTCACCACGGTGCGGAGGACCTGGGTGTTGAGGATTTCAGGAGGCGCCACGGCGAGCAGGTCGCGGTCAAGAACGACAAAGTCGGCGACGTAACCAACTACCAGGCGGCCTTTGTATGACTCGGTCTTTTCAGCAAAGGCCGATCCCTGCGTGTAGGCAAAGAGTGCTTGTGCGATCGTGAGGCGCTCGGACGGGAAGTAGGGAATGCCGGGATGTTGCTCGCTCTGACGGGTGACTGCGGCATACAGACCGCGGAAGGGTGTGATCGGCTCGACGGGATAATCAGTACCGAAGGCCAGTGGTACGCCTGCCTTCAAGAAACTGTTCCAGGCATAGGAGTAGCGTGCACGGCTGGCGCCGAGACGATTTTCAGCCCAGCTCATATCGGTCAACAGGTGGTTAGGCTGCATGGAAGCGATGACGCCCAGCTGCTTGTAGCGGCTGAAGTCACCTGCATCGAGGACCTGGCTGTGCTCGATGCGTGGCCGCAGCTGCTTTGCCGAGGGATGCGCGGCTTCTGCCTTGGTAAAAGCATCAAGAGCCATCTCGACAGCGTGGTCGCCGATGGCGTGGA
>CAZZUX010000086.1:0-6291 GCA_964657395.1 uncultured Ktedonobacteraceae bacterium
CTCGGGATTCTCTGTACTGAACTTATCCGATTTGGCTACTGGTTTCGCCACTGAGTTTGCCACTACCTTAGCCATCTATGCCGGAGTCTACACCGAGTGTGCAGGCGTGCTGCGCAGCCTCAGTGCGAGAAGTTCTGCGCGTAAGAATCGTCCGGCATTCCTTTGCTCTTAACCTGGTTGCTCATGTGGATGGCGTCGGCACGGCTCATGGGGCCGCCCAGGGTTACGAGCCAGGGTCCGTGGCCGTTCGGGCTGAAGACCTCGGGATTCAGATCAGCATGAGCTGCCTTGATCGCGTCGGCTTTCTGCTGAGCTTCCGCCTGGCGGCCATAGGCATAGACGACGACGCGCCAGACCTGCTGACCGGTTGCGGGTGTAGCAGAAACGTTCGGCGCCTTTGTGGCTACGGGGGCGGCTTGCGAAGGTGTCGACACCGGGCGATGAACCGAGGACGGCTTGGCGGCGGGAGCAGGTGCTGCCGGCGATGGAGCAGGACCGGGGGCTGGCTGCGAGGTTGCGGTCGAAGGCGCGAGCGACGCCGGCGTGGCAGAATCCGAGGCACGGCTGGTGGCGCGATAGAAGTACCAGATGAGGCCAAGCGCAGCGACCAGGGCGACGATCGCTACTAAGCGGACCGCGCTGCCTCCGCTCTTTTTCGTCTCGACAGATTCTGCAGCTACGGGCGTTGGCGCTGCTTTCGGAGCGACCGGGAAGGTAGCGGCCAGAGGAATTGCCGATGCCGGCTTTGTAGCAGGCGGTGGTCCGGGAGCAGTCGGCGCAGGCTTCGCTGGAGGCGATGGTGGCTGTGATTTCGGTTCGGCTTTGGCGGCCGGCGGAACGACCGGCGGCATGGCAGCACCGGGCTTGAGGGCGGCAGCGATTTCCGGCAGACCCCAGACGCCATTCACGGCGTTCTCGACGATCAGGCGGAAGGGCGATGGCAGCTTGCTGATAGCCGGATCCTGCGGTGAGGTCAGCTTGCGCCGTGTCAGCGACTCGAAGACAGTAGCGCCGAGGTCGCCGGTGTCCTGCCAAAACGCTTCGGAGCGAGCTTCAGCGGGAAGGCTCTGAAGGCAGTCGCTGCGCAGCTTGACGGTATCACCCGAAGCCAGAACGCCGGCGGCGCTGACATGGCCATGGAAGAGGCCGGCTGCGTGGATTGCGGAAAGACCGGCGACCAGGCTTTCGGTAATCTGCTTTGTTTCTTCCGGGGTCAGCGCACGTTCGCGCAGGACCTCACCCAGATTTTCTTCGGTCAGTTCGAGCACTGCAAAAACGACGGGCTTATCGTCAATTCGGCCCTGGCCTGTGGTCTCGATAGCAACGACATTGGGATGGCGAACGCGACTGGCAGCTTCCAGATTGCCGAGGAGGATGGCTTCGTCGTTGAGCGACTCTGTAACGACGATCACTCGCGGTCTTTGCTGATCGTCCCGCGTGTGGAACCATGCACTGCGGCCGCCGGTACGCAGCAAGCTGCCCAGCACGAAGCGACCGTCGACTGTCTTACCTTCCATCTCGTTCCAGAACTGCATGCCCACCCTGATCTTTCGAAAGTTGCCGGCAAAATTTCGTGCACCAGGCTGAAGTACGGACCAGTCGCAAGTGCAGACTGCTCCCGGGGGCGAACGTCAAGCCCAACTGCCTGTACTCGGAAAGTATACCCAGAGGGAGTTCGTTGTCTGTTCCTGGCCCGATTGTTGCCTGCGATCGATCGTTGATGCCGGCCGATCGCAGGCGATTTTAGAGTGGTGTTCTTCGGCAAGACTCACTGCCGAAGCAGCTGCCTGCCGAGTGGTCAGCCGGAGATGAGCGCGATCTTGGGATTGCCGGGCATCTCGGTTGACTCGGAGTGTTCTTTTGGCTTTGGCACCGGGATCGGCGTTGGCGGCTCCATCCTGGCGGAAGCAAATTGCGGTACGGGCTGTGGTGCCGGGGCTGCTACCAGCTGGGGCGCAGTGGTGATGGCCGGGGCAGATTCGGCGGCGGGTCTTACATCGGCTTCTACTGCTGCCTCGAAGGCAGGCGTTTCGACTGGAGGAGCGGGCGGCGGCACCTGGCGGATGGCGGAGCTGGCACGTGCCATCAGCTTCATGCCTTCGCCTGCGAGTTCGCGTGCCATCTGGCGCAGTTCGTCGGGGCGCTCCTTGTGGCGATTGGTGAGTTCGAGCAGAGCGGCTGCAGCCTTCAGTTTCGCGATTGCGTCGAATGCAGGCCCGTTTGCCGTACCTGTCGTGTGGATGATGTTGTCTGCGGTGATCTTGAAGACGTCATCACCCTGGATGACGAAAGCGATCAGGTATTTTTCGGGTGCAGCATTGTTGGAACTGGTGGTGTTGGGCGACTGGGGCTGTGGCAATGACATAGCAACTTCCTCTTGGCGGATACCCGCGGCTCCTCTGGTGTCTGGCTTGCGTTCCTGTTGAATCGCGAAGCTTGTTGCGGTTGCGTCCGGTTGTTCGAGACCGCGCGAGGAGCGCACAGGCTCTGTTTCAGAACACGCTGTCCCCTCGGCGACGTCAAGGCTGGAAAAGCGATAAGGCGGTACTGTTCTGGTTCCGCTGTGTCCAGCACGGCATGCATGTGAGAAGTAGCTGCGCGGATTGCCGGCGTGGTTTGTATTTACCGAATGGATTTCCAAGAGCGGACGGCTAACATCATGCTGATGGAATTATTCGACGGGCTACCGACTGAGGCGTCCAATCCGGCCAGCGAACGACTGGATGAGTTGTCGACCATCGAAGTGCTTCGCGTGATCAACCAGGAAGACCACCTGGTAGCCGATGCGGTGGCAGCGCAGCTTCCGGCGATCGCGGCTGCTGTGGATGCGATTGTGGAGCGGCTGTCGCGTCCGGGTGGCCGGCTGTTCTATGTCGGAGCAGGGACTTCGGGCCGGCTGGGTGTGCTGGATGCTTCGGAATGTCCGCCCACGTATAACGTTTCTCCGGAGCTCATCCAGGGTGTGATGGCGGGTGGAGATGCGGCGCTGCGCTCATCGATTGAAGATGTGGAGGATGACCCTGAAGAGGGGGAACGCAATGTACGTGCGCGTGGGCTGAGTGCGGCTGACTGCGTAATTGGTATTGCCGCGAGTGGCCGCACTCCGTACGTGCTTGGGGCGCTGAAGTATGCGGGGCGGATCGGGGCGCTGACTGTGGCGCTGACGTGTGTTCCTGGATCGCCGATTGTCGCGCGCGCGATGATTGCCGTCACGCCGGCGACGGGTGCGGAGATAGTCACTGGTTCCACGCGGATGAAGGCGGGAACGGCGACGAAGATGGTGCTGAACATGATTTCGACGGCAGTGATGGTTCGACTGGGCTATGTGTATGGGAATCTGATGGTGAATGTGCAGCTGACGAATGCGAAGCTGCTGGATCGCGGCAGGCGGATTGTGTCTCGTGCTGCTGGTGTGTCGTGTACGGAAGCGGAGCGGCTGCTGGACGCTGCCGGATCGGTGAAGGTTGCGATTGTGATGGGTCGCCTGCAATGCAGCCGGGCGGAGGCAGAGCGCCAACTGGCGGCGCATGGCGGCAAGCTGCGCGATGCACTCGGGGCACCTTTGGCTTAGCGGTATGCGGTGGGGTTCGTGCGGCGGACCATGAAAAAGATGCATGGTGCTGATGGACGCCGCGGTGTGGTGCGGGAAGCTGCGTCCTGGCAAGCACTACACTGATGATTGTCCAGCAATGTCAATCGCCATGTCTCCCGACCAGAACACAGTGGTGCCTCAGCCGGCAAAGGCCGCTGGACGGCTGCGTAAATTTCGTTTCGACCGACCGCAGCAATATGCGTCGCTGCTTCTGCTTGGCTTGCTGCTGCAATGCCTCTTTGTGATCGATCGTGCTCCGCTGACGCAGTCGGATTATGAGTATGCACGCTGCGGGCGGGAGATGTGGGAGAAGCCTTCGCCCCTGGCCGGTTACTTCACGAGCTGCGGGAATATCCATGACGGGACGCTGGCTTATCGCGCAGCAGGGTTGCCGCTGACGGTGCAGCGTATTCTGTCTGGTCAGGATCGCAATGCGTCGACGTGGGAGATGCGGCACGAACTGAATGCGGTAGGACTGCTGCTGAGGCTGCCGTTTGCGATGCTGGCGCTCCTGCTGGGCGGGGCGCTCTGGTGGGTGACGCGGCGGCTGTATGGCAATGCCGGTGGGTACATGGCGCTGGGGCTGTATTGCTTTTCTCCGCTGGTGGTGGATGCGGCGACTGCGCCGAGCGCGGAGATTCTGACTACGCTTGGTATGTATGCGGCGATCTACACGGCGATGGGCGTGGCGCATGCGATGCATGGTCCTGCGCGTAAATGGCGACCGCGGATCGTGCTGCTGACGCTGGCGTTTGGGCTGGTGGCGGGCTCGCATGTGGCGGGTATTCTGCCGATGCTGTTGTTGAGTATCGCGTTCATGACGTACCTGGCGGTGGGTCATCGGTCGCCGCTGCCGATGGTGTGGCTGCTGAGTATCGGCGGCATGTTTCTGCTGGTGTTTGCGTCGTATGCGTTTCATCCGGATGCATTTTCGTACTATTTCCGGAGCGGGGCGGCGCGGTTTACGTTCTCGCTGGAGCCGGCGAAGCAGCTGTTCCTCTCGCTGCCGAATGCGGGGATCACGATTGCGGCGTTGACGTCCCTTCTGCTGTATCTGATTTCGACGCGCTCCCGTTATTTCGGCAACACGGCGCCACTGCTGTGTGGGCTGCTGCTGCTGCCGCTGGTGACTACAGGCGGGTACGGCGAGCCCCGGCTGTGGGCTACGCCGTTTGTGTTGACTTTCTGCGGGGGCGTGTTCGCGGATGTTCTGGAATCTCCGCATCGCAGGCTGTACGCGTGGCTGGCAGTTGCGCTGGTGGTGCTGCAGGCGACGTTGTGCCTGATGAGCCTGCCGTCGCTGCTGGGGTGATGGCGGTTCGCGCAGGGAGACGGCTATGGACGCCAGCCTGTCGGCAACGGTAAGTGACTGATCTGCCCGGCTTTTTGCGGTCAAGACTGTTAAAATAAGGCTACGGCGCAGGTACAGCTTTTTTCGGTCTGAGGCAGGGGTTTCTGCCTGGATCCGGCTGCCTTTCCGTGACGCGTAAACCTATGGCAGACGATCAGAATCCTGAATTACCTTTGACTCCGAGTGGCGATGGCCCGACCGGACCTACGGGTCCCGGTGCCGCCAACATGATTTCTATCAACATTGAAGACGAGATGCGGCGGTCGTATCTCGACTACTCGATGTCGGTGATTATTGGCCGCGCATTGCCGGATATTCGCGATGGCTTCAAGCCGGTGCATCGACGCGTGCTGTACACGATGCACGAGATGGGGCTGCAATTCAACAAGAAGTACACCAAGTGCGCCAAGGTCGTGGGGCAGGCGATGGGTGTGTTTCATCCGCATGGCGACTCGTCGATTTACGACACCATGGTGCGGCTGGCGCAGCCGTTCAGTCTGCGTTATCCGATGATTGATGGGCAGGGCAATTTTGGTTCGGTCGATGGCGATCCGCCGGCGGCAATGCGGTATACCGAATGCCGCATGATGAAGATAGCCGGCGAGATGCTGGCTGACATCGACATGGATACGGTCGATTTTGTGCCGAATTACGACGAGTCCACGCTTGAGCCTACGGCTCTTCCGGCGCGTATTCCAAACCTGATTGTGAATGGGTCGAATGGGATTGCGGTTGGAATGGCGACGAATATTCCGCCGCATAATCTGACGGAAGTGATCGATGCGACGATCGCGCTGGTCAACAATCCGCTGGCTGGTTTGGAAGAAGTGTTGAAGCATGTGCAGGGTCCGGATTTTCCGACGGGCGGCTTCCTGTATGGGCGCGCGAATATTCCGCAGGCCTATCGCACGGGGCGGGGACGCTTCCTGATGCGGGCGCGTGCGGCGACCGAGAAGATTACGGGTGGACGCGAAGCAATTATCGTTACCGAGATTCCGTACCAGGTCAACAAGAACACGCTGATCAAGCGCGTCGCGGAGCTGGTGAACGAAAAGATCGTTGACGAGATTTCGGATGTGCGTGACGAGAGCGATCGCGATGGCATGCGGATCGTGATCGAGTTGAAGCGAGGCGCCGAGCCGCAGATTGTGCTGAACCAGTTGTACAAGCACACGCAGATGCAGGAAAGCTTCTCCATGATTTTCCTGGCGGTCGTGAATGGTCAGCCGCGCGAGCTGCCGCTGCATGAAGCGATTCGCCACTTCATCGATCATCGGCTGGACGTGGTGCGTCGGCGCACGGCGTTCCTGTTGCGCAAGGCGCGTGAGCGGGAACATATCCTGCTGGG
>CAZZUX010000086.1:6391-16070 GCA_964657395.1 uncultured Ktedonobacteraceae bacterium
GACGAACAGGTCGCAGTCACGGTTTCGCATTCGGGTTATCTGAAGCGGACGCCGATCTCGACGTATCGTCAGCAGCGGCGTGGCGGCACGGGACGGCTGGGCATGAAGACGCGCGAGGAGGATTTCGTGCAGCAGTTAATTATCGCGTCCACGCATGCGTACCTGATGTGCTTTACGAACACTGGTCGCGTGTACTGGCTGAAGGTGTACGAGATCCCAGATATCGGTGCGGCCGGTAAGGGCAAGTCCATAGCCAGCCTGCTGAACCTCCAGCCGGGCGAGACGGTGCGGACTATTCTGGATGTGCGCGACCTCACGGAGGAAGGCAAGTTCATCTTCTTTGCGACACGCATGGGTACGGTGAAGCGCGTGCCGTTGAAGGACTTTTCGAATGTGATGGCGCGCGGCATTATTGCTATCGGTATCGATAAGGATGATGAACTGATCGGCGTTCGCATCACGGATGGCAACAAGCTGGTGTTCCTGGCCACGCATGACGGCATGGCGATTCGCTTCGACGAAGCGGATGTTCGGTCGATGGGACGGCCTGCGTTTGGTGTTCGCGGGATCGATCTGGGCAAGAACGATTATCTGGTCGGCATCGCGGTCACGGAGAAGGAGCGCAAGTCGAATGGTGATGGCGGAAATTCTCCATCACTGATCCTGTCCGTCACTTCTCAGGGCTTTGGCAAGCGGACGGATGTCGACGAATATCGTCTGCAGACACGCGGCGGCAAAGGCGTCATCAACCTGAAGACGACGGCTCGCAACGGCAAGGTCAATGCGATTCTGCTGGTCGATGAGACTTCGGAACTGATGGTCATCAGCCAGTATGGCAAGATCATCCGGATTGATACGAAGACGATTCGGGCGGCAGGCCGGAGTACGCAGGGCGTGAAGCTGCTGAACCTCGAAGAAGACGACAAGGTCGCCGCGGCGATGGTCATTCCGCCGGAAGAAGCGAAGGTCGATAACGAGTCAGGAACACTGCTGCAGTAGGCTGGCTTCTGCAAGGCCTCCGGCAGGTCCTGCGCGGACAGCGGTACTTGCCGTACGGGCGTAGCGAAAGAGCCTCCCTCGCGAAAGTGCGAGGGAGGCTCTTTCGTTTTCGGCTACTCAGAAGCCAAAGGACTAAGCTGAGGGAAGTTCAGACAGAGAGGTCTGCATGGAGCGGCTTCCGTGGCCGGAGCGGAACATCCGGTTTCCGTTTGCGGATACTGCTTTGGAACTCGACTAAGGCGGCAAAAGCAGATCTCTCCACTACGCTGCGCTCCGGTCGAGATGACAAGATTGAGCGTTGCTATGCGCTACTGGCGAGATGACAAAAGTCGGCGCTGCTATGTGGTTCTATCGGGATGACATCGCCAGATCATTGAGTATTGGTCCAGCATAAGTAAAGGCGCGAGAGCATTACCCTCGCGCCTCTGCTTATGCCTACGCCCGTACGGCAAGTACCGCTGCCCGCGCCGGGCCTTGGCTTAGTTCCACTTAGTCCGGTCGTCGGGGTCGATGTATTTGCCTTCTTTGTCGAATTTGACGTCGCGGCCTTGTTTGCTCATGTAGACTTCGAATTTTTTGGCGGCGTTGCGGCGTTTCCAGCGGTAGTAGTTGTTGCGGGTGGCGAAGTATTGTTCGCTGGCGGCGCCGGTGAAGCCGCGGCGGGGGGCGCTTCGCGCGTAGAGGAAGCCGAGGCCTGCGCCGGATAGGTAGGCGACGTAGGTGAGCGGGGACATGCCGCTGAAGAGGCTGGCGACGGCGATGAGGATGTAGATGATGACGAGGTATTTGGCCTTGATGCCGATGGGCAGCGGGAACATCATGAACTGCTGATCGCCGAAGAGGACGGCGAAGGCGGAGAGCATGCCGAAGATGCCGGAGGAGGCGCCGTAAGTAGTCTCTGTGGGTGACAGGTGCAGGATGCCGGTGAAGGAGAGGGCGGTGGCGATGAGGCCGCCGCCGATGACGGAGAGGAAGTAAATCTCCATCAGCCATTTGCTGCCCTTGGTGGTTTCGAGGTACGCACCGATGAACCACAGCGACAGCATGTTGAAGAGCACCTGGAAGATGCCGGTCTGGAGGAAGGCGTAGGTGACGAGCTGCCAGACCTGTCCATGGACAACGAGGATGGGCGTGAGGGCGAGCATGCCGATGAGCATCCGCAGAGGTGCGGACCATTGCGAGAAGAGCGCGACAGCGTAGACGGCGAGATTGATAAGAACGAGTTTCTTGGTCACTCCGCCGAAGCTGGGGAAGGACAGCATCGAGGAAGAACCGAAGCGCATGCCAGGCATATAGCTTCTATTATCGCCCCCACATCGCCTTTCGTCAGCGCTTGCGGGGTAAAGGCAAGGGCGTGACGGCTGGACTGCAGTGGCCGGCGGTGTCACAGGCGCGGATGCCGAAGATGACGTTGTCCTTGGATACGGGGATGGTGATGCGGTTGGCGGCGTCGCCGGGTTTTGTGAAGTCGGCGGCGAGGGCTGCGTATTGCCAGTTTGCGGCCGAGGTCTCGCGCCAGAGGATTTCGTACTTTGTGTCTGCCGGGGCAGCTTCGCCTGCGTTCCAGAGGAGGGTGCTGTTGTTATCGAGGTCCTGTGTGTCGACGTGGACTTCGATGGGCGCGGCCGGGGCGGAGGCCAGGGTGGCGAGGGTGGCGGCGTTGAGACGGGCGACGTTGGCCATGTAGGGGAAGTCGTCGAACTGGATGAGGTCGCCGAACTGCACGCCTTTTTCGACGCGGACATCCTGATGCTGGTGATTGAAATTCTCGCGCCACTCGGTGAAGCGGACGGCGGCGAAGCCCTGCTGGTTGAAGGAGTAGTGGTCCCCGCCGCGGAGGTAGCGATCGAGACGCATGACCAGCACTGGCTTGATGGCGGGGGCTTTCGGGAAGTAGGTGCTGTCCACGTCGACGACGGCGCGGGCGAGTTCGCGGGAGGGCGAGTCGCTGTCGAGGCCGAGATAGAGCAGGCGCTTCACTTCGTCGGGGGTCGCGAGGTAAGGCACGCCTTCGGAGAAGACGCGGACGAGCGACTTGTCTTCGAATTTGTCGCCGGGCGTGGTGTCGCCGCCGACGATGTCGTCATTGAGGACACCGGCGAGCTGCCAGCCTTCGCTCTTTGCGAGTTTCGACAGGTGGGCTGAGCCGTTGAGGCCCTGTTCTTCACCGGCAACGGTGGCGAAGACGATGGTGGCAGGGAATTTTAGCTTGCTGAGGGTGCGGGCGCATTCGAGAGAGACGGCGACACCGCTGGAGTCGTCGTTGGCGCCGGGTGCGTCGCCATGGGTGTTCATGGTGTCGCTCTGGCGGGAGTCGTAGTGGCCGGTGACCAGGTACATGCGCTTCGACTGGGCGGGATCGGCGCCGCGAAGAATGGCGTAAACGTTGGTGATGGTGGTGGGCTGGGTGATGCGGGGGCTGGGTCCGGTCTGCGGCGGTTCCGTGAAGGTGTCAGTTTTAACGTCGAGGCAATTGTTGCAATCTTTACTGATCGCTTGGTATTGCGTTTTGAGCCATGCGGCGGCTGCGGTGACGCCGGTGCCGGGCGGCAGATCCTTGTCCATGCTGGAGATGGTGTTGCGGTTCTTAAAGGCTACGAGCGACTCGACGGTATGGCGCATGCGGTCGGGCGAGACCTGGCGGATGGCTGTGGCGATGTTGGCGTCGGCAGGTTTTGCAACAATCGGGTGACCGCTTGCAACGATGTCGCGGGTTCCATCGTCAGAGTGCGCAAGGCTTCCGGAAAAGAGTGCTGGAAGCAGCAGGGTCAGGATGGCGGGCAGGATTCTCGCGCGTGATCGCGTTAGTCTTCTGGGGAGCGACCGGCATGCCGGCACAGATGCGGAAGGTGGACGCATATGGAACCAGAGTATCGCGACTCTCCTGAACTCTGTCTTGACGCACCTGGAAACTTGCTCAAGACTAGCGGAAGACTGGCCTGAAGATGCAGTCGCTACATTCCGCAACGCGACACTCTGCAGCATGAGTAATGGAGGATTTGCATGGCCGTATGTTCGGATTGCGAGAACGTCCTTAACATCGACGTAGAAGATGTGGAAGAGGGTGAGACGATTACCTGTGACGAGTGTGGCGCCGAGTTTGAGATTGTCAGCACCGAGCCACTCGAACTCACCAAGGTGGAAGAAGCCGGCTACGAGGACGAAGACAGTAGTACGTTTGCCGCAGAGGAAGAAGAATGAATGGGAACCAGGGATCGCCGGGCGGGTCTATGCGCGGCGCGGGAAGAGGGAAGAGGCTGGCGAAGGCTGCCATGGCGTGGTCGGTCGCAGTCGGGTTTGCAGTATCGGTGCCGGGGATTGGGGTCAGGGCTGCTTCTGCCCAGACATCAGCCCAGCGGGTAATCCAAGGCAAGGTTTTCTCGCCCGGGGGTGAGCCGCAATCGGGTGCAGTGGTCTACCTGAAGGATGAGAAGTCGCTGGAGATCAAGACTTACATTTCGACGGCTGATGGAGTGTATCGTTTTGGGCAGCTTGGGTCGCAGGCCGACTACCTGTTATGGGCTGAGTTCGGGGGCCACAAGTCGAAGAACAAGAACATCAGCGCCTTTGACTCAAAGAAGACGTTTGACATCTCGCTTCATATCGAGGACAAGTAGGATCCAGTCTTCCGGTTTGAGACTGGCTGCCATTCACTGGAAACGGTGCTTCCTGAGATAATCGTAGGTATCCGGTTTGTACGCCCTGACGGGTGCCGGTTTATGCAGGTTGAGGGTGAAGCGTTTGTTGCGTTCTCGTATCTGGTCGTGCTGTCTTCTTGTCACTCTCGCGGTGGGTTGCCGTGCGCAGGTTCCAGCTTCAGGGAGCGCTGCTAACGCAGCGGTGGATCGTCGTATCGAGGTGCTGATTCGTTCTCAATTCTCAGTGCCTGCTGATTATGACGTGCTGCTGGGCAGCCGGGCCAAGAGCGATGTTCCGGGCTTTGACACGCTGCCGGTGACGTTCTCGCATCATGGCAAGCAGACGATGATCAACTTCCTGATCTCGCAGGATGGGAAGACGCTGGCGCGGCTGGAGAAGTTCGACGTCAGCAAGGATCCTGCTGCGGCCATTGCTGTTGCGGACCGCCCGGTGCGGGGGGATGCGGCAGCCAAGGTGGAAGTGATCAACTTTGACGACCTGGAGTGCCCGTATTGTGCGCGGATGAACGCGGAGCTGGCGCCGGTGACGCTGGACCATTACAAGGGCCTGGTCAAGATTGTTTACAAGGATTATCCGCTGCAGGAGATCCATCCCTGGGCGCTGCATGCTGCGATTGATGCGAATTGTCTTGCGCAGCAGAGCACGTCCGCCTATTGGGATGACGTGGATTACGTGCACACGCATGGTCACGACATCAGCGGTCCGCAATCGGATCCGACGAAGGCGTACCAGGCGCTCGATTCCATTGCCGAGACTGTGGGCAAGAAGGACAGCAAGCTGGACATTGCCAAGCTGGACGAGTGCATGAAGAAGCAGGATGCGAGTGTGGTGCAGTCATCGCTGAAGCTGGGTACTTCACTGGGGATTGAGGGCACGCCGCAGGTGTTCGTGAATGGAGAGCGGCTGCCGGGTGGTGCTCGTCCGCTGGAAGAATTGTGGGCGGCGATTGATCGTGCCTTGAAGGCAGAAGGGATTCAGCCACCGCCCGGTGCTCCTCCGGCAGAAGCAGATGGTGCTTCCCCTCGCCCTTCGGGCCGATAGACTTAGCCGGTTAAGTAAGCAGGAGCAGTAGTAAGATTGGCCGGACGCTTCGTTGCAGGTTGCTGAACAGAACGCCGGCATGAACGTTGTACCGGTCGCGCAAATACTGCGCGGCCTCTTTCCGGGGCAGACGCAAACGTAAGTATTCAGAAAGCATTGCCGCTCCTGCGCGGGTCGCGGGAGGAGGAGAAACCCGGTTGGGATCTTTAGCTGTCTCGATGAACCAGTCTCTTGCGTTGCGCCGTCCTGGTGCACGATCTGTCGTATTGACTTGCCTATTTGCTTCTTCACTATTGATGGTCGGATCGGGCTGTAAAGGCGCGCGCAATCCTGACGTGGTGGCAGACGTGAATGGACACACCATTCAGCGGTCGGAGATGGAGCGCTACTACCAGAGCAGCCTGGGGCAGCAGCCCCAGCAGCGGCCGGCGACTACCGAGCAGGCGAGTATCGGCAAACTGGACAGCCTGCGGCAGTTGATCGATGAAGAGATTCTGCAGGAGCGCGCGGCCAAGCTGAACCTGGTGGCAACGGACGAAGAGGTGGACGCCAAGGTGTCCGAGTTCAAGGCTCCGTTTACGCAGGAGGAGTTTGATCAGCGGCTGAAGGCGCGTGGCATGAGCCTGGATGATTTACGCCGGCAGGTGCGCCATTCGCTGACGGAAGAGAAGTTGATGAACAAGGAGATCAACTCCAAGGTCAACATTTCCGACTCCGACATTACGAGCTACTACAACCAGAACAAGGCGGAGTTCAACCTGGTGGAGCCGCAGTATCACCTGGCGCAGATCCTGGTGACGAGTACGCCGTCGAAGCAGCCGGGCAACCTGCAGAACAACAAGGCGACGACCGAAGACGAGGCGCGCAAGAAGATCACGCAGCTGCACAATCGGCTGGAGAGTGGTGAAGATTTTGGAACGCTGGCGGCCAACCTGTCAGAACAGCCGGCGACAGCGAGTAACGGCGGGGATATGGGCTTTTTGCCGGAGTCGCAGCTCCACCAGGATGCGACGGTTTTTGCTGCGGTGAGCAAACTGAAGCCGGGCCAGATCACGGAGGTGCTGCCGATTGCGGCGCCTGATTCGCCCAAGCGGGTTGCCGGTTACGCGATCTACAAGCTGATTGCAACGGAAGCGGCGGGTCAGCGCGAGTTGAACGATCCGCGCGTGCAGCAGGCGATCCGGCAGCAGCTTCGCGATGGCCGGTCGCAGTTGTTGAAGAATGCTTATTACGAGATTCTGCGTAATGAGGCGCGGGTGAAGAACTACTTTGCGGAAGAAGTGTTCCGCGACGGCGCGCACTAGCAAGGAATGAGCGGCAGTTGCCGGGTGGGTTGTCGGTTCCGAGGCTCACCTCTTCGGGATGACTGCCTGGACGTTTGTCGCGGTCGAGGTGACAAGGTAAGGCGTTGCCCGTGGTCGAAATGGCGATCGTCCTACTTTGACCTGCTTACGATTCGCTTGAGATAACAATCCTCTTTAAAAATGTTGCCAGCCCTGCGGGAGCAGGCGGATGGGTTTGCCTTGTTCGGGAACAAGGGAGATGGCGGGGGTGCGTCGCTTTGCCGGCATCATGCGGCCGATGGGATGGACGGCGATGCTGCCGAGGGTTTTCGGCAGGCGTTTTGCGGGTGAAGCGGTGAAGAGAAGTTCATAGTCGTCGCCGCCGTGGAGTGCCTGTTCGAGAGTGGCGACGGGGCTGAGTGGGATGGCTGCGGCGTTGAGTTCGGCGTCGAGGTTCGATTCTTCGCAGAGGTGTTGCAGGTCGGTGGAGAGGCCGTCGCTGATGTCAATGCAGGCAGTGGCGAGCTTTCGGCGCAGCAGTGCCTGTCCGGCAGCGAGGCGGGGTTGCGGGAAGAAGTGCGGGTGGGTCGCGGGATTGGCCAGCTTGCGGAAGGCTCTGGGATTTCTGGTCAGGGCGGCGAGTTCAGCGGCTGCTCCGCCAAGGGTGCCGGTGACGTAGAGAATGTCGCCGGCCCTGGCGGTGGAGCGGATGAGTGCTCGGCCTTTGGCGACGCCGCCGATGACGATGATGTCGGCGACGGCGAGGGTGGGGGATTCGGAGAGATCGCCGCCGGCGAGGGTGACGCGTTCGCGATCGGCGAGGGCGAGCAGGCCGGTGTAGAAGCGGTCGGTCCATGATTTTGCATGAGACGCTTTTCGGCTGGTGAGCGATGAGGGGACCGCGAGTGAGACGAACGCGGCGATGGGACGCGCGCCCATGGCGGCGATGTCGCTGAGTCCGCGGGCGAGGCACTTGTGTCCGATGGCTTCGGGCTGGTGCCAGTCGAGATGAAAGTGGCGGCCCTGGATGGAGAAGTCGGTGGTGACGACGATGTCTTCTCCGGCGCGCGGGGTGAGAACGGCGCAATCGTCACCGATACCAATACGTATTTGCGGGCCGCGCCTGGTTCGTGCGCGGATGGTGCGCAGGATGTCGCGCTCGGCAGACGGAGTTTGTTTCGCCATCGTTTGAGGATAGCGTGGCGGCTTAATTGCCGAGGTTGAAGACGATGTTGATGGCGGTTTCGACGGCGACGGGCTGGCTGTTCAGCAGATAGGGTTTGTAGCGCCAGGATTTTACGGACTCGAGTGCAGAGGCAGTGAGCATGGGTGGTCCGCTGACGACGCGGAGGTTTTCGATGGTGCCGGTCGGAGAGATGATGGCGGCGAGGACGACGGTGCCCCGGATGCGGGCTGCTTTTGCGATGGCGGGGTAGGCTGGTGCGCTGCCGCTGATCTTGTTGCCGGCCATGACGCCGGAGGAGATGGCGATCTTCTTGGGGGTGGCTTGCAGGATGGTGGGATGCGGGGTGGTGGTTCCGGTAAAGAGGCTGCCGATCGTAGAGGCGCCATCACCGCCGGGAATGCCGGTGATGCCGGTGGAGAGATCGCCGGGTGCAGCTGCTTCTGCGTTGTTATGCAGTCGGGGAGTGCCGGTCAGGAGTGGCTGCAGGGCGAGCAGGACATTGCGAGCGGATGGTGCCGCGCTGCTGCGTGCGACTGTTGCCGCGGGCGCGGGTGGAACTGGCGCGATCAGCAGCATGGCTATGGCTTGTTTTGGCAGTGAGAGTGGGTGGAGCAAGGGCCAGAGGATAAGAGCGGTAAGTAAGCAGGAATTGATGATGAGGCCGAGGATGCTGAAGTATTTGCTGTTGGTAGTGAGCTGCCCGCCTGATTCCATCAATGCATTTTGAAACATGGGCTACCTCGCGCTAAGTGCTGCTTAGCTGGTGTTGCTGTCGAGATAGACACCTGCAGGCTGTCGATTGTTCCTGGGATTATGTATATGTAACGTTGTTGGTTGCTTTACGGATCAGCTGCGGCCTTCGCGCTTTTGCGCGATGACGAGGCCGCGGGGTGTGGGCAGAAGGATGGCAGAGATGAGGCCTTCGGCTTCCATTTTGAGTGCGGCTTCGCGGACGGTTTTGAGGTGGGAGCTGGCGTCGTGCATGAGGATGAGGCCGGTTGGGCGGATCTGGGGGAGGAAGCGTTTGACTTCCTGTTCGCGGATGTCGATGTCGCTGTCGCTGAAGAAGAGATCGATGGTGCCGGGGACGGTCATTTCGAGGCTGGATTCGTTGCGCAGTTCGATGAACGGGGCTAGCGGGGAGGCGGCGATCTTTTCTTTGGCTTTGGCGAAGACGAGGGGATCGAATTCGCAGGAAATGATGCGGCCGCGGCCGTTGTGCTGGAGGGCTTCGGCCATCCAGAGGGTGCTGACGCCGAGGAAGGACCCGGTTTCGACGATGAGCTCGGGCTTGAGGGTGAGGACGAGGGTGCGGAGGAATTGCAGGACTTCGACTTCAGCGGTCATGGAGTCGTACATGCTCCAGCGCTCGGGGTGGGGGCACTCGGGTGTGGCGCGATGGTATTCGGGCAGGAGCTGACCGGCGGCGCGCTCGGCCTGGAGCATGACTTTGTGCTCCTGCTTCAGTTTTTTGCGGAACAGGGCCATGCGGTTACGGCGTCTCCACGGT
>CAZZUX010000087.1:0-15847 GCA_964657395.1 uncultured Ktedonobacteraceae bacterium
CCAGCCCTTCTGGGGTTCCGCGCTTGACGTCTTTACGCCGGCCGGCGAAAAGCAGCCTGTCGATAATCCCGGCGGCGTCTCCAGCAATCCCGCCTCGAACCTGACCTTCGCGACCCTGCCACTCTCCTTCATGGGTTCGAAGATCTATGACACCACTTCGTATGACAACAACGTCGGTGCCGATCTTGCAGATGTCCAGAACGACATCAGCAAAATCGCCGGGGACAGAAACAAGCCGGTGAATTGGGGATGGTTCCAGGAAGGCTACAACCATGAGCCGACCGATCCTACGGGAACAATCACCAACTACGACTACATCGCCCATCACAATGCCCCGCAGTACTTCGGCTACGAAGCCAACAACCCGAACGAAACCAAGTCGCACCTGAAGGGCCTCGGCGATTTTTTCTCAGCAGTCAGCACCCAGAGCCTGCCGTCCAGCGGCGTCTTCTACGTCCGCGGCGGTTACGGTAACCTCGACGGTCTGACTCCACAGGATCAAAACCCTGCCGTCCAGGCCAACTTCAAGGGCAATGACGATCACCCGGGCTACTCCGATCTGCAGATCAGCTCCGCGCTGATCGCTGACGAAGTGAACGCTATCGCCAGCAGCCCCTACTGGAAGGACAGCGCCATCATCATCGCGTATGACGAGACGGACGGGTTATTTGACCACGCCCAGCCAATCGTCCGTTCGCAGGATCCCGAAGGCAATCCGCTCGACCAGGGTCCACGTATCCCGGCCATCGTCATTTCGCCCTACAGTGCCGTGCACGTTATCTCGCACGAGCGCACCGAGCACAGCTCCATCATCAAGTTCATCGACAAGCTCTTCAATCTGACCCCGCTTGCCGACCTGCCGGATGAAGCTGCTGCCCGCAAACTGGGTCAGGCTGAGTTCGGACAATCAAACCTCGGCCCGGCTGACGACAAGGTAGCTGGCGTAGGCACCCTCTTTACCGCCTTCGACAACAATCGTCTGCTTGGGACAGCGAAGCCGCTCGAAGCTTCGTACGCGATGATTCCAACCGCCCAGACCACCATCCTGCCCCAGTTCGGCGGCAATGGATGCCGCATCCTTGGCATCACACCCACCGATCTAGGTCCGAACGGCACCATCATCGATCCGCCGCCAGCCGACTTCAATCCCCGGCCCGGCACCACACCCGGACTGCCCAGCTCCGGCACGTGGGTTCCGTAAACCGGACTTGCTCACACCTCCTGAGAGGAGTGGGGACCGGGCAATCACCCGGTCCCCACTTGCTTTCTACCTGCAACGACCATTCACTGCTCAACGGAAAACAAGCTCAACGTGAAATCCCTTTCAAATCCTTCCATCCTGCTGATCATTGCCCTTGTGTCTCTCCTGTCACCCGCGCGCGCAGCTGCCTCGCCAGCCACCGCCTCCATCCTGGCTAACGTCAAGTCGACCGGCACCCTCCAGTGCGGTGTCATCCGTGAAGAAGAGGATTACTCCAAAGCCGACACTCACGGGAACCGCGCCGCTTTCGACATCGACATCTGCAAGGCCGTGTCTGCTGCCGTCAACGGCGACAAGGGAAAAATCGTCTTCTCCGCCTTCTCGGACGAACCCTCAGCGATTGAGGCCCTGAGCGCCGGCAGGATTCAGATCATCGCCACCGCAACGCCCAGCGTCACCAATAAGATCCTCCTCGGCATTTCCTTCTCGCCCGTCATGCTCATGGATGGTCAGGGTTTCCTCGTCAGGAAAACCTCGGGCATCTCCAGCACTGCTGACCTCGCCGGCAAAAAAGTCTGCTTCATCGATCAAACTACCAACGTAGAAAATCTCACTGCCTGGTCAGAGCGGGAGAAGGTCCAGGTCATTCCCTTCCCCTTCGAGGAAGAAGGCGAGATGGAAGCTGCCATGTACACCGCGAACTGCGCGGCCATGACCAGCGACATCACTCAGCTTGCAAACACTCGCGCCCGCTTCAACGTTCGCGCCAAAGAGTTCGACATTCTGCCGCAGCTCATTTCGAAAGATCCGCTCGCCATTGCCTACCTGCCCGGTGACGCGCAATGGTCCGCCGTCATCGACTCCACCATGAGCGTCATCCTGCAGGCAGAAGAGAGCAAGATCACTAACGCCGATGTCGATCAGCAGCGCACCAGCACCGCCGATCCAGCCATCGCTCTCTACTTCTCTGCAAAGAGCGGACTGACATCCCGCCTGGGTCTCGATCCCGACTGGGCAGTGCGCGTCATCCATGCCACCGGCAATTACGGCGAAATGTACGAGCGCGACCTCGGCAGCAAGACTCCGCTGCAAATGCCACGCGGGTTGAATCGCCTCTGGAACCAGGGCGGCATGCTCTACGCCCCGGCCCTTGGGAGCCGCTAACTCAGCGTCGGTACGGGTCGCTAGCCAGGCCAAGTACCATGGTAATGTGCGAATCCTTCTGCGTTCCCTGCTGTCGCTTGCCTTCCTGACTTCCGCTCTTCACGGCCAGGGATTTACGATCGCTCACGTAACGATCATCGATGTGACTGATGGCGCGCTCCATCCAGACATGTCTGTGACCATCGAAGGGAATCGCATCCGGCGCATTACTCATTCGCCGAAATCCATTGCTAAGTCGGCGAACGTCATTGATGCCACTGGCCAGTACCTCATACCCGGCCTGTGGGACATGCACACCCACGTCTTCTTTGATCACACAGCGCCGGATGGCAAGGACCTCATCCTGCCGCTTCTCATTGCCAACGGCATCACGGGTGTCCGCGACATGGGCAGCAACCTTGATGCCGTCCTTTCCGCCCGCCGGCAGATCGCCGCGCATCAACTACTCGGACCACGTATGTACGTCTCTGGCCCCATGTTGGACGGGCCAAAATCCACCTACCTGTCAGCCATTGCAATCACCACTCCCGACAGTGGCCGCAAAGCAGTCGACATGTTGAAGAGCCGAGGCGTCGACTTCATCAAGGTGCAGTCCGGTGTACCGCATGACGCCTACTTCGCCATCGCCGACGAGTCGAAAAAACTCGGCATCCCCTTTGAAGGACACGTGCCCGATGCCATCCGCGCTGCCGAAGCAATCGCCGCCGGCCAGGTCACCTTTGAACATCTCATCGGCATCTTTGAAGCAAGTTCTCCGGACGAAGATACCTATCTTTCCGGTAATAAGACAGTCGGCATGTTTCTTTCAACCTACGACCCTGCGCGGGAAAAAAAGATCATCCAGCTCATTGCTCAACATCACACTTGGCAATGCCCCACCCTCTACTGGGAGCGCGGCCAATGGCTTGTCGATGCCATCGACTACAACAAGGATCCTGACCTTCGCTATGCCGCTCATAGCTGGGTCACTCGACAATGGCCCGCGTCGCAAAAGGCAATCCTTGCCTCGCTCGACACAGATCCGCTAACAGTCCGCCAAAAGTTCGTCGACCACGAACTCGACATCGTCCGCAAGCTGCACGCTGCCGGCGTACCTTTCCTCGCCGGCACTGACACACCAGCCGGCATCGATGTCATTCCCGGCATCAGCCTTCATCTCGAATTGCAGCGTTTTGTAGCAGCCGGTTTCACCCCGTTGCAGGCACTCCAGACTGCCACACTCAATCCCGCAAAGTTCCTCAATCGGATCAGCGATTTCGGCACGATCGAACCCGGCAGGATCGCCGACCTGGTCTTGCTCAAGGCCAATCCCATGGCTGACATTTCGAACACCCGCAGCATCAACGCTGTCGTAGCGGACGGACGGTACTTCCCTGCAACCGAGCTAACCCAGCTTCGTCAACATCTGGAGCAGGTGGCTGCATCAAGATAAGAGGAATGAACCTGCCTGTGACCAAGTCATGCTTCTCCTTGCCCCTTCTGCTGCTTGCTGCTTCTTTCTCTTCCGCGCAGGACCAGGCATCTATCCCGCGATCCTACGACGTCACATACACGAACACGCCCATTCACATCGACGGGAAGCTCAATGATCCAGCATGGAAACAGGCCGAATGGACAACAGACTTCGTGGACATCGAAGGTGCGCTGAAACCTGTTCCGCGTTTTCGTACCCGTGCCAAGATGTTGTGGGATGGTAAGTACCTCTACATAGCCGCGGAACTTGAAGAACCGGACGTGAAGGCGACGCTCACGCAGCACGATTCCATCATCTTTCATGACAATGATTTCGAAGTCTTCATCAAGCCGCTGCCAGCAACTCCGAGTTACTACGAATTCGAAATCAATGCCTTGAACACCAGTTGGGATCTCTTCCTGAATAAGCCTTACAACCAGCTAGGCAAGCCAGACAATAGCTGGGACATCCAGGGACTCAAGACAGCCGTTGCCATCCAGGGCACTCTCAACCAGCCATCCGATAAAGATCATGGATGGACCCTTGAAATCGCCTATCCCCTCTCTGCCTTTGCATCCAGGCAGCATGTCCCGCCTCCCAAAAATGGAACTCAATGGCGCATGAACTTTAGCCGGGTGGAGTGGAAGGCCGGTCAATCGAAAGAAGATAACTGGGTATGGTCGCCGCAAGGCGTCATCAATATGCACGTGCCGGAGAAATGGGGATATCTCAACTTTCGAAAGAACTAAGGGTAAACAAAAAAGGGCCAGTCCTGAGACCAGCCCTCCACTGCTATCCCGCCCTGCAGCTAGAACGAGTAACGCACCGACATTTGAAGAATACGTGGCAAACTTCGCGTATTTGTAATCTGCCCGAAGTTGGCATCGGTAACTGTATTGTCGGGATTACCATAGCTGGCGATGTTAAACACGTTAAAACCATCGGCCCGGAAACCCAACGACTGCGCCTCCGTGATATGGAAATCCTTGAAGGCAGAAGCATCAATCTGCTCATAACCCGGGGCTCGCTGCGATCCTACTGAAGCCGTGCCGAACGTGAGCGGCTGAGCAGGACCGTAGGCGCAAATCCCATTATCGGTGCCATTGCATCCGGTCGCAGAAGAATCCGTGCCAAACCAATGGTTCACGCCGCGATTCACTACCTTCAGCTTCCGGTATTGGTTCGCTCTCGCTTGTCCAAAGCTGCTCGTATTACTATTCTGCGGACCATTGATCGTCACCGGGAACCCTGAATAAGCCACCACGGAACTCGAGATAGACCAACCGCCAAGCAGCAGGTCGACAGCCCGGTTAGTCGTGCCGCCATACTTCTTGCCACGTCCATAAGGCACAGCATAGACAATCGTGCCGGATAAGTTATTCCGCACATCCTGCCCTGCCGGGCCGTAATCGGCATGACCGTTGTAGCCATCCTCAAAGGCGCCATTTTGTCCTTCGATATTGGAAGATGTGTAGTTACCCGCACTGTTCGTCATCGCGCGCCCATACGTGTAATTCACCGTCCAGGTAAAGCCGTTATCCTCGCGATCCCGCACCGTTACTTCGCCTGCATTGAAGTTCATACCTGCTTCCGATTCGGTGATCAACAGCGATCCGCCCTGCCCAACCAGGTTCGCAAACGGCGCCGCATCTGCTGCAGGGATCGCCGCGCCCATGGGCAGAGCAGCTATATCCGCGGCCTGGGCCAGCGTCAACTGGTTGCCATTGCGATAATCCGCGAGGTGCTGACCAGTCTCCCCTACATAGCCGATCGACGCAGAGAGCTTGTTGGTAATCTCATATTCGGTGGTCAGGTTATATTCGTGGATATAGGCGGGCTGGATATTCTGCGGCCACGCTCCAAAGCCAGCTCCCTGGTTGCTGATCGAGCTCACCGAAAATCCATTCACTACCTGCAGCGGAGCACCGGGGCTGTACGGTGTTCCCGCTGCTGCCGCTACAGGCACCGCAGCTGTAGGTTGCGAAAAGGCCAGGAACGGACTCTGGTATGTGAGCCTCTGATTATTCGCATCTCCCTCAAAGAAGCTTGTTGCACCATACCCGCCTCTAACCACAAAACGCGGAGTCGCCTGGTACGCAAATCCAAAACGCGGCTGCACCTGGTTCTTCGTCGGCTCATAACAAGCCTTGTTGTCGCACACAACCGAGCCGGTCGGCGCGCCGGAAGGAACCGATCCCGCATATTCCACGGTGCCCATCCGCGGTCCACTTAAAAACACATTCGCAGTCTTGTTATTGACTTCATTCCAGCGTTGATCGTACTCATACCGGATGCCGAGCGTGAGTGACAATCGGTCTGTTACTTTCCAATCGTCCTGTAAAAACTCTGCAGTCCTCCACTGCCGATTACCCACCAGCCCGCTTCCCGGCAGTGCAATACTTTCAGAGCTTGCTCGGTCCAGCACAAAGTCGGCACCGCTATAACCTGTATTCGTTCCATCTCCCGTAAACACACCGTTGTAGTTAAATTGCCCTAATGAACCCTGCGCACCCGTCAGCGCATAATTCTGCTGATAGCGGACTGCCTGCACACCCATGCTCAGCAGGTGCTTCCCCTTCTGGATAGTCAGGTTGTCGCCGTAGTAGAACGTATTATCCCGCAGCAACTGCGGCGCAGCCGGTGTACCGAAAGAACTGAAATTATCCTGCGGAGCCTGGTTGGAAAATCCGACATACTGTTGCGTCCCAAACGGAATACCCACCTTCTGATTTCCGGTCAAACCAAATACTCCGGTTGGATCAGTCGGTATCCCATCATCCCAGCGAACCCTCGTAAACCCCAGTCTCGCCTCGTTCACAATCGACGGCGAGAAGGTATGTACCCACGTACTCCCGAAGATTTTTGTAGGAAACACATTCTGCGCAGGAAAGGTTGTCGGCAGCACAGACGTACCTCCATCAAACGCGTTTGACTGTGCATAGAATCCGGTAATCTTATCGGCAACACGCGGATCCCATTCGATCTTCAGGTCACCCTGGTTGTTCACGCGGAACGTCCGAATAAATCCGATATAGTCGTTCTGCACCAATCCATCCAGCGGCGTGGCATTCGGAAGCGGGTATAACTCCGGATGGGCAAATAGATAAGTAGCTACCGGGTTCACGATCGGGACGCGGTTATTCAGATAAGGTGCAAAGTTGTTCTGCGTGTCATACAGCTGCTTGCCGGAAACTGTACTCACAGCGCCGAAATCCCCATTACGCATCGCAGTCGTAAATACGCTGGCAGTCTGTGTGCCGCCCGAGTGTTCGCGCACACCTTCATAATCTACAAAGAAAAACAACTTGTTCTTAACGATTGGACCACCCAGCGTTCCGCCGAACTGAGACTGCGTGAACGGGTTGATCGGCTGAACCGGAGTACTGTGCTTATTCGCCCAGGTATTTGCGTTCAGGTTCTGGTTCTCAAGAAATTCATAGGCCGAACCATGAAACTTGTTGGTCCCGCTCTTCAGCACCGACACAACATCGCCGCCATTCACGTTCCCGTAGGTCGCTGGGGCATCCGCGGTAATCACCTTTATCTCTGCTATGGCGTCTGGCGCAGGATTGTAGGCAATCAGATTATTCTGTCCTTCGTTCATATCCACGCCATCCAGCGTGTAATTGTTTGCCTGCGCTCGATTTCCGTTCTGTGCCACAATCCCGCTGTTATAAGTATCCCGCTCCAGTGCGTTGCCGCCTACCAGGCCTTGCGGATCGGTATTTACCGCACCCGGCTGGAATAGGGTGACCGAAGAGAAGTTGCGTCCGTTCAGCGGGATGGTCGCAATCTGGTCCGACGTAAATGTCAGCGCGATTGTTCCATCCGTTGTATCCAGGATGGGCGCAAGATTACCCTGCACCTCGACGCTTGTACTGGCCCCCACCGCAAGGTGAGCATCGATTTTGGCAGTTTGATTAATCTCCAGGCTGAATGGCGGAACAGAGAGCTTGCCGAAGCCGGAAGCCGTCACCTCAACCTGGTATGTGCCGATGGGCAGAAACCGGATCGAGTAGACACCCGCTGCATCGCTTGTCGCCGGCGTGCGCACGCCAGTTGCCGTGTTTACAGCAACAACTGTGGCATTCGGCACCACTGCGCCACTCGGATCAAGAACGGATCCGGTCACAGAGCCCGTAACTGTCTGGGCCAGAACAGAGGATGCGGAGAGCAGTATTATGCCGGCTCCCACTCCTGCTGCATGTAAGAAACATTTGTTTCGAATAACTGCCTCCCTGAACGCGGATAGAAATGCGCCTCAGGGTGCTGGAGCAAACCGGCAAATAGAGCGGAGGACGCACTGCTGTTGCGATCAATGCGAAGATACCAGAATCCTTCCCCGCGAACCGGACGAAGCTCGCCAAGTACCATTTCCATTACGGCAACGTCGCAAAAAGCCAAACCCCTGCCTCTTTCTTTCTAGTGCCACTCGAAGCAGCCGAAATCACTGAATTTAACCCACGTTCACGCAGCAGGCAGACAATAGGAGGACGGGATAAGTCGCGCCTCATAAAATGCCGGAGAGCGGCAGGAGGCGACAAACTCGCAGGATCACACCGATTGACAACCAGTAAAGGGAAAAGCATAGTCATTGCTGCCGCGGTGATCCTGTGTTCAGCCACACTGCAGGCCGAAACATCCCGAAGCAACAATGTCTGTCCCAGGCCGCAAGTCGGCGCCCCGGCTGATGACGCTGTCAGTCTGCACAGCATCAACGGCGTTCTCGAGCTGCGATTGATCGCCTCGAATGAAGTTAAGCCCGATGGCACCGTACGTTACTGCTACACAGATGGGAACGGCCATGAGTCGCCAACGCTTCGTGCAAAGCCGGGAGACCTGGTTCTCATTCACTTGAAGAACGAATTCACTGATCCAGACGCGCACTCAACTGGAGCATCCAGGATGCCGGTGCATCACCACGCGCTAGGTGCAATCGACGGTGGTAAAAATGACCCGTGTACCAGCGGCGTGATGAGTGCAGTCTCAACCAATCTGCACTTTCACGGGCTGACGATCCCGCCGGTGTGCCACCAGGACGATGTGATGAAAACCTCGGTACAGCCGGGCGATCCTCCATTTGAATATCGCTTTCGGATCCCGGTTGACGAGCCGCCCGGCCTCTACTGGTACCACCCGCATATTCATGGCTACGGCAAGCGGCAATCGCTGGGCGGGGCATCCGGAGCCCTCATCGTCGAAGGTATCGAGCGTCAGAAGAAGGTAGTAGCCGGCCTGCCCGAGCGCGTTTTCATCATCCGGGATCAGGACCTGGTCAATCCGAATGCGTCACCAGCTAAAACAGAAGGTGTCACGCCAAAATTCTTAATTGATCGTGATGGAGATGCAGCGAACAACGGCACCGGCTTTGGAAAACCAGCAAAAGATCTATCCATTAACTACGTGCCGGTGCCATACCCGGATTATTCTCCGGCAATCATTACGATGAAGCCGGGGGAACGCCAGCTCTGGCGAGTGCTGAATGCTTCGGCCATCACCTATGTCAACCTCGCATTGCTGTTTCACAACATCCCGCAACCCATGGATATCGTTGCCATGGACGGTGTCCCGATGACTCACAACCAGGATCCGCAGAATTCCCTGCGCAGCCAGACGCACATCGCCTTGGCGCCGGGTGCGCGAGCCGAATTCATTTTGACCGGTCCGGCGCAAGGTGATGATGCCTTGTTTGTGACTCGCACAGTAGACACAGGGCCCGGAGGTGAGAATGATCCAAACCGGATGCTGGCAAAGATCGTGGTGTCCCCCGATGCACCCGAGCCAGTTGAGCGGCTGGCTGGTAGCTCCCGGCCATCACCACCCTCTGCCGCAACGTGGCTGGGCGATGTCAGCCCGGTACGCGTGCGAAGACTCTACTTTTCGGAGAAGCTAACCAATCCGAACGATCCAACAAGTGCAGTCGAGTTTTATCTGACTGTGGATGGCCAGGAAGCAAAGATGTTCGATATGAATTCGGGAGGACCGAACATAGTGGCAAAGCAAGGAACTGTCGAAGACTGGATTATAGAAAACCGATCACGGGAATTGCATGCATTCCATATCCACCAGCTGCATTTTCAGCTACTGGATTACGCGGAAAAGCAGGTAAATGAGCAGTTTGTGCGGGACACGATCAACGTGCCGTATTTCGATGGGCACTCACTGACCTATCCCAGCATCCGGGTGCGGATGGACTTCCGCGATCCAAATACTGTCGGGACGTTCCTGTACCACTGTCATCTTCTGGAGCATGAAGATAAAGGGATGATGGGCTCGATACGGGTAGATCCCGCATCTCGCTGATCGTAGTTTCTCTCTGGATGCATACGTGAGGGAACCTGGGCGCCTCTTCAGAAAACACGGGGATGAAGGTCTGGCGTAGAATTCTCCGCGGTGTAGATTCAGTGCTACGAAACAGCCAATTTCGAGACGATGCATCGTACAGGTAGAGGAGTCAACATATGAGCAAGGTCGATCCACTTCGAGAGTTCACTCCTACGCCCGACAACAAGGGCGTTGCGGCACAGACTCACAGCCCATCGGAGACCAGGCGTTCCGGGGACGGATTGGCTGCAATCAGGAGCTTCTTTGAAGACCAGGCAGTCACCGATCTCTACTCCAAAGAAAACCTGGGCTCCGGTTCATACACCCAACCGGGTCTTCCCTGTCATGGCGGCTACGAAGAGTCTGACCAGAAGACCAAGCCATAAAGCCGAGCAAACCCGCTCCCCATCCTACGCAGGTCGCACGCAGCAAGTCAGTAGATCAGCGCCGAAGCAGGAACCGAGATCCGGGCATCAGATGTTTCAGTCAATGGGACCTTGTCTTCGCCAGTTCCCGGTAGTAGTACCTCTTGAACGCGCAGCAACTCTTTGGCGTAGCTGTTCGTAGGCCGGACCATTGTGCTTAAAAAGCTACTGACTTCGCTGGTAGGCGAGACAGGGATCGAACCTGTAACCCCAGACTTAGAAGGTCTGTGCTCTATCCAATTGAGCTACTCGCCCGCAACACCATTGTATCGTCAGCAGTCCGCAATGAGAGCAGCAATCCTTCGCAACGCTGTGGCCCAGTTCTCCCTTGCCTCTGCTTCTAACTTCCCGTATCCAAAGACATACAAGGTCGCTGCGTATCCGTCTTCCCCCAGGATCACAGCCGGGCGGATCACAAAATCACATCGCGCCTCAACCTCAGCATGGCGCACTTCTTTGCACCAGTACTCCACGTGCGAGTGCAACCCGCTAAGTGTGGCGAGGGCTTTCCGGACCACGAGGTCGAAGTAGGCTCCAAAACCGAACTCCACCGGCCCAAAATCAAGCTGGCGCTCCTCGTCTGTCAGCTCCCACGCATCGCATTTCACACTGCACACGCACGATCCGCCATGGATCGACCGCAATGCCTCACGAATCTCCGGCCAGTCCACAGCCTCAGGGATTTCATCGATCCATGCATTTCCCGGTCGAGGTTCAACGTACCGCAGGACTCCTGAAGGATCGATCCACGGCGCCAGAATGACCGGATCATCCTCGCCCGCCTCCACAGAGATATTCGTCTCCATCAGCCCACGGTATTCTTCAGAATGAACTGCAGCAGCATCTTCTCTGCCCAGTAGCCATCGTCGCGGGACACCCCCGTCAAGCCCGCGCTTGCCGGACCCAGAAAAGCACAGTGTCCCCCGTGCTGCGTCTCCACCAGCGTTATATGTGGATTGGCAAGCAGCGTCGCGCGCGTAACCGGCAGCATACGCACAAACGGATCGTCCTGCGCATGCAGGATCAACGTCGGCACAGCAATCTCTGCCGCCACACGCGCGCTCGACGATCGCGCATAGTAATCGTCCGCGCCCGTAAAGCCCGAATAGGCAGCAGTAATGCGATCATCGAATTCGCGGAGCGTCCGCACACCGCGCGCACTTTCCGGCTTGTAAATCTGCGAAAACAGTTCTGCCTTCCGCTGATAACGCCGCAACAATCCTCGCAGAAACTTCCACTCGTACACCCGGTTCCATGGCTCATGCAGCGCATCGGCAGAAGCCGCCAGGTCCGTCGCAGGCGATACTCCGACAACTGCCTTCAAATAAGCAGGCGCACCGCCGTCCAACTCTCCCGCCAGCTTCAGCACCAGGTTGCCGCCCATCGAGTATCCCACCAGCGCCACCGAACGGAGCCCGTGTTCTGCGACCAATGTCTCCATCACAATACGGACGTCATTCGAATAACCCGAATGATACAGTGTCGGCGACAAATGCTCCGTCCCTCCACAGTTGCGCATATTCATCCGCACAACATTGCATCCTGCGGCCCACGCTCGCGCCGCATTCCCAACCACGTATTGCGACTGCGACGATCCCTCGAGGCCATGCAGAACAATGAGGGTCGGCCTGGAGCTTCTCTCCGGAAGCGGCTGCCAATGACAATGACACAACACCTCGCTGGCTGCGCATGCCGGAATTCCAGCCACAGCTGGCTTCGCGGCCTCCACCTCCACTAACCGTGCCTCCGCCTGTGGTAATGCCGGATGAGTGCGCGGCAGAAAGTTCCCTGCAAGGGTCTGCAGATGGCCATTGCGCAGAAAACGTCTCGGCACAAATCCTTCCAGCCAGGCCAGCCGATCGTCGCTGGCAGCCTCCATCTGCATGTCCTCGCTCGTTGTCTGTCCAGACTTCACCACGAAGCCCGAACCTGCGTCAGCACCTCGCGCGCACGCAGCGGTCCGTGCGGCTGATCTTCATGTTTGAAGTAGGCGAACACTTCTCCATGGCCGGCCTTCTCCAGCAGCGACGCCGTAACGGCTGCAAGCTCCGCCGGCGAATACTCAGCTTTGCGCAACCGATAACAGCAGAAATCCGCCGTCACTACATCAGGACTTTCCAACTCGTCACTCGCCGCAACACACAGCGCTGCGTTGTAGCGGCGCAAGGCCTCAAATGTCTCATCCACAAACCACGACGGATGACGGAATTCGAATGCGAACCGGGTGCTCCCTTTTGCATGTGCCCGGTCAAGAAACGCAGAAAGCCGCGGCACATCTGCCTTGAAGTTGGGAGGCAGTTGAAACAACACCAGCCCCATGCGTTGTGCCGATGCCACTGGCTCAATCGTCTGGAGGAAACGCTCCAGCGGCCCGTCACAATCCACCAGCCGCTTAAAATGTGTGATCACTTGCGGGGCTTTAAAGGAAAAACGAAACTCCGTGCCGTCGACCGCAGCGAGCCAGTTTGCAATCGTTGCCAGCTTTGGCGACTGGCGAAAGGTATAGTTCACCTCCACCGTGTTCAACTGCGAAGCATAATAAGGAAGCATCTTCGCCGCAGACGTTTTCGCCGGATAGAAGTCCGGCTTCCACGTCGCATACGCCCAGCCGGAACAGCCCAGGTACACAGCGTGTCGATCACTGTTCTGCTTTTTTTCTTTACTCGGCATGAGCTTGCCGGGAACGCTTAGATGAAGGGCAATGCGTTGGGGCGGCTAGTGGGGATTGAACCCACGACATCCGGATCCACAGACCGGCGTTCTGCCACTGAACTATAGCCGCCACACTCCAAGCAGTTTACCATCCCCTTCCTGCATCGAGAGGAACCAGCCATGTCGGCACCGAACACCCACCAGCGACTCTCGCTGGCCCACCATCGTCCGCCCAGCAATGAACTGCTACAATTTTCGGAGTGTCGGGGCGTAGCGCAGCCTGGTAGCGCATCTGCTTTGGGAGCAGAGGGCCGGGGGTTCGAATCCCTCCGCCCCGACCATCAGATTAGATCAGCCACAAATCATTACTGGCTACTTCGCAGAATCCTTCCCCGCCGGATGCTGTCTGACCGCAATGAAGGAGATCTGTTCCGCCGCCTCATCCTGCAGGTTCAGGTTCTGCTGCAGAGTCGTTCGTGCCGGAAACACGTCGTGAAAGAAGCTGCTGTAGATCCCCCGGACTTTATCTACGTCCTTCATGTCGCGCATATAGATGGTGGATGATGCGACATTGGAGAAATCCATGTCCGCCTCCTCTAATCCATCCAGCAAATTGCGCATCGACAGGCGCGATTGCACATCCAGGTCAGCGCTGAACAGTCCCAAGGCCGGGACATAGGCATCCTTTGCTGAAAGATAGAGCGTGTCTCCATAGAGGATGCCGGGGCTGGCTGTTCGGCTGGGCTTCTCGTTGCGCGGCCGGATCGCTTTACGCTTCTCCAGGTCCGCACCTGCAATACAGCTGAAGACGATGTGATGCGCATTCGGAAGATCTACTACTTCTATCGTTCCTCGTCCGGGAGTATTGCCGAATTCGAAGTAGGTCGCATAAATCTTGTTCATCACGTCCTCGGGTGCCCCTTCACTGCTCAGGTACGGGTTCACCCAGATCACGTTTGCCATGCTCATCTGCGCAGTCTTCACGATGGTCTTCACGTTCTCGAGAGCCTGTCTGACCTCACCCGCAAAGTCCGGCGGACGCTTCCCCGTTGCAGGATCCACGCCTCCCTGCGCGGACATGTAGAGGACATCCTCCACCTGAATCCCAGCCGGATCCACTTGTCCCTCAGGCCACCCGCGAGGATGCACAACCCGGCGAGAAGCCGCACTGCTGGCGGCAATGCAGTTGATCTGAATCTTCGCTCCCTCAGGCAGGGCGCCCACAACCAGCACGGTGCGTGCCGGAGGATTGTGACCAATCGATTGCCAGTAAATCTCGTTCATGACAGCAATGTCCTGGGCACGAGTCACATAGACATTCATCGACACAGCATTGCCCAGATCCATTCCTGCAGCACGAAGCACACCTTGAACGTTGCTCAGCGCCTGGCGGACCTCTTCGCGGAAATCCGAGGGAAGATGACCATCGGGCAGTCGCCCGCTTTGCGCAGATACATAGAGCGTGTGGTTGGCAAGGATGGCAGAACTTGCCGCGGAACCAGGATCCCTCCCGTCCACCTTGATTGATTTGATTGCCCCGCCTGCCTGCGCGAAAGAATTAGCGCCATAAGTACTCAGCATCAGGCACAAAGCAAGCTTCCAGCATCGTGGTCGCAGACAGGTCATGAGCCCTCTTGAAAAATGCCCCTTCACAAAGATTGCTTGCGCGCCTTATCAAGAATCTGGCGCAGGCGGTTGCCCACAATCAGATCTTCCCCCGGCTGCATGGTCACAGAAATAAGCTGAATGCGGTTGGGACGATCTTCCCGTTTCTTGTCGGAAGGCTTCATCTTGATACGGTCGAGAACGCCGCTGGGATTGCTGGTGGTCAGCACTTCAATCCGCGGCTCACCCGCGCGCAACTGCTGATCGCACTCCGCGACAGTCAAGCCGAACTTCTTCTCGTCCCACATCACTGTCAGTGTCGGATAGCTATTTTCTTCCTGCGGCGTAAAAATATTCGTGTCAACGCCAGGCACTGTCTGCACCAGTTTCTGAATGCGTTCTACACGGGATTGCCATTCCCTGTTCAGTGCCGCAAGATTTGCCTTCGACCAATATTCAAGGGCCGCCAGCATGCCCATGATCTCTTCCTTGCCAACTTTCAACGGACGACACACGGCGCCTTCCCAGGGATTGTTATTGGCCATAGCCGCATCGATCAGATGCTTGCGGCCCAGCAACACACCGGCGCACTGGGGACCAGACAAACCCTTGCCCCCACTGAAACAAAAAAGATCGATGCCCATCTTGGCGTATCGCGTGAAATTTTCGAATGGAGGAATGCCCCCCGCATCATCCAGCAACAAGGGCACTCCAGCCGCTTTGCTTATCTTGAGTAACTTTTCAACGCGCTCGTCCCGCCAGGTCGTGTACACCATCGCAGTCTGCGAAGTGATAGCAGGTTTAAGATCGTCGACTGTATCAGCCAGGACCAGTTTGCCGCCGGCGAGGCGGATGGCACTATCGAATTCAGTGCGACCGCCCATCATCACGACTTCACTCTTCAAGCCGGTCGTGTCTGGCAACTGCCACACGTTCTTTGGATCCGTACCGGCGATGCAGCCAGCGGTCGCAAGAGCCATGGCGCCTGCGGAACCCGAAGTCACGATCCCCGACTCAGCTCCT
>CAZZUX010000088.1:0-15794 GCA_964657395.1 uncultured Ktedonobacteraceae bacterium
GGAAGACGGATTGCGTTTGTGCTGATGGTTCTTGGCGTGGTGCTGGCTGCGGTGGCGGCGTTCTTTGCACTGCATGCTCCGCGGCCAGTGGCGGGGATGGACCTGGCTGCGGTGTTGAGTCAGAATCCGGGCGACTATGCGCTGTCGTTCGGGCACTTTATGGATTTGAGCGGGCGGGCGATGGGATTTTTCCGTGGGCCGCTGCTGGATACGGCGGCAGCGCTGTTCGTGGGGACGCTGGGAAACTTCTACTACCGGCTGCGCGGCAAGGCGCGGTTCGCGAATCTTTTCCTTGCAGGCATGAGTGGGACCTTTCTACTGGCATCGCACCTGGCGTTGCAGACGTTTGCGCCGGTGCTGTCGTCGCAGCAGCTTGCGGCGGCGATTCATCGCGATATGCAGCCGGATGATGTGCTGGAGATCAACGGCGAGTATGAGGCGGGATCGACGATGAGCTTTTACCTGGATCGACGGGCGCGCATTTTGAATGGGCGCAGCTCGAATCTCTGGTATGGCTCGTACTTCCCGGACGCTCCGCGGATTTTTGATGACGTTGCCAGTTTTCAGCAGCTGTGGGCGGGGGATCGGCGTGTGTTTTTGTGGACCGAGGCGGGACATGTGCCGAAGCTGCCGGGGTCGACGTATGTGATTGCGGCGAGTGGTGGCAAGGAGATTGTGTCGAATCAGCCGAATGGCAGCGGGGCGTCGTTCTGACATCTGCAGGCCGGCTTGCAGGGGTACCGGGCCACGTGCGGGTGCGCTCGCATCGAATGGCAGAGGAGAGTGCAAATGTCTCAGCAACAAGCCCCCGTTTGGTTTATTACCGGCTGCTCGACCGGCTTTGGAAAAGAGCTGGCGAAGCTGGTACTCGCGAAAGGCTGGAAGGCCGTGGTGACGGCGCGCAAGCCGGAACAGCTGCAGGAAGTGGTTGCCGGTCACGAGCAGAATGCATTGGCATTGAAGCTGGATGTAACGGATGTCGCGGAGGTGAAGCAGGCGGTTCAGCAGGCCGAAGCGAATTTCGGAAGGATCGATGTGCTGGTCAACAACGCCGGCTATGGCTATCTCGCTGCGATCGAGGAAGGTGAGGATGCGGCCGTGCGGCAGATGTTCGAGACGAACTTCTTCGGGCTGGTCGAGATGACCAAGGCGGTCTTACCGGGTATGCGGAAGCAGAAGAGCGGCCACATCGTGAACATCTCGTCGATTGGCGGACTCGTGAGTTTTGCTGCGACGGGCTACTACCATGCGACAAAGTATGCGGTGGAAGGCTTGTCGGAGTCGCTGGCGATTGAGACAGAGCCGCTGGGCATCAAGGTGACGATTGTGGAGCCGGGGCCGTTTCGCACGGACTGGCTGGGACGGTCACTCCAGGAGTCGAAGACCGTAATAGATGACTATGACTCGACTGCCGGCGAACGGCGTCGCCAGGGTAAGAAGAACAACGGCAAGCAGGCGGGTGATCCTGTTCGCGGTTCCCAGGCGATTGTGGATGCGGTGACATCGAGTCATCCTCCGCTGCACCTGGTGCTGGGCAAGCCGGCGCTGGGGCTGGCGCACAAGAAACTGGATGCGTTGAAGAAGGATTTCGACACCTGGCAGGAGACGACGCTGAATGCGGATTTTCCTGAGTTCCAGGAAAAGCTGAAGGCGAATTGATCAGTGTTTCTTCAGGGCTTTAAGGCACTGAGCAGGTTGGACGGCTAGTGTCAGGGTTGAGGCTCTGTCACTAGCCGCAAGCCGGGTCCTGTCGTTGGCTATGCCTCGACTTTGCGCCCAGGCTAGAAGTCGTTTGAGGCCTTTTCGGTGGGGAAGGTCTGCAATTCTTTGCGGCAATTTTCTTTTTTGGTCTGCAGCGAAGCATCGTGCACGCGGGTAAGGGCGGCCATGGCGCGGCGCTGGTATTTATGGAGAAATGTGTCGCTGGGCTGCGGAAACGGATACATGCAGGCACTGGTGAAATGATCGTCTGCGCCACGCATGCGGAGGACGGCGGTGGGGTTCTCGAGCAGAGCGTAGGCAAGTGCGACGTTGAGTCCCTTGTTGAAGCTTGGATCGGTTATGTACGGGCCGATTTCGGCGGCGATGCGCAGCCAGTTTTCCTGTCCGCTGGCGATGTGGTTGAGGATGATGTCGTAGTTGGGTTCGTCAGCGCTGTGGGGATCGATGTCCCTGGTAACGCGTGCGACGAAGGCTTGTGCGCCTTCCTTGTCGATGCCGGCTTGAAATTGTGCGGCCGTCATGGTCCGCAGTTGCGCGGGTGAGACGTCCTGGGCTGCGGCTGGTCGAGCCATCATGGTGGAACCCAGTGCTGCGAGGCCGAGACAGTATCCGAGAAGGCGGAGCGAGCGTGCGGGGTGGCGAGCGGCACAAGGAGCCATGCGCCCATTCTAGTCACGGTTGGCTGCGTAACCGGGCATAGGTTTATGGGAAAGGTATTACCTCAGGCTGGGAGAACGGGGTACTGGCCGTGACCGCGTTTGTTCGGTTTGTGCTTCGGTTGGTCGCGGGCTGGTGTTTTGTAAAAGCGGATGGCTTCGCCATACCCACCTAGCTGCGCGAGGATGGGGCACCCGGTTGCGTGATGGTTCCGGTTATGCGGCGGGGCCTTCTGCTTTCTCTATCTGCGGTGACTCGGCAATACGGGCTGCGGCGGGTTTGTCTGTGGAGCGGCGATCGCGTCGCTGGCTTGCGTCGGCGAGGGCGTCGGCGGTGCTGGAGGGGCGGGGAAGGGTGTCTTCGAGGCCGGCTTCGGGGGCCAGCTTTTGCACGTTGATGGAGAGCTGACGGCCGAGTTCCGGAAAGAGGGTGTGCCAGTTCTCGATGGCGCTGTGACCGGCGGCGACCAGCAGGGAGCTGCCCTGTAGATGCAGGTCGTACCAGATGTTCTGTGCCTGCCAGAGATTGAGTCCGAAGGGCAGGGCGTGCAGGGTGCGGGCAAGGGAAACGGCGTATTCGAGTGCGGCGGTGTTGGCGGGATCGTGCTGGAGGCGAACCATGGCGTGTTTCATGCGCTGGTCGGCGAGGTAGCCGAGTTTGTCGGTATCGAGAACAACCATGTCGATGCGGGCGAGTTCGATGAGCTCGAGAATGCGTTCGGCATTGATGGGTTCCTGCTCCATGGCTCGACGAAGGCCGGTGTTGGCGGCGAATTGTGCAGCAACGATCAATGGAGCGGGTTTGGGCAGGCCGGCGCGGCTGAGGAAATGCAACAGCGAGGCGTGGTCACGATAGATGGTAGCCAGTGAGGACTCGACGGCGTCGAGGGTGGGAACGAGGATGCGATTAAGGATGCGGCGCTGTTCGTCCGCGAAGAGGGACGTGAGAGAGTAGGCGCTTTCGCCGAAGTAGCCGTCGATAAGACGCACGACCTCGGGAAGGTCGGCAGCCGAGACGGCGCGGGTGACGGCTTTACGGAGCCATGCGGCTCGCTCGGCATCGGCTTCGGTGAAGCTGCGGACGGCGGCGGTGACGTTCTGGTCGCCGAAGTGGAGTACGGCATAGCTGAAGGTGCTGTTGCTTTCTGTAAACTGCGAGGTGATCTTTGCGCGTCCGAGGATGACCTGACCGGCGCCGTATCGATGGGTGTGACGATCGGCATCGTCGATGCGGTAGGAGTAGAGTTCGCGGGTGCTGAGCGCGGATTCCTTATCTGTGGTGGCAAAGACGGAGCTGATGGCGTAATGGGCGGCGACCTGTTCGAGGCCGATCTGCAGTGGCTTGACCATTTTTAGATAGATGGCGCCCCCGTCGCCCATCTCCGGCACATTGCTTTTGGCTTCCGAGAGACGAGTGACGAAGTCGTCTTCGAGACTGACGAGGGACGGCAGCGTGTCCGATCCATTCGCGAAGAGGAGGGTGGCGAGTTCGATGACGCGGCAGGCGTAGGCGATGATCTGCACGGTTTCGATGCCGGAGATTTCGTCGAAAAACCAGCCGCAGCTGGTGTACATGAGCTGCTCGTGGCGCTCGAGTTCCATCAACTGCAGGACACGCTGGCGTTCTGCGGGGCTGAGAGAGTGCGTGGCGTGCTGGCTGAGGAAGCTGTCGATGGAGTCTTTGTTGTGATCCAGGATGACCCGGATGTAGTGGTTGCGGGCTTCGTCGAGATCGTTGAGCAGGGGTGCGGCGGCGGCACGGGCGTAGGGCAAGATGGTGTCGCGCAGCCAGTCGAGGGCTTGCCGAAGGGGAGCGCGCCATTGCTGGTTGAAGCCGGCCTTGCCGCCGGAGCAGCCGCAGTCGGAGCGCCAGCGTTCGACGCCGTGGAAGCAGCTCCACGAGGTGTTGTCCTGTACGACGGCTTCGCAGGCAGGCGGGAAGAGTGAAAGGTACTCGCCGTAATTAGTCAGACGGGTGTCGCTGCTGCTGTTGATGGAGCGAAGCGCGGAGGCGAGGGCCATTTCACCATGACGGTGGTGATGGCCGTAGCTTTCGCCGTCGGTGGCGACGTGGACGAGCTGGGGGCGTGAGGTGTCGGGATGGAACGCGCCGGTGAGGCGTGCGGCGAAGACTTCTCCGCTGTTGAGCAGGCCTTCGAAGGCGATGGCGCGGGAGACGGGGCCGTTGTAGAAGAAGACGGCGATGGAGCGGCCTTCATTGAGGCGGACGAGGTAGGGCTGGGTGCTGTCGACGGAGGCGTCCGGGGTTTCGGACCAGGGGTGATCTGGCTGGCCTTCAGTGGGGAGTGGCCGGACGCGGGCGCACTGATTGGGCGCGAGCACGGTGAAGCGGATGCCGTGTTGCGTCATGAGGTCGAGGGTCTCGAAGTCGGCGGCGGTTTCGGCGAGCCACATGCCTTCGGGCTTGCGATGGAAGCGGTGTACGAAGTCGGCAATGCCCCAGCGGATCTGGGTGATGCGATCGCGGGTGCTGGCGAGCGGCATGATGATGTGGTTGTAGACCTGGGCCATGGCGGAGCCGTGTCCGTCAAAACGCAGCTGGCTGAGCCGGTCAGCGGCGCGGATCATGGCGTAGGCACGGGGCGCATTGTCTTCGAGCCAGGAGAGCAGGGTGGGCCCGAAGTTGAAGCTGATGCGCCCGTAATTGTTCATGATGCGGATGATGAGATTTTCGCTGTCGAGCATGCGGGCGGCGCCGTTGGGGGCGTAGCACTCGGCGGTGATGCGTTCATTCCAGTCGTGATAGGGGGCGGCGGAGTCCTGGGTCTCGACGGTTTCGAGCCAGGGATTTTCGCGGGGCGGCTGGTAGAAGTGGCCGTGGATGGTGATGTAGCGATTGCTGGGGGCGGGCTGGGCCATGGGATCAGTGTAAAAGAGCGGGGATTGGCGAGAATGCTACGGGCGGGGCAGGACCGGGACGTACCGGGCTTTGATTCTTTCGCGGAAGGCGGCGTCGGTGGTGGCCCAGTCGAGGAGGTCGACTTTGAAGGGGAGATCGGATTCGGTGAAGTCTTCGGCGAGTGAGGCGAGGGTTCCGGGTGGCAGGGCGGTGTCGCCGAGGATGGCGAGGTCGAGGTCGGCGAACGGCTTGGTTGTGCCTTTGACGCGGGAGCCGAAGGCCCAGACTTCGCGGTGGGGGGCGTGGCGAAGCAGGATGGTGCGGACTATGGCGAGTTCGGCGGGCGTGAGGACGAGATCGTCGGCGCTGGTGGGTAGTGCACCGGACCCAGGTGCGTTCATGGGGTGATCCGCTTTTTCAGGTTGACAAGGAGGACACCCGATTCTTCGAGAAAGTCGGGTATGTCATGCACAACTTCGATGGCGGCTTCTTCGTTGTAGGTGTGGCTGGTCTTGCTGCGCATGTCGCGATAGCGCTTCCACGTTGGCCAACTACTGCGCAGCAGGCCCTGTTCATTGGCGGTGCGAATCATTTCCGCAAATGGCATGGCATCCACAATGCCGGGAGTGGGGGAAACGGATTCGAGATAGCGCTTCAGGGTGCGGTGGGCGAGTTCGTAGGTGAACTCGAAGCGATGAATGAGGCCATCCCTCAGTAACTCGTCTTGTTTGTCTAAATCACAGCGCGTCAAGGCGTCGGCCAAGCGTCGCCTGGCGTTTACGAGCGGACTTAGATCGAGCGGTTCATCCATCGTAGTCATCTGAGCTGGTGAGATGGGAATGCTAGTCGGGTGCCGGGGATGGTTTACCGGCTAGGTCGCAGGCGCGCCACAGGTACCAGCTGGCGACGGAGCGATAGGGTTGCCACTTCTTCGCGCGGCGCAGCATGGCTTCGGGTTTGGGGAGCATGTCTGCTGTGATGGGTTTGGCTTTGGGGCCGGTGAGTGATTTTGGTCCGAAGGTGAGCAGAAAGCCTTTGCGAACGCCGTAGTCGGTGACGGGGAAGATGTCGGGGCGGCCGAGACGGAAGATGAGGAGCATCTCGACGGTCCAGGGACCGATGCCGCGAACTGCTGTGAGGCGGCTGACGATTTCGTCGTCGGGCAGCCGACGGATCTGGGCGAGGGTAGGGACGGTGCCGTCGAGGGTTTTGGCAGCGAGATCGCGCAAGGCCAGGGCCTTGGATCCGGAGAGGCCGGCTCCGCGCAGGATGTGGTCGGGAACGGCGATGAGTTGTTCGGGCTGTGGGTGCAGGTCGCCGAAGGCTTCGATGAGGCGGCGGAGGATGGCAGCGGCGGCTCTGCCGTGGAGCTGCTGGTAGATGATGGATTCGAGCAGGGCTTCGAAGGGCGAGTGCTGGCTTTTGAGTTTCAGCGTGAACGGGCCGGCTCGCTGGATCAGCAGGGCCAGCTTCGGGTCGGCTGCGGAGAGATGCGCGAGCGCGGCGGGAACGTCGTAGCGAACAGCGCGTCGTCCGTCAATCATGGTTCTCCCATAGTAGGCGGTAGTGGATTGCGGTGGTGTACCAGCTGCTAATAGTCATGAGGGCAGTGGCGGTAAGCACCCGTACAGAGTTACGTTTCCGCCGGGAAGCTACAGCGGATTGTTGATGAAAAGAATTTGTTCTCAAGTGTGGTTCCATGCCGGGAGCAAAAAAGGAGGCAGGCGAGTCAGCCGACGGTTTGTAAGGTTTTATTGCTGCTATATTTCTGGGTGACGTACAGAAGACATTTCCTAATTGCGACTTGTTCAGTCGCCTTAATGTTCATCCTCAATCTCCCGTGGTCGCACGGAAGAGGAACGTAGACATGGCGCAGATTTTTGACCGTAGCTCGAATGCGCTGGCCCGCATGAGCATCATTCTCACTGGCTTGATCGTGATTGCCCTGGGCGTCACGCTCGACCAGCTGCAGCGTTCCCCCTGGGTGACGCGGCAGGGGCAGCGTGCAGACCAGCCGGTCCCATTCAGTCATAAGCATCACGTGCAGGGCCTGGGCGTACAGTGCCAGTACTGCCATATTTCGGTCGAGAAATCGAGCTATGCGGGCATTCCGCCGACCAAGACGTGTATCAACTGCCACTCGCAGATCTGGACCAATGCACAGCTCCTGGAGCCGGTTCGGCAGAGCTGGGCGACGGGCGAATCGATTCGCTGGATCCGGGTGCATGACCTGCCGGATTACGTGTATTTCAATCACTCGATCCATGTGAACAAGGGCATTGGCTGTTCTTCCTGTCACGGGCACGTGGACGAGATGCCGATTATGTACCAGCAGAATTCGCTGCAGATGGAGTGGTGTCTGAACTGCCATCGCAACCCGGCGAAGAACCTGCGGCCGACCAGCCAGATCTACAACATGGCGTGGGAGGGTCCGTCTACGGACAAGCCGGTCTGGTGCGGTACGGCAGATAACAAGTATGGTTCGCCAACGGCGCAGAACATCAGCTGTACGACGATCAATCCGGCGAAGATCAGTGCCAAGGACGCGGCGTTGAATATGCTGCCGGCCTACAGGCATGGAGAGCCGGAGGTGGTGGATGTGGCGAACCAGATGCCATCGGGGTCATTGACCGGGCAGACGGCGGGGATCCATTACACGGAATTCACCAGCCAGGATGCGCTCGGCAAGTACCTGGTGAACCAGTATCACATTCGCACTCCGACGGAAATCAGCAGCTGCGAAACCTGCCACAGGTAAGAAATGGTGCGAGGAAACAGCTTGGACGGGGCTTCAAACGCAATGGCGTCAGACGAGAAGAAAGACACGATGGCAGATAACAACACTCCGGCGGGACCGAATGGATCGCAGCAGTTGATGACGATCGCCGAGGCACGCGCTGAGCTGTCGGGCAAGCAGGGGCGCAAATACTGGCAGAGCCTGGACGCTGTGGCATCCCGCCCCGGCTTCGATCGCATGGTGGAGCAGGAATTTCCTCAGCACGCTTCCGAGCTGATCGACCCGGTGTCGCGTCGTGGCTTCATGAAGATCATGGGTGCGTCGATGGCGCTGGCCGGTTTGTCCGGGTGTACCAAGCAGCCGGATGAGCCGATTTATCCCTACATCAAGCAGCCGGAAGACCTGGTGCTTGGCAAGCCGTTGTATTTCGCGACAGCGTTCCCGTTTCCGACTGGTGCGATGCCGCTGCTGGTAAAGAGCGATGCGTTCCGGCCGATCAAGATCGACGGCAATCCCGAACATCCGATGAGTAAAGGTGCTTCGGATCCGATCAGCCAGGGTACGCTGCTGGGCCTCTATGATCCGGACCGTTCGCCGCGGGTGCTGCATCGCGGAGAGCAGAGCCGGTTTGCGATTTTTCAGGCGGCTTTTATCAATGCCATGCAGGACAAGCGTTCTGCGGGTGGGCAGGGTCTTTACATCCTCAGTGGCACGGTCACTTCTCCCACACTGGCGGCGCAATGGAAGAAGGCGCAGGCGGTGTATCCGCAGGCGAAGTGGATCCAGTATGACCCGGTGAATCGCGACTCGGCGCGCATTGCGTCCAAGGCGGTCTTCGGGGATTTCTACGACACGCAGTACACGCTGACGGATGCGGACGTCGTTGTGTCGCTGGATGCGGATTTCCTGAGCGGGATCAACCAGCCGGGATTCGTGAAACTGGCGGGCGAGTTTGCGGCGCGGCGCCGGATGGTGGAGCCAGGCACGCAGGATGGCTCGAAGATGAATCGGCTGTACGTGGTCGAAAGTTCACCGACCACAACAGGGTTCAAAGCGGATCATCGGCTGGCGTTGAAGGCGAGTGATCTGCCGGCCTTTGCATCGGCGCTTTCATCGGCTGTCGCTCCGGGTGGCGGGACGGGCGGTTCGCCTGCGCTGACGGAAGGCCTGTCGGAATCTGCGAAGAAGTTTGTGGCTGCGGTTGCGAAGGACCTGAAGGCCAATAGCGGCAAGTGCGTGGTGATCCCGGGTGAGCAGTCGCATCCGTCGGTGCACACAGCCGCGATTGCCATGAACGAGGCTCTCGGCAATGTGGGCAAAACGGTTGTCTACACCGAGACAATTGTCCCGATGCCGACCGTCCAGGGTGAGGACTTCAAGTCTCTCGTAGCGGATATGAATGCGGGCAAGGTCGAGTGGCTGATTATTCTCGACTCGAACCCTGTGTATGCGTCACCGGTGGATTTGAATTTCGGCGATGCACTGAACAATGTGAAGAAGGTAGTGCACCTGGGCTCGCATGTGGATGAAACGGGTCGACAGGCGGAGTGGCACATCAATAGTGCGCATTATCTGGAAGCCTGGTCGGATGCTCGTGCGTATGACGGCACGGTGACGATTATCCAGCCGATGATCGATCCGCTGTATGGCGGCAAGACCGCGCACGACATTATCCAGAGCATGCTGGATGATCCGGCAGCGTCGACGTTTGATGTTGTGCGGGGCAACTGGTTCTCGGGTGGGGCAAGCAGCGCAGGACTGGACAGCAGTGCTGCCAGCCCGGACAGTGTAGCGATGGCTGGTGCGCTGACTGGCGATGCCGATGCCAAGTGGCGCAAGGCGCTGCATGACGGCATGATTCCGGATACAGCGTTTGCGCCGAAGAGTTTGAGTGCCAAGGGCGGCAGCGCTGGTGCGGGTGCGGCGTTGGCCCAGCCGGGCAAGATTGAAGTGGTGTTTCGGCCAGATCCGTCGCTGTATGACGGGCGGTTTGCAAATATCGGATGGCTGCAGGAACTGCCGAAGCCTGTTACGAATATGTCCTGGGACAACGCGGCGCTGATGAGCTATGCCACTGCGCAGAAGTTGAAGGTGGATGAAGGCACGGTCATTTTGATTGAGGCCGATGGGCAGAAGATCAATGCGCCGGTGCTGAAGGTGCCAGGTCACGCAGATGATTCGATCACGCTGTATCTCGGATCAGGTCGCCAGGATGCGGGCCGGGTCGGCAGTGGCGTCGGGTTCAATGCGTATCGGCTGCGAACATCGTCATCGCCGCTGTACATTGCGGCTGCGAAGGTAACGCCGACTGACGATTTGTACGAAGTGACGGTGACGAAGAGCCACTACACGGAGACGCGCGGCAAGATGGCGTCTGCGGGCTCCTACACGGAGAATATCGGCGCTGGTCATAATTCGCTGGAAGGCAATGAAGCACTGACACGCGGCATTGTGCGTTACGCGACTCTTGAGGAATTTCGAAAGACGCCGGGGTTCGCGCATGAAGGGGTATTCCCGGAAGATCCTGAGCCGACGACCACCATGTTCTCGAACTATCGTTATGAGAAGAATGCGTGGGGGCTGGCAGTCGATCAGAACTCCTGCGTGGGCTGCAATGCCTGCGTTGTGAGCTGCTATGCCGAGAACAATATTGCCGTGGTTGGACGGCATCACGTGAAGACCGGCCGCGATATGCAGTGGCTGCGAATTGACACGTATTTCGAAGGGGACCTGGAAGCGCCGCGTGCTCACTTCCAGCCAATGATGTGCCAGCACTGCGAGAACGCGCCGTGCGAGCAGGTCTGCCCGGTTGCAGCTACCGTGCATACGCCAGAAGGCATCAACACCATGGTCTACAACCGCTGCGTGGGGACCAGGTACTGCTCGAACAACTGCCCGTACAAGGTGCGCCGCTTCAACTTCCTGTTGTTCTCGGATTATGAGACGGAGAGTCTGAAGCTGATGCGCAATCCGGATGTGACAGTGCGCAGTCGTGGCGTAATGGAAAAGTGCAGCTACTGTGTGCAGCGCATCATGGCGGCGAAGATTGAGGCTGATAAGGAGAATCGCGAAATCCGCGATGGCGAGATTGTGACGGCATGCCAGCAGGCCTGCCCGACCAGCGCGATTACTTTCGGCAACATCAACGACAAGAACAGCAAGGTTGCGAAGATCAAGGCGCAGGAGCGGAATTACGGTGTGCTGGCGGATGTGAATACCCGGCCGCGGACGACGTATATCGCGGAAGTGATCAATCCGAATGCGGAGTTGTCAGAAGCATGATCGGGCGCATCGGTACAAGCAGGTCAGTAGTAGGTGGGAATAGTTTCAGAGTGGCCAGAGGGTTGGAGCGAGCATGGCGCTAAAAAATGTATCGGTGAGTGATCCGATGCTGGATCCGGTAACAGGCGAATACCGCGTCGTCGGTCCGGGTCACACTTTTAAATCGATTACGGAAAAGATCTCGCGGATCGTTCTGACGACGCATACACCGGTCGGCTGGTTCCTGGGGCTGCTGGTTGCCGGCGGCATCATGATGATCCTGCTGACGGCGGTCGCCTGGCTGTTTCTGCGCGGCGTGGGTATCTGGGGTCTCGACATCCCGGTCGGCTGGGGCTTTGCGATCATCAACTTTGTGTGGTGGATCGGTATCGGTCATGCCGGCACGCTGATCTCGGCGATCCTGTTGCTGTTCAAGCAGCAGTGGCGTAATTCGATCAACCGCTTCGCGGAAGCGATGACGATTTTTGCCGTGGTCTGCGCCGGCTTGTTCCCGCTGATCCACGTGGGCCGTCCATGGCTGGCGTACTGGTTGTTCCCGTATCCGAATTCGATGGCCATGTGGCCGCAGTTCCGTTCGCCGCTGCTTTGGGACGTGTTCGCGGTTTCGACGTACGCGACGATCTCGGTGGTGTTCTGGTACATCGGCATGATCCCTGATCTTGCGACGATGCGGGATCGGGCGAAGAGCGAATTTGCGCAGTATATCTACGGATTGTTCGCAGTGGGCTGGCGCGGTTCCGTACGGCACTGGATGCGATATGAGACGGCATCATTGCTGCTGGCCGGGCTGGCAACGCCGCTGGTGCTTTCCGTGCACACGGTCATCAGCTTCGACTTCGCTGTAGCGACGCTGCCGGGCTGGCATACGACGATCTTCCCGCCTTACTTCGTTGCGGGCGCTGTGTACTCAGGGTTCGCGATGGTGATCACGCTGGCGGTGCCGATCCGCAAGTTCTATCACCTCGAAGATCTGATCACGACACGGCATCTAGACAACATGGCGAAAGTCATGCTGACGACCGGTCTGATCGTGGCCTACGGCTACGCGATGGAGCTCTTCATGAGCTGGTTCTCGGGCAGCCACTGGGAATACTTCGCATTCTGGAACCGCATGTTCGGGCCGATGGGCTGGTCGTACTGGGCACTGATTGCCTGCAATATCGCGATCCCACAGTTGATGTGGCTGCGTTCGGTGCGAGTGAGCCCGACGCAGATGTTCCTGATGTCGATTGTGGTCAATACAGGTATGTGGTTTGAACGCTTCGTGATCGTTGTGACGAGTCTCTACCGGGATTACCTGCCGTCTTCCTGGGGTACTTATAAGGCGACCCGGTGGGATTACGGCACGTTTATTGGAACTATGGGGTTGTTCACGTTCCTGTTCTTCCTGTTTGTCCGCTTCATCCCGATGATTCCCATGTCTGAGGTCCGCATGCTGCTGCCCCAGGCGAAAGTTGAGCCGCTGGCGGAAGAGTCTCTGCACGGGGCTGGTGACTGATCATGTCTATTCCTGAAGGTACGTACGGCCTGTTGGCCGAATTTGACACTGCCGGCGACCTGACGCGGGCTGCGCAGGCGAGCTACAACTCCGGCTGGCGAAGGCTCGATTGCTTTACGCCGTATCCCTGTGAAGAGGCAGCCGAGGCGATCGGGTTCCATCGCAACTATGTGCCGGCGATCACGCTCATTGGCGGGCTGATGGGATTGACCGCGATGTTCCTGCTGGAGACGTGGATCAACACGCTGGCTTATCCGCTGAACATTGGCGGTCGTGAGTATTTCTCGTGGCCTGCATTCATGATTCCTGCTTACGAGTGGACAATTCTGTTTGCCGGGTTGTCCGCGGCATTCGGGATGCTGGCGATGTGCGGTCTGCCGGCTCCGTATCATCCGCTGTTCAATGCGCCGAATTTCAGGACCGCGTCAACGGACAAGTTTTTCCTGGTCCTGGAAGCGCGGGATCCGAAGTTCGACCTGCTGGCCTCGCGCGAGTATCTGGAATCGCTGAAGCCGGTATCGATTGTGGAGGTGGAGTATTAATCGCCTCAGGATGAGTGGTTTGAAGTATTCGCGTGCTGCTGCAGTTGCGGCTCTAGGCGTCGTTTCGCTGATCGCTGGTTGCCGGCAGGATATGCATAATCAGCCGAAGATTTACCCGCAACGCGGCACGAATTTCTTCCCCGACGGACGCTCGGCCCGGCCACAGGCGCTGCACACAGTAGCTCGGAGCCAGACGGATATGGCGTCTTATTTCCATACGGGTTTGCAGAACGGCAAGGAACAGGATTACCTGCCCTTCCCGCTGACTGCGGCGATGATGGCGCGCGGCCAGGAGCAGTACAACGTGTATTGCACGCCTTGTCATTCGCGCGTGGGTAATGGCGCCGGCATGATTGTGCAGCGCGGCTACAAGCCTGCCGGGAACTTCCATGATTCGCGGGTGCTGGGCGAACCGCTCAGTCACTACTACTACGTGATTGCGTACGGCTTTGGAGCGATGCCGGATTATGCCGCGCAGATTACGACAGAAGATCGCTGGGCGATCGCCGCTTATATGCGGGCATTGCAGTTGAGCCAGAACGCCAAAGTTTCGGACTTGCCAGCGGGTACGAAGGTGGAAGACCTGACAGACGTGGCACAGGCGCAGGGTTTGCCGGCCAGTTTTGCGCAGCCCTGGGACATGCCGGGAACGGCCGTCTATGCAGAGCCGAGTAAAACGTATCCGGGGATGGCACCATCTTCGGCCAGCGGCAATCCGTGGCCGAAGAATCGGCCGATCCTGGCGCTGCCGAATGGCGATTCGCTGCAACAGTCGGATGTGAACAAGGGCATCCTGCCCAACGTGTATCCAGTGGATGCGGGGATCGGCCAGCCAGCGAATCAACCGGGTCCAGTGACGACGTCGAGTGTTCCGGGTGGTGCGGGGATGGGACCGGACGCAGACGCCAAGATGAAGCATGGTCCAAGTGCTTCCGCGAAGGTGCCGGATACATCGATGACGCAGCCAGCGCTGAAGAAGAAGGTTCGATAACGATGGCACACCACTCCCACGCGAAAACACTTCCTGCTGATTTGAGTGCGCCGCTGTTTGTCTCCGGCTGGCAGAAGCGGGCGCTTACGGTCGGCGTGATCTTCACGGTGATCGGCCTGGCTCTGGCAGCCCTCGCTGCGACGGCAAACCATGACGGGATTAACCACCTGCTGCGTTCGTACCTGATGGGCTTCATGATCTGCCTGGGTCTGTGCATTGGCGGAATGGCGCTGCTGATGGTGCAGTATCTGTCGGGCGGCAAGTGGGGACTACTCCTGAGGCGGCCGCTGGAAGCGATGTCGCGCACGATGCCCCTGGTCTTCCTGATGTTTCTGCCGATCGGCTTTTTCTTCAAGAAGCTGTATCTCTGGGCTGCAATTACGGATGTGCCGAAGGCTCTGGCGCAGGGAATTATCAATCGTGAACAGGCGCACGCCATCCTTTGGAAGCGGCCGATGCTCAGCACTCTGCATGTGTGGATCCAGGTGCTGGTGTGCTTTGCCATCTGGTTTGGTTTCATGCGGGTGTTGAACAAGTGGAGCCTGTTGCGCGATGCCGACCGGGAGAACAATTACTCGTTCTGGCAGAGACGTTTCGAAAATGTCAGTGGTGTCGGCGTTGTGATTTATGCGCTCACGCTGACGGTGGTGGCGATCGACCTGGTGATGACGCTGGATATCACCTGGTTCTCGACGATGTATGGATTGTTGTTCCTTGTAGGGCAGGGATACTCGGTGCTGGCGCTGGCGGTGATCACGGTGGTGCGGTTGTCTCCGGCCGAACCGTATAAGACGATCCTGCGCAAGACCGAACAGCACGACCTTGGCAAGCTTTGCTTCGCCTTCGTGATGCTGAATATCTACCTTGCGTTCGCGCAGTTCCTGATCATCTGGTCGGGCAATCAGCCGGAAGAGATTCCCTGGTACCTGAACCGAATTCGCGGTGGCTGGGGCGAGATCGCGACCCTGGACTTCATCTTCCACTGGGTCATTCCTTTCTCGCTGCTGCTCTCGCGTGATTTGAAGCGGGACAAGGACCGGATCGTGATGGTCTGCAAGTGGATGTTGTTCGCACGCTGCTGGGATATGTGGTGGCTGATTGAGCCGAACTTCCCGGATGCGGCTCGTCATTTGCACTGGTCGTTCGGTCAGCTTGAGTATTTCTCGATCCCTGTCGCGATGATCTCGTTCTGGCTGGCGTTTTATTTCACCGAGCTGAAAAAGCGGGCGCTGGTGCCAGTCAACGACCCTCACCTGGCAGAGATACTGGAACCGGAGCATGCGCATGCCTGATCAACGGCCTATTCCCCAATCGTTCAATAATCCGGATGTCGGCAAGGTGACGCCTGCGCAGGCACATCCGGAACTTGGCTATGAAGCGAGCGACGTCAAGGTCAAGGGTGTCATGGTGTTCCTGGTATCGCTGGCGGCGTTTGTGCTGGTTTTCTTTGTTTTCTGCTTCGGCATGGGCAAGGTGATCAACAATCAGCTAGTGAAGCGCGACGGT
>CAZZUX010000089.1:0-15793 GCA_964657395.1 uncultured Ktedonobacteraceae bacterium
GGTGCAATCGATCGTCAGCTACATCGATTCGACCGGCACCATTGAAGGCGCTCCTGGTATCAAGCACGAGCACCTCTCTGTGTTTGACTGCTCGTTCAAGCCGGCGAAAGGCACCCGCACCATCCACTACAACGGCCACATCAAGATGATGGCGGCGACCCAGCCGTTCCTGTCCGGTGCTATCTCGAAGACCGTCAATCTTCCAACCGAGGCGACTGCGGACGACATCGCCGAAGTCTACGTGGAAGCATGGCGTCTCGGCATCAAGGCTGTTGCAATCTATCGCGATGGATCGAAGGGTGTGCAGGTCCTGAACACCTCGCAGGATGAAGGCAAGAAGGCTGATCCTGCAGCCGCGGCACTCGCAGCTTCCGCGGAGCGCGTGCTTACATCAATGGCCCAGGGCAATGCTGCCTCGACTAACGATCTACAGTCCCTGCAGCGTGCGCTCGAGACCAAGATCTCGAGCAAACTCGAAGTCAGTGCCAAGGCCGTGGCTGATGCTGCACGCACGTTTGAGCTGGCGATCCAGAATGCTGTGTCGGCGACACCGGTTCAGATGGAAACACCCGCGCAGCCTACGCTGACGGATGTTGTTCTTCAATCGCAGAATCCAAATGCTCCGCCGCGTGCAGTCCGGCACCGTCTGCCGGAAGAGCGCGCCTCGCTGACTCACAAGTTTTCGATTGCGGGTCATGAGGGCTACATCACGGTCGGCCTTTATCCTACGGGTGAGCCGGGTGAGATCTTCATCAAGATGGCGAAGGAAGGTTCGACCGTCTCCGGCCTGATGGATTCGTTCGCAACCGCAACGTCCCTGTCCCTGCAGCACGGAGTACCGCTGAAGGTGCTGTGCGAGAAGTTCGCGCACACCCGCTTCGAGCCCTCAGGATGGACAGGCAACGAGCACATCGGCTATGCCAAATCCATCATGGATTACATCTTCCGGTGGCTCCAGCTCCGCTTCCTTTCCGGTCAGCAGCTCGACCTGTTCGCTGGTATGGGCGGCCATCCACAGCCGACAATCCCGGTCCTGGGAACAATTGGCGACCCGGGCAGTGCGGCGGCTCCGGCTCTTCGAAAGGATTTGGGCTCCACGAACGATGCGAGTGTCATGTCTTCCGGGCACCCGGTCACAGGCGCCGGCCAGACCATCATCCCCGGTCACGCGGCCCAGGTTGTGCCGACCTCGGGTCACGCTGCCGATGCCATGCGCAGTATGTATGACATGGGCGATGCTCCTTCATGCCACACCTGTGGGGCGATCATGGTAAGGAACGGCAGCTGCTACCGCTGCATGTCCTGCGGCAGCACCAGCGGTTGCAGCTAGGACATCTCACTTAAGGTCCAAATAAAAACGCCCGGCTATGCGCCGGGCTTTTTGTTGCCGGTTTGCAATCCAATATCAGATGACTTCCCCGCGGATACAATCCGGCATGACGGTGGTGATTTGTTACTTCCGCTTCTATCCATTCAAGAGGCTTGATTGCACATAGACACGGATCTCGGTCTAAACTCCTGGGGCCTAAAGGCACGTCACTCCATCGGTAGCGCCATCGCCTTCTTCCTTACGGCCTGCCTGGTCTTCTTCCTCGGCATGCATCGTTCTCCCAACATCTATGACGAGGGCATCGTGCTCACGGCGGCCATGCGCATTCTCGCCGGGCAGGTGCCGCATCGCGACTTCTACGCCATCTACGGACCTGCCGGCTCCTACTCCTACGCCGCGCTCTTCCGCATCTTCGGCACCGGTTTACTGGTGGAGCGCCTCTGGTCGATTGCTATCGACGCGTTCACCGTTACTGCGGTGTTTACGATCGCTTCGCTGCATGTCCGCCGCTCCATAGCTGTCGCCGCGGGACTCGTCACCCTGGGCTGGCTGTATGGGCTGGACATGATGACCATCCCCTATGCCGCAACACCTGCGGCGCTTTGCGGTCTGCTGGCTGCTGTCTGCATAGCGCCGTGGTACGCGCAAGCGTTGAGACGCGGTCGTCTCTTCGCTGCCGGAGCACTCGCTGGCCTTTGCCTGCTGTACCGGTATGACACGGGCATCGCTGTCTTTGGTCTGCAGCTCGGTTTTCTTCTGCTCGCGTCGTGGCATCGGTCAGGAACGATGCTCGGAGCCCTGCGCTTATGGCTCCGGGCTGCATGGATCTATGCTGCGGGCTTCAGTCTCCTGGTCCTGCCGCCGTTCGCGTACTACCTGTCCGTCGCTCCCTTTCACGATTTCGTACACGACATCTTTCTCTTTCCAAGCCAGCATTATCACGCTGCCCGCAACCTGCCGTTTCCGGGTATTCATCTGCAGACGCTCGATGCCCTCGGCATCTACCTGCCAATCGTAATTGTTTTGGTTGCATTTGTGATGGTTGCCGATAGCAGGCTCTCTGTAAAGGCCGAGCCGTCACTCTCCCCGCAGACAAAAGGGCTGTTGCTCTCCCTCGGCATGATCGCGTTCGTCATGTATTTCAAAGGCGTGGTGCGTGTCGGCAATGTCGGCATGTATCTCTCATTTTTGCCGTGCCTGCTGCTTGTCTCCCTGTTGCTGCAGTATCGAAGGACATTCCCGCGCAGCATCCGCATCCTCATCAATGCCGTGACTGTTTGCGTCCTGATCTCAGCCGTCGCCGTTGTCCGGTCCGAGATCGTTTCACAACAGGGCCAGAGAGGGGTGGCCGGGCGGCTGCTGCGCGTTACTTTCTTTTCACACCGACCCGCGCCCGGTATACAGGCCTCCTGGTGCCGGGAGAACAATCCGCTCACTCGCGGCTTCTGCTTTCTACCGGATGACAACCGGATTGAGGCTATCGAGTTCATCCGCAGTCACACGCGTCCGGACCAGCCGCTCTTCGTCGGTCTCACCCACCACGACATCATCTTCGCGAATGACAACCTGATCTACTTCGCAACGCAGCGCCTGCCTGCAACCCATTGGTCGCATTTCGATCCTGACCTGCAGAACACTGCAGTGATTCAGCAGCGCATGATTCAGGAATTTGAGTCGACCAGGCCGCCGTACATGGTGCTCGATGCGGAGTTTAGTTCCGGCAGTCACGAAGCAAATGACAGCGCGAAAAGCTCCGGCATCACACTGCTTGATGACTACATCCGGGACCACTACCAGCCAGTAGAGACTTTTGACCAGATGCAGATCTGGCAGCGAAAGCCCCAGCCCGGATACGCCCGGTAGAATCCAGCAGGAGGTATCCATGGCAATTTTTCTGGTGCGTGTCGCTCTCGCCGGAGTTCCCGAAAACGACGACGCATATGGCGAACTCGACTCGCTCATGCTGCATTATGACTTCACCCGCTCCATTCTCGGAGCGGACGGGGAAGAATATGCCCTGGCCTCGGGGACTTATGATGGCGAGTCGACGATGGAGGCTGACGAGTTGCAGGCGGAGCTGGCGGATGCGATCGAGTCTGAGCTTGAAGCTCGCTTCTCGATCCTGGTCGTACAGCGCTCCACGGCCTCCTGGGCCGGACTCTCGCCCTATGGCACTGTTATAGATGAGTAACGTCACCCGTTACTCCATTACGGCGGTTCACTCGTAAGTCTCGTGAGGCTTTGAATACTGTCGCACAGGCTACTTATTTCGCCGCGATTTACGGCGACGAGACGACCAGGTCTCTAGTAGCATTCCTCAAAAGTTGAGGAGTCACACTCCGCCCGGTCTACGAACCTTGTCTTAGTAGTCATTGTGATTGTTGTATTTTCCTGTCTGCGTCTCTCCCCTCTTGATGCCCTCCTTTCGGGCAGCCGGCACCTGTTATTTATGTCGCGACTATTAGAGTGCAGCGGTCGTCGCTCCGACGATTGTTCCGCTGCAGCTCGCCGTCCTATCTTTGCCCAGCGAATGAGGAAATCTGATGTTTACCATCGCAACACATAAGTTTTCGAGTACTGTTCATATGGCCGGGCTTGCGCTCTCGACCCTGGCTCTTGCAGCTTCTACTGCTGTCGCTCTCGCCCAGGCGAAGGTTGTCAGTGCGGTGCCGGCTGCTGTCTCCAGGGCTGCCAGTCGCGGTCCTGTCGATCCTGCCACGGACCTTCGTCTCACGGTCTGGCTAGCCATGAAAAACAAGCCTGCCTTCGATAAGAAGGTCCAGGACCTGTACACTCCCGGCTCACCCTCGTTCCATAAGTGGCTCACCACTGACGAATTGCTCGCATATGCGCCGGCAGCCAGTGAAGTCAAAGCGGTGAAGGATGAGCTCACGCGCCAGGGTCTCTCTGTCATAGAAGATGGGCGCGACAATTTCTCCATCCTGGTCCGCGGCCCTGTTTCCAAGGTCGAGGAAGCATTCGGAACACACATCGATGCCTTCGAGCGCAACGGCAAAACCTTCCATGCCAACACCACTGAAGCTCACCTGCAGGGCGAAGCAGCGAAGTATGTCGCGAGCATCAGTGGACTCAGCAACATCGGGATGAAGCCGGCACTGGCTTTCGCGCTGAGCCCAAAAACTCACAAGCCCATGCTGCCGGTCGCTGTGGACAAAATCAAGGCTGCCGACGGCGGACTTTCCTCGGCCTTCACAAACCAGTGTTTCCAGGCTGCCTCTGCTTTTGCATTCGGCACTGCGGGCGCACTGCCAGAAGCCGTCTACTTTGGAAATGTATATGACAATGTTCCGCAGGCCTGTGGCTGGACTGCGCCCCAGATGCAGGCGGCCTACGGTTTACCTGAAGTTTACAAGGCGGGATTGGAAGGTAAGGGGCAGACCATTGCCATCGTCGATGCCTATGGCTCCTCGACGATCCTCAGTGATGCCAATGTATTCAACGAACTTAACGGCCTGCCCGCACTGACTTCGACCACCTTCAAGCAAATCTTCCCCAGTGGTCAGCCGCTGGATCCGACGCTGGGCATCACTCTTGGCTGGAACGAGGAAACGTCGCTTGACGTCGAGTGGGCTCATTCCATCGCTCCCAAAGCCAAGATCGTGCTGCTTGCTGCCGCGGGCCAGGATGATGAAGACCTGCAATATGCGGTTCTCTACGCTGCCACCCACAAGCTGGGCAGTGTTATCTCCAACAGTTATGGCAGTCCTGAAATAGAAGACGGTGCTGCGGCACTGGAAGTCTGGAACCAGATAAACGAGATCGCGGCAGCTGTCGGCATCTCCGTCAACTACGCAACTGGCGACAGTGCTGACAACGGAACCGGGTCTCCCGTGGGAGCCGCTCCGGTGCCCGCGGATTCTTTGTACGCCACCGCGGTCGGCGGTACCAGTATCGGAGTACCTTCCGGCTCCGGACCGGCTTCCGAGACCGGCTGGGGCAACAACCAGACTGAACTCGCTGCCAGCGCATCGAACCCGCTCGATCCGCCATTAAACTTCGGCAATGTCGGCGGCAGCGGCGGTGGTGAAAGCGTCTTCTTCGCGAAACCATCCTGGCAGAAGGCTCTTCCCGGAACCGGGCGGCAGCTGCCGGATGTCTCCATGGATGCCGATCCCTATACGGGTGTGGTGGTCGTCTATACCGATCCCACCTTGGGACTGGTTGCAAGCTCTGTCGGCGGGACCAGTCTCTCCTGCCCGATGTTCTCTGCTTACTGGGCACTGGCCAACGAGAAGGCCGGACATTTTCTCGGTCAGGCTGCCCCCATCATCAGCAAGCTGCCGGCTGGCGCGCTCACCGACGTCAATCCATCCAAGTCGCCTACAAACGTAACTGGTACTGTCATCGACAGCAGTGGAGCTACCTTCTACACTGCCGCCGACCTGGCCGCGCCACTGCAGGGAACAACCCGGTTCACCAGCACAGTCTGGCCCGTCGAGGGATTCTTCATCGATCTCACGTTCGGGACCGATACCTCCCTGCACACAACGAAAGGCTGGGATAATGTCACCGGCTTCGGCACGCCGACGGGCCTTCCGTTCATCGACGCCGCAGCCAAGTAACGCAGCAACAGAAAAAGAGGACTGCCCGGGCCGTCCTCTTTTTTTTGTTCGCGCGGACGCCGCCGGTAGAGATCCGGAAAGCGTGCATCCTTTACATAGTAGAGGATGCAAGGCGAAGGCCGACCAAGGCTTCAGCCGCACTCAGGCCGAATACGTCACAGCTGTTGTTTGTGACCGGCTATTGGCGGGAGACGCATCCTCATCAGGCATCGCTGTTGCAGCAGCTATGTCAACCAACTGATTCGCACCCCGCCACCCATGATTGTCTTGACAGGTCACAGCAGGATAGCTTGCCAGGATCAACAACAAACTGGTATCTCAGTCTGAGCAAGGGCGGGGAGCAGGAAGTACACCCTCCTGCAATCGCTAGATACTTTATTCGTAGCCTCTTTGGGTCATTGCCGCGCTTGTCTATACGTATCTATAACAATCACATATTCCTCCGCCAGGACTGGTTGACTGTCAGCAAGCGGGCAAAACTGCTTACAGACCAGTCTTCAGTCGTCATCGACCTTCAGCTCAGCATCCGGCTCCCCCGAAGAAGAGGCCGGTATTCATAGCAAAGAAGTGTTCGACTCGGAGAATCATGGGCCTTCCAAGAGCCGAGAGCTTTGATTCTGGCTGCTCCAGGTTTGTTTCAGAAGAACACGGCTGGGCCCTGATCTTCAGCATGCGTCGCTGGAGACCGGGGCCACTTTTTTGAAGGCATACCGTTCCGCAAATTCCCAGGGTCCGCCCAGATATTGCCAGAGCAGGAGTCCCGTTGCCGTCAGTTGGAAGGGAACGAACGCTTCACTGAGGCGCTGATACAATGCCCGCGAAACTGCCGGATCCACCTTGTTTTGAATCACAATATGCGGAGCGAACCGCTGCCGGTCCTGGCTGGTAAGGTCGTCGGCAAAAGCATCCGACAGCAGGCTGTGCAGTGTCTGCACTTCAGGCGAACGCAGGCTGTAAGCGACTCCCCGGCCAAGATGACGAAGCCCGGTCACCTCCATGGCAAATTCCGCGCAGGATGAAGCTGCCGTGCGTAGTGCCGTATTGATCGCTTCCGCGCGGGCAGCAGGGAGCGTATGAAACAGCGTGACGTGCGCCGGCACACGGTTAAGATGCTCCGGAAAATATTCCTTCCTCAACGCATCCATCCGCGCTTGCTGATCGACGGCAATCTCCAGAGTTAACACAAAGGAATTCACATTCCAGGGATAGCAGACTTTGCAACAATGGTGTTGCAGGGTTGTGCCGGACGCAACCTGCTCCGGGGAACTTCTTCATGCGACCGACAACCATCCTCCCAGGCCTGCTGCAGACTTTCCTGATTGCCTGTTTCACTCCTGCCATGGCACAGACTGCGACCCCGGCAGCACAACCGATGCCTGCGGCAGGGGCGCAGACGGTCTCGATCGCTCCGCCTCCAGGAACCCGTTTGCTGTTGAGTGTTCGCGGCGACGGCGTGCAGATCTACACCTGTGCCCAGGACCAGGCTAACTGGATCTGGAGGCTGAAGGCACCGGAAGCTACGCTGATCGACCCGCAGGGTAAAGTCATCGGCAGGCATGGTGCAGGTCCCACGTGGCAGCTGGAAGACGGCAGCGCCATCAAGGGCACCCTGATCGCCAGTCAGCCCCAGGTGACCGCCATTCCCTGGCTGCTGCTCTCCGCCCAGTCGACTGGCGGAGCAGGCCTGTTGGATCACGCCCGTTTCGTGCAGCGCACGGATACTGTCGGCGGCCGCGCGCCTTCGACCGGCTGCAATGCGGCCAATGTTCAGGGCGAGACCCGCGTACCTTACTCCGCCAAGTACAGTTTTTACAGCGGCAACAAATAGTGGTTGCAGCGCGCTCCGGGTTCCGGCTAAAAGACCGGGAGCCTTCTCCTTCGGTAGCATGAAGAGGCCGCACGATGCCTCGTGCCATCTTCTGCTCAGAATGGATTTCATGGAACCCAGGCTTCTTCCCATTACGGCTATCGCTGAAAAGCTGCACCTGCCGGCCGACTACTACGAACCGATCGGCGCGTACGGCGCCAAACTACGTCTGGAACTGCTGAACGATGCCTCCCTGCCGGTGCGGGGAAAGCTGGTGCTGGTCACGGCGACGACGCCGACCGTGTCAGGAGAAGGGAAAACGGTCACGGCCATCGGTCTGACCCAGGGACTGGAGCGCATCGGCAAGCAGGTCGTCATCACTTCGCGCGAGCCCTCGCTGGGACCGGTGTTCGGCATGAAGGGTGGAGCGTCGGGCGGAGGACGCGCGCAGGTTGAGCCAAGCGCCAAGATCAATCTCCATTTCCATGGCGACTTCCATGCCATCACCTCGGCGCACAACCTGCTCTCGGCCCTTATCGACACGCACCTGTTCCATGGCAATGCCCTCCAGATCGATCCTTCGAAGGTCACGTGGCCACGGGCTCTCGACATGAATGACCGCGCATTACGCCGCATCATTGTGAGTGCAGGCGGCAAGCGTGAGGGTGCCGATCGCGAATCGGGTTTCGTCATCACGGCAGCCTCGGAGATCATGGCCATCATGGCGCTCGCCAGCAGCCGCGAAGATCTCCGTCGCAGGCTGGAAGCCATCATCATCGGTGAAACGAAATCTGGCAAACCAGTTACGGCGAAAGATCTCGGCGCGACAGGCGGCATGATGGCGCTGCTGTCGGAAGCGCTTCTGCCAAATCTCGTGCAGACCACGGAGGGTACACCGGCGATGGTCCACATGGGTCCGTTCGCCAACATCGCGCACGGCACCAGCAGCGTCCTGTCGCAGCAAATGGGGCTGCGTCTCGCGGACTACGTCATCAACGAAGCCGGCTTCGCTTCCGATCTTGGACTCGAAAAGTATATGGACATCGTGATGCCGGCCTCAGGCATCCGGCCCTCTGCCGCCGTGCTGGTCACCACTGTGCAGAGTATGAAAAATCAGGGCAGCGGGGATCTGAGTGCAGGTCTCGAAAACCTCGGCGCTCACATCCGCATATTGCGAGAGTTCAAGCTGCCGACCTTGATCGCAATCAATCGCTTTCCCAGCGATACCGATGCAGAGCTTGCCACGCTGCAGGCTTACTGTAAGGAATGCGGTCTGCCGTCGGCTTTTTCGGAGGCGTTCAGCAAAGGCGCCGAAGGATCTGTCGAGCTGGCCGAGGCTTTGGTCAAGCTGATTGAGGAGCATCCGGATGCACCGGTTGCATCTGTGTACGCATCGACCGATCCGTTAAAAACAAAGATTGAGAAGATCGCTACCAGGATCTACGGCGCCGCCTCTGTCGGCTATTCTGCCGAAGCTGAAGTGCAGTTGAAGCGCTTCAGCGACTGGGGCTTTGCTGACTTGCCGGTATGCATTGCCAAGACTCAATACTCGCTTTCGGACAATCCCAAATTGCCAGGCGCGCCGACTGGATGGACGCTCAACATCACCAGCGTCTCGCTGTCCGCAGGCGCAGGTTTCCTGGTAGCCATCGCCGGCAACATGATGCTGATGCCGGGTCTGCCGAAAGTCTCCCGCGCTGAACGCATCGACGTCGATGCGAACGGAGAAGTCATCGGCCTAACCTAAGGCGCTGCGAATTCCAATAGCCCGGCCGCATTCATTAATATGAACCGCATGGCGATCCAACGAATGGAGCACGTCGGTATTGTAGTCGACGACCTTGCGGCTGCGATCAGCTTCTTTGTCGATCTGGGACTCGAGTTGCAGTTGCAGACGCGAGTTGAGGGCCGCTGGGTGGACCGCATCGTCGGCCTTGAAGATGTCCGCGCAGACATTGCAATGCTCAAAACTGCGGATGGTCACGGGCGGCTGGAATTGACAAAGTATCATGCGCCGCTCGCAGAAGATGGCGGCCGGAACGCGCCGGCGAACGCCCACGGGATTCGTCACGTCTCCTTTGCCGTAGAGAATATCGATTCCATGGTGGGTGGCCTTCGAGCCCGTGGCTTTGAGCTTGTTGGCAAGCTGGAGCAGTTCGAGAACAGCTATCGTCTCTGCTATGTTCGCGGTCCGGAAGGCATTATCGTCGAGTTGGCGGAGGGTATCGGCGACGCTCGGTCATGAGCATGGCTTCGTCACTGTTTGATTCCCCACATCATAGTGTCGGTTTTTTCGAGGATCGTATCCGTCGCCATCAGACTGCCGAGGGTGCGGAAGTTGCGAACATCATTAAGCGCGAATGGCGGAAGGCCACGCGGTGTCCTCACCCGGAAGAAGTCGGCGCCATCCACATCCATCAGCCAGAAAGCCGGCCGCTGATCGGGCTGCTGCACGGCCACTTCGACATTTGACATCTCCAGGTTGCGTGCATGGCGGATGAAGAATCCCGAAGCCGGCAGTTTGCCGAACATCTCCGGATCCGGATAGCCCGCCGCCTTCTCCTCCGGTCTCAGCAATTTCATCTCTTCGGAGCCGCCGCCCATATGCTCAAAGTAGACGTTGCTGATCTTCACATCCTCGATCATGTGGCCGGGCACACCGCTGAGGATCGAAGCATAGTTGGTGGAAGCCGAGTGGCACGTCACATTGCTGATCAGGATGCGCTTCATAGTGCCGACCGCCGCGTCTTTGGGCCCACGCATGCGTACGCCCAGTCGAAGAAACAGAGGGGCGCTGCGAATCTCGCGCATGGCAATGTTGGTGATGGTGATGTCCTCACATAGGGCGCCGTCTTCGCTCTCCAGCGCCAGGCCTTCGCAGCCTTCAAAGGTGCAGTTGGAGATGGTGATGTTGCGGAAGCCGCCGTTCGACTCCGTCCCGCACTTGATGCGTCCGGTGCCGTAGTAATGCGCGCCTTCCGGAAACTTCTTCCAGGTGCCATCCAGCATGGTGCCCAGCATGTAGTGGCCGGTCACAAAGCAGTTGGTAATCGTCACATTTTCGGTCGGTCGTGCGTATCCCAGGGCAAATGAGCTTTTCGGACAGATCGCGTCATCCCAGGGCGAGTTGACGCTGCAATTGGAGACGCGCACGTTGCGGCAGCAGTCGATGTCCATGCCATCGCGATTCGTATCGATCTTCAGATTGTCGATGGTGAGATTGTCGACGCCGGTGGCCAGGATGCCGAACCAGCCGCCCTGCAAAATCGAGAAATCCTTCAGGATGACATTGCGGCAATTCTTCAGCGAGATTGCCTTGTTGCCCACGCCTGGCTTCTTCGTGTCCGGCAGGTCGGTGTCGTCATCGTGACCGCGGCTCAACCCTTTACCATAGATCAGACCCGGGCCGAGGATCGAAAAGTCGTGGATGTTCTCGCCCCACATCAGGCTGTTGTGCCAGTGATTGTGACCGTAATCCTGATAGGGCTCGAAGGCGCCCTGCGGTTCGGCAGCATCGTAGCCGCCGCTGGTCGTTCCCTCGATTGGCACAGAGGCACCAAGGATGGTTGCACCCTGGTCAAGGTAAAGCGCTACATAGCTTTTGAGGTGAATGGAGTAGCAGGCATAGGTGCCGGCAGGGAAGAAGACCGTGCCACCGCCTGCTTTCTCCGCTTCGGCAATTGCAGCGTTTACTGCTGCTGTGTCGAGTGTCTTGCCATCGCCCCGGGCCCCAAAACTTCTTACGTTGAAGAAAGCATTGCCGCCGCTTCCTAAACCACCCGCCTGGGCGTGAAGAGGAGTTACAGAACTAACAGTCGCAAAAGCAGAACCGGCTACCCCACTTGCAGCCAGCTTCAGAAAGTCTCGACGAATTGCCATTCGGGCTCCATGCTCCTTGCTTCCTGCCATCCACAGGAAGCCAAGAAGCATGGTAAGCCAGGCGAATGTTTATGTCTCGCTCACGAACTTAACGCGTGATGCTGGCAGCATGCTCCGGCATCGCGATCTCATCGAAGCGAGCGGAAAGGCGCTGCAACTGACCGGGAATATCGCTGCCAGAAAGCGGCTGACCGTGACCCGGCGCGAGTGTGTCCGGCTCGAGCGCTGCCAGTTTAGCTACAGAAGCCTTGGCAGCAATCCAGTCGGGCGTGTAGTAAGCGGGCGGTCCATGCAGTTCCGGAGTTTGCTTCGCAATGGCAGTGAGCGACTCGGACTTTACCGTGCAGAACGCATCGCCCACCAGCAGCACCCGGTCAGACCCACGGAAGAAGGAGACATGACCGATGGTGTGGCCCGGCGTGTGGATGATTTTCCAGCCGGGCATGCATGGGAGCATGTCGTCAGCGGAAAATGCCCGCAGTCGGGTTTCCAGGTCAATCGGACCCTTCGGATACAGGGGTGACAGTGTGGCCATCACGCCTCCGCCTACCGATGGGTCGGGTGGCGGATAGTGCTGGCGGCCATCGAGGAAGGGCGTTTCCATCTGGTGCGCATACACTGGCACATTCCAGTGATCGGCCAGGTCCTTGGCTGAACCGGCATGGTCAAAGTGTCCATGGGTCAGCACGATGGCACTCGGCGCATTGCCGAACGTCGACTCGGCCCACTTGCGAATCCTCGAAGACGACATCGGGATACCGGCATCGATCAACGTCCACGAACCGTCGTCGTTGGAGACGCCGAATACATTCACGAACAGTATCCGCAGCCCTGCAACCCCAGGCGCAATGTCCTTCAGCGGCACTACATCTTCTTCGCCGATCGGCAAACCATTCTCGTTCATCTGAACCCCCAGAGAAATGGGATGCGAGCCGCCCCTGCACCGTCTTACGGCAGCAGACCGAAGACCGCAACTCCGTTTGGTGTACCGACATAAACATTCCCGTTCGCCACCACGGGTGTGAGGAACTTGTTGCCGAGGCCAAAGCCGCTGCTACCGCCTCCCGGCAAAGGCTGGTTGCTGTTGTAGAGCTCGTTTCCCAGGTTGGTGGCGTCATAAGCGTGCAGCACTGCCGGCGCACCGGTGCCGCTTTCAAGAGCCCACACGATCCCGTTCGTTGTGCCGTTCGCGGACACACTCGGGGTGGTCCCGGGATAGGGGAAGGCGATAGCTGATCGGCTCGAAGGAACGGCTGCCAGCTTCGCCTGGCTGACCGGGAAGGCCTTAAGCACGTCGCCCTGTCCACCGTAGTAGACCGTGTTGTTGAAATAGGCAGGGCTGGACCACGCTCCATTGACCAGGGCGCCTGGAATCTCCTGATACAGGTTGCTGTTATCCGGGGTGGCGGTATTGAACCTGCCCAGCTTGTCTCGATCTGCCACGTAAATGTTTGTGTCTTTACCCGCACCTACCAGCAGGTGCCGCATGGTGCCGCCGGCATCCAACATGTCCGGTAATAGCAGCAGGCCGCCCGATCCGAGGTCTGCATCCGCAGCCGATTCGCTTACCGTATTGTAGGGTTCAAAGAAGTCGCCTACCGCGAGGTTTCCGGTAGTCGCCAGTTTGAGAATGCCATTGCCGTAATCTCCGTCGGAGGGAAAGCCGGCAGGATTGGTGGTGTCCTGAAACGAGCCGTTTGCATCGAGCAGATACAGGTTGTTTGCGCTGTCGGCAGCGAGTCCGTCACCCGCCATCCAGACTGAACCTTCACTTCCGTTCGGCGTGAGATTCAGCACCTGTGTCTGCTTCAAGGTTGCTTCGCTGAGACCCATGACCCATCCGGTGTAAGGCCGGATGTCGCAATGCGAGGTCCATGCCGTGTAGATGGTGCCGTTCACCAGGGTAAGTGCCGCACGTTCTGCGTACTGCCCGGGATCGAACACCACGGTTCCGTTGCTGCTGTTGTCACCGGAACCCGGATAAGTCGCGGTGATTTCGGCGGGGCTCCCAGCCTGTTCCGCCCCGGTTGCCAGGTCCAGGGCATGCAGTCGCTGATGATAATGACCGCTGGCATCCACACTCATCGATACCGCGAAGATCGTTCCATTCGGACCTGCTTTGCGGTCGATCACCGGCGTTGCCGTGATTCCCACCTCTGGAGTGATCTGCCCGCATCCGTTCTTTGCCGTAGTCTCATTCTGCCCGAGCAGTGACGTCATCCACACCTGGGAGCCGCTGCCGGCGTTGTAGGCATAGAGGCTGCCATGTTCAGTCGCAACATAGACGACGTTTGCGGTCACTCCTGTACCGACCGGCACCTGTGCGGCAAAGAGAGGTGCCGCGTCGACTTTGCCATCCGCAGCATAGGTGCCGAGCAGGCCGAAACTCGCCGCATTGACCTTGGCAGGCGTCAGGATGGATTCCTGCGCATTTAAACCATCCCGTGCATTGTCGTAGTGGTAGGTCACAACATCCGCAACGGGTGCCGCCTGGATACTCAGCGTCAAGCCTGCGCTGCTGGTGAGCGACGGGGTAGCCCCTGCATCCACGGCTGTGACATCCAGGGCGGCAGTGCCCGCGGCGGCAGAGTAGCTGGCAGCAAGAGTCACATTCTGCGGCACCCCTGGAGCCAGCTTCAGGCTGGCCGGATTGACCGTGACACCGGCGGGCGGGGTACTGAATGTCACGTCAACGGAATCTGTAAACCCGTTGATCGCGTTCTCGGTAATGGCGACCTGCACGCCCGCCGGGCTGCCGATGGTCAGGGTCTGCGCGGTTGGTGCTGCGGAAATCGTGAAGGCAGGAGCAGCTTTGACGGCAAGCCCGAAGGTGGAAGTATGCGTAATGGCACCAGCTACCCCTGTAGCCGTGATGGTGGCATTTGTTTGTGCAGCAGCATTCGCCGCGGCACCCAGGGTGATCGTCTGGCTGCTGCCGGGATTCACATTGAAAGTCGCAGGCGTGGCTGTCACCCCTGCCGGCAGGCCGCTCAAACTCACGCTGATAGCACTCGTAAAGCTGCCGATTGCCGCCGCGTTAACGGAAACAGGCTGCGTAGTGGCGCCCGCAGTCAGGCTAGTGGTGGCCGGCGACACGGCAAGGGTGAAATTAGGCGCCGGCTCGCTGTGACCGGTAGCAGGAGTGGAACTGCTGCCACAGCCCTGCAGCAGGCACGTCACAATGGCCGGTACAACCATTACTGGCTTGCGGAAACTTTTCACCATCGCCCCCCAACACAGGTCCATCGCGTGCCAGGGCCCGTGTGATTCCTGTCTGCCGGTGTCGTTCCGGTAGACAGACGATACTACCTCAACACTATCGTCGTTTATGCGAACGAAAGGTCAGGGTAGGCCGGGCAATTTAACGCTAAGCGCTTCGGGCAGCCAGCTTCTTTTCAATGATGTCAACGAAGTGCCCAACGTTCTTCATCGATTCGATCTCGGCGGTCTGAAACTTGATCTTGAACTTTGCTTCTGTCGCCACGATCAGGTTGATGTGGTTAAACGAATCCCACTCGGCGATATCGGCTGCCGTGGTTTCCGGCGTCAGCACAATGCTTTCATCATCGAAAATGTCGCGGAAGATCTCCGTCAGGCGGCTATAGATTTCGGCTTGCTGCATGGTTCCCTTCATGAACGTTGATTTGGCTGGTGAGATGCGGAGCCAGCAGTGGCTTCTTCCTTCGCTTCGTGAGTTGAATGCGATTTGCTGCCGCCAGGTTCGTGCACCGTCACCTTCATGATGACCGGCTTCTTCTTATGATCGGCTAGACACAAACTCCAACGGGTTTCGCCCGGATCGTTCGCGTCTGTACCGGCCTCATCTGCCTGGGTTTCATCCGGCCTGAAGCCAAGACGCTCATACAAAGATCGCACCATCTCATTCTTGGCTGTTGGACGGTAGACGCCGACGATTTGCTTTGCTCCCAGCCTGCGTGCTGCATCGATCATCACGTTCAGGCAGGCCTCTTCGACCTGCCTTCCCAGAACACGGCAGCTCATCAGCCACGTGTCCATGACCAGTGCGGCATTGTCACCCATGCGCCCAATCAGAATGGCGACGACACCGTTGTCGCCAAATCGGTCCGTCAGACGGAACTGGTATGCGGCGGCGCCCGGATCGCTCATCACTGCCCGGATATCTGTCTCCGTGTAGCGACGCGTGGTCAGGTTGAACTGGTTTGTTTTATTGAT
>CAZZUX010000090.1:0-14304 GCA_964657395.1 uncultured Ktedonobacteraceae bacterium
CCGCATCTCCAGTTGTCGCTTCATCCGGACGCGCCAGCATCTTCTTCACTATCTCGTGATCCGGATTGATCTCAAGCGTAGGCTTGGCCGCCGGCATCTCCTTCTGACCCATCGCACGAAGCATCTGCTGCATCTGCAACGATGGCTCTTCTTCGTCTGAGACGATGCACGATGGACTATCCGCGAGCCTGAGCGAAGAACGCACGTCCTTCACACGGTCCCCCAGGATCACCTTCAGCTTGTCGAGCAAGGGCTTCAACGCCTCGGCCTGGTCTTTTTCACCCTCCTCTTTGAAGTCTTCACTCGTCGCCGCCTTGTTCACGGCCTTCAGCTCGACGTCACCGAACCTATCAACGCCAGAGAAAACAATCTCATCAATCTCATCATCGAGGATAAGGACTTCCAGGTCCTTCTTCTTGTAAATCTCAAGCAGCGGGGAACTACGAAGCAGCGTCTCCAATCCACCGGTTATGTAGTAAATAGCCTTCTGCTCTTCCTTCATTCTGGACTTCACATCCGCCAGGCTCGTCAGTCCTTCCACCTTCGTCGACTTGACGCGGATCAGTTCAAGCAGGGTCTCGCGGTTCGCATAGTCTCCGTACAATCCCTCTTTGAGCGGCCGGTTGTACTCGTGGATGAACAAGCGATACTTCTCAGGATCGTTGGCCGCAACCGCCTTCAATTCGGAAAGAATCTTCTTCACGCTCGCAGTGCGAATGCTCTGCAGGATTCTGTTCTGCTGCAGAATTTCCCTGCTTACATTCAGCGGGAGATCCTCGCTGTCGATAATGCCTCGAACAAACCGCAGGTACTGCGGCAAAAGCTCCTTGGCATCATCCATGATGAAGACGCGCTTCACGTAAAGCTTCACGCCTCCTTCGTAGTCAGCGCGATAAAGATCAAGTGGCGCTTTCGCCGGCACATAGAAGAGCGTTGTGTACTCTAAACTGCCTTCCGCCTTGGTGTGGAACCAGAAGAGCGGGTCCTGCGAATCACCAGCGATCGACTTGTACAGCTCCTTGTATTCCTCCTCGGTAATCTCGCTCTTCGCACGGCGCCACAGCGCACTCGCAGCATTTACCTGTTCCGTCGTGCGCTTCTTTTCCGATTTCTTATCGGCTTCATTCCACTCACTCTTGTCGTACGTCAGAAAGATCGGGAAGGCGATGTGATTGGAATACTTCTTCACCACTTCCTGCAGTCGCCAGCTGTTCGCGTATTGCTCACCTTCCTGGTTAAAATGCAGCAGCACAGTCGTGCCCGCCACATCCCGTTCGGCCGGCTCCATTTCAAAGCCCGACTTTCCGTCACTTACCCATCGCCAGGCCTGCTCCTCGCCTGCTTTGCGAGATACAACCTCTACCTTGTCCGCAACCATGAAAGCGCTGTAGAAACCAACTCCAAATTGTCCAATCAAATTGGAATCCTTCTTCGCATCGCCAGAAAGCTGTGCCAGGAAGTTCTTCGTGCCTGATCGCGCAATCGTTCCGAGGTGAGACACCAGGTCCTCCTCGTTCATACCGATGCCGGTATCGGCGATGGTCAACGTCTTCTTCTCTTCATCCAGCGTCAGATCGATGCGAGGATCGAACGGAAGGCTCTTGTAGGCATCTTCCGTTAGCGTCAGGTGTCGCAGCTTGTCCAAAGCGTCTGAAGAATTGGAGATGAGCTCCCGCAGAAAAATCTCCGGGTGAGAATACAGCGAATGAATGATGAGCTGTAGCAGCTGACTGACTTCAGTCTGGAATTCACGTTTCGACATAATTCTTCCTTACTACTCCATAACGGATCAATGAGTGTTTGTTTCATTTTACGGGTACAGCGGAGTCTCGCCGAGTGGTCGCGTCTTCCAGCGACGATGCACCCAGAGCCACTGACCCGGATACCTGCGCACGAACTCCTCGATCGCACTGGTACAAAGCTGCGTATTCTCCAGCACATCCACCTCGGTCTCGCCGGTATTCTGCAATCGCAGCTCAGGACCAAAGCGAAGCACATACTTTTGCTCCGCCTCCTCCCACACCATAAATCCCGGAAGAACAGCTGCGCCCGTTTTCAAGGCGACCCGGGCTAGTCCCGCAGCCGTGCATGCCGCATGTCCAAAGAAGTCCACGAAAACTCCCTGTGGCGGCGTCATGTTGGTATCCATCAGGATCCCCACCGTCTCACCAGCACGCATCGCCGACAACAGGCCGCGTGCAAAATCGTCTTTGTGGAGAACCTTGTTTCCATGCAGGCATCGCACATGGTTAACAAAGTGATCGATGCGGACATTATCGAGGCGCCGAATCACCATACTCATCGGATAGCCCATCAGCGAATGGTAGAAGCTCGACAGTTCCCAGGCCCCCAGGTGACCAGTAACGACGAACACTCCGCGACCCTTCGCACGCGCTTTCAGATAATGATCAAGCCCTTCAACCCGAATGAACGAAGCAGTTGACTCCCGGGTATATCGCGACATCAGGCAAAATTCGGCGAGCAACCACCCCAGGCTTCGGTATTCCTCGCGCAGAAGCCGCATCCGCTGCTTATGTGTCATCTCTGGGAAAGCCAGCTGCAGATTGCGGAGACCTACCCGCCTCAGTCGCGACATGATCCCAAGCGCGATCCACCCGATCGCAGCTCCGGCATTGCGAGCGACCCGACGCGGCAGAATGCCGAAAAACTTCACCAGCCACCAGACTGCTACGTATTCCAGCCGTTCACGCATCTGCCAACCACCAGTTTAACGCCATGGTTTGCGAAGCTGACTGCTGTTAAGCTCCTGAAACATTCGAAGGCAGAAGGATTGCTCATGCTATTTCGTCGAACCGTGGCCGCCACGGTCACCCTCTTTTCGCTCCATCTAATGATCCATGCGCAGAACGCTGCCGGAACAACGCAGGCAGACAGCAGCCATATCAATCCTGATGGCACAGCCTATGTCACCCGCATCATGCCTGTGCCGGGCACGGTCAGTCCAGAGGCGCGACAGATCCTCTCCCGCCCAGCCTCTGACGCTCTCGTACCTCAATCACTTGAGCAAAGGCGAACCGGCACCGACACATGGCAGGCAGGCGCGGGCGAAGAAGCGAAGAAGTTGTATCCGGCCGTCATTACATCCGCCTCTATCGCAGCAGTACCAGTCAGAATCATCACACCCATCCACGTCGATGCCGACAGGCAGAATCGTGTCCTCATCAATCTCCATGGCGGCGGCTTCAATTCCGACTCAGGATCGCTGACGGAAAGTATCCCGATCGCCAATCTCACCGGCACAAAAGTCATTGCCGTGCTCTACCGTCTCGCACCCGAACATCCGTATCCCGCCGGCGTAGAAGATGCTGTCGCCGTTTACAAGGAACTCCTCAAGACTTACAAGCCGCAGAACATCGGCATTTACGGCACCTCCGCGGGCGCGATCCTTACCGCAGAAGTCACCGTCAAACTCAAGCAGCAGAAAATACCTCTGCCCGCTGCCACGGGGATCTTTTCAGGCATGGGAGACTTCAGTCAGCCAGGAGATTCCATCGCACTCTACGCTCTCAACGGTTTCTCAGGGCATCTGGAGCCACCCCAGGCAAACGCAAATTCTGATTACGTGCCCACCTCCGTCAATCGCAAAGATCCACTCCTGTCCCCCCTTTACTCAGACCTCACCAGCCTCCCACCGACTCTGTTCATCACCAGCGGTCGGGATTTACTACTCAGCGGAACCACCATCCTTCATCGCGCCTATCTGCGTGCAGGCGTCGATGCGCAACTCGTCGTCTTCGAAGCATTGCCACATGCCTTCTGGAATAACGCCTCCCTGCCCGAATCGAAAGAGGCCGACAAAATCATGGCGGACTTCTTCGACAAGCATCTCGGAAAGTAATTCTCTCCTTGACCGCAGGTATCGATCTTTCCCTCAAGATCTTTGTCTTAGGTTTTCCGAATGAGTGGTGATATTTAGTTAGTCAAGCAACAGGTCCCGTGATCATGGGACGTACCGTTAGCAAATGAGGGTTGAATGAGCGGAAGCATGCACTCCGCAACAGGAAGTTATCAGCAACACATCAATGGTCAGTGGGTATCCAGCAGCTCGGGCAAAACCTTCCCAGTGTATGAACCCCATACCGAAGAAATCCTTGCGCAGGTTGTAGAGGCGACCGCCACCGACGTAGACCTGGCCGTCAAGGCAGCGCGCGCGGCTTTCGATTCAGGAGAATGGCCGAAAAAAACGCCGCAGGATCGCGCGCAGATCCTTTTCAAACTTGCAGCGAAGGTCCGTGAGCAACATGCCTCCCTGTCTGAAGTAGAAGCTCGGAATACCGGCAAACCAATCGTAGAGGCAGAAGGCGACATAAGTGCCGTAGCCGAGATATTCGAATACTACGGAGGTCTCGCCACCAAGATCCCCGGCCAGGTCAATCCTGTCTCCGTGAATGCCTTGAGCCTCTCCCTGCGAGAACCAGTCGGAGTCGCCGGCCTCATTATTCCCTGGAACTATCCCCTCCTGATGGCTTCGTGGAAGCTCGCCCCGGCACTTGCTGCTGGTTGCACCATGATTCTTAAACCAGCAGAACAAACTCCACTCACCGCTCTCATGCTGGCGGATTGGTTTGAAGAAGTCGGGCTTCCCCCTGGGGTAGTAAACGTAATAAATGGCTTCGGCGAAACTTGCGGCGCCTCACTCGTTGAGCATCCACTCGTCGACAAGATCGCCTTTACAGGCAGCACCGAAGTCGGCAAGCTTATCACCAGGACCGCAGCTAACTCGCTCAAACGAGTCACCCTGGAGCTAGGTGGTAAGTCACCGAATATCTTCTTCGCCGATGCTGACTGGGAAGCTTCAATCGACGGCGCCTTATTCGGGATCTTCATCAACCAGGGTGAAGTCTGCTCCGCCGGCAGCCGAATCTTGGTCGAGCGAAAAATCTACTCGAAATTCGTAGAAGCCATGGCAGAGAAGGCGAGAACCATCAAGGTCGGACCGCCCATGGACCGCACCTCGAAGATGGGACCAGTCATCAGCAAGGATCAGTACGACCGCGTCAGCAATTACCTGGCCGTTGGTAAATCCGAAGCTAAACTAGCCTGCGGCGGCGACCGTCCCGAAGAATTTGCGAAGGGCTACTACATCAAGCCCACCATCTTCTATGACGTGGCGAACTCCGCTCGCATCGCGCGCGAAGAGATATTCGGTCCGGTCGCGACAGTTATTCCGTTCGACATGGAGAAGGATGCGATCCAGATCGCCAATGACACTCCCTATGGCTTGGCTGCTGCAGTCTGGTCCCGAGATATCTACAAGGCTCTGCGCGTCGTCAAGGCCCTTAGGGCCGGCATCGTCTGGGTCAACCACATGCAGCCCACGTGTACTGAGGCACCATGGGGCGGGTACAAACAATCAGGAGTCGGCCGAGAACTTGGACCGGGCGGAGTCGAGGAATATCTCGAAACCAAGCAGGTCTATATCAACCTGGACGAAAAACCAATCGGTTGGTACTAGCGAATTATCTTCATAGAAGTAATTACTTACCATTAGCGTCTTTTGACTATCAGGAGTGTCTGGTATGAAGCCCTGGTTGATCTATGCCGTCTTCACCGTGCTTGCCTGGGGAGTGTGGGGCCTTTGCAGTAAGCTTGCGTCAAACCACACCCGACCCCGACAGACCCTGCTATTCCAGGCTGTTGGTGTTGCCGCTTTCGCCTTGATGGTTCTTGCAGTGGAACACTTCAAAGTCGACTGGTCGCCAGCAGGCTTCGGTTGGTCCTTTGCTGGCGGCTTCGTGAATTTCGTTGGGTTTCTTGCATTCTTCGCTGCTGTAGAAAAAGGTAAGGTTTCGACCGTCATTAGTTTGTCTTCGCTCTACCCGGTCGTCACCATTGTGTTAAGCCTGGTCTTTCTGCATGAGCGTCTAAGCAGGCGTGAGGGACTTGGAATTGGCTTTGCAATCCTCGCAGGCTGGTTGCTGGCTGGGTGAATACTGAAAAGGATTACGCAAGCTATAGCTATTGGCTTGAAGATGCAGGCGAGAGTCTCGTTACCAGGCCGCGTCTCTCCAGGTCAGAAGAAGTCGATTTCGCCATACTCGGCGGTGGCTATTCAGCCCTTTGGACTGCTTACTATCTGCTGAAACAGCGACCGGATCTACGCGTCGCAATCGTCGAAAAAGACATCGTAGGCTTCGGCGGCTCCGGAAGGAACGGCGGCTGGTGCTCCCCTCGCTTCCCTGTTTCCGCAGGATTGCTTGAGAAAAGATACGGAATCAAATCAGCCTGTGACTTGATGCAGGCTGTTGACGATTCCTCGCGAGATATCCAGACCGTCTGTGAAGAGGAGTCAATCACCGCCCAGTATCGAGCCGCAGGAACGCTCACCCTCGCTCGCTCAAAAAGTCAGCTTCAAGCCATTCAGGATGCATTCGGCGCTTATGCCCGCCTTGGCCTGGCAGATAGATACAAGCTCCTGTCCCCGGATGAAACAAACACCCACATTCATGTGACTCAGGTGTTAGGCAGCCTCTATACTCCTGACGGTGCGAGTTTGCACCCCGGTCGACTCGTAAGAGGGCTGGCCCGCGCAGTCGAGTCACGTGGCGGCGTCATCTATGAACAGACCGAAGTTACCGACTTCATCTCGGGAGCAGATGCTCGACTCATCACACCGCATGGTGAAATCAGGGCGAAGCAATCCATCATCCTGGCCGGCGAGGCATATCACGCATTGCTGCAGAGGCTGCACCGCTCTATTTTGCCGGTCTATTCCCTCATCTGCCTCACCCAACCACTCACCGTGCAGCAGTGGCAACAAGTAGGTTGGGAAGCAGGTGAAAATGTCTCATCAGCACGGAACAGCGTCGTCTACTTAACTCGGACGGGCGACGGAAGAATTCTCTTCGGAAGTCGAGGCGCACCTTACAGATTTAGCTCTCGCATCAGTGATGCACAGGATCGCCACAAAGCCACCATTGACTTTATCCAGAAATCAGTGACCGAGTGGTTTCCAATGCTTAACGGCATTGAGTTTACTCATAACTGGGGCGGCCCGGTCGCAATGCCAAGTGACTGGATGCCCTCAGTTCGTTTCGATCCTGGTCGGAAGTTCGCCATGCTGGGCGGGTACACAGGCCAGGGCGTTTCAACCAGTCATCTCGCTGGTAAAACTCTCGCGGGAATCCTGACGGGCAGGCAGTCCTCGCTCGATCGACTACCGATAGTACAGCACCGTTCGCCTCGCTGGATTAGCGAGCCGCTGCGTTGGCTGGTTGTGCGCTATATGCAGAATGCACTTATGCGGATGGATGATGCAGATGAGGCCGGAGCGAGAAAGCCCTTGGATGCTCCTCTCGCAGCGTTTCTAGGAAGGCACTAGGGCAACAACGCTTAACGCCGCTGCCCCTTGCCTCCACTCAATTTACTTTTGTCTTGGTTTCGAGTGCGAACACAAGAACAGATCGACCAGTTACATCATAGGTCTCACCTGAATTAAATGTTCCACTCTCACTATTGTCCCCGATGTTTGTATCAATCAATAGTGACCAGGTATCGCCTCCATTGGTTTCGGGCAGGGTAAAGACAACCACATCGCTATGATCGTTGATGACCATCAGCAGGGTAGCTTCCTTCCCCTGCTTACGAATGCCGCTCACCTGCGCACGACCATCCATCAACATGCCAAAGCAGCGCATACCAGAGTCTGCCCACTGTTGATCTTCCATCTCTGAACCGTTTGCATTGATCCAGGTCACATCCTTCACGCCCAATTCTTCGACGTACTCCCCTGTCAGGAAACGATCCCGCCGAAGAATAGGATATTTGTGCCGGAGAGAAGTAAGTCGACGCACAAAATCGATGAGATGACTCCCTTTTTCCTTAATATCCCAATTCAGCCAGCTTATTTCGCTGTCCTGGCAATAAGCATTGTTGTTGCCCTGCTGCGTTCTGCCAAACTCATCACCAGCCAACAGCATCGGGGTACCCTGGGATAGAAGAAGAGTGCAAAGCATGTTGCGAATCTGCCGTTCGCGTAGCGCATTAACTTCCGGATCATCCGTCGGACCTTCAACACCACAATTCCACGAACGATTATCAGAGCTTCCGTCCTGGTTGTTCTCTCCGTTCGCCTCGTTGTGCTTCTCGTTGTAGCTCACCACATCGTTGAGGGTGAAACCGTCGTGAGCAGTTACAAAGTTTACGGATGCCCAAGGCCGCCGACCCTGTGTGTTGAATATCTCGCCTGTCGCAGTAAGACGCTTCACCAGGTCACTCACTGACCCTTCGCCTTTCCAGAAGTCGCGTACGTTATCGCGGAACTTGTCGTTCCACTCTGCCCAGCCCGGCGGGAATCCGCCTACCTGGTAGCCGCCTGGGCCACAATCCCATGGTTCAGCAATCAACTTCACAGTATTCAGAACTGGATCCTGGCAGCACGCCTTCAGGAACCCGCTTCGGTTATCGAAGCCATTTGGTTCGCGAGCCAGAATCGTACCCAGGTCGAAGCGGAAGCCGTCCACATGCATCTGCTCAACCCAGTAGCGCAGGCTGTCGGTTACAAGTTGTATGACGCGTGGATGGCTCAGGTTGAAGGTATTGCCGGTGCCCGTGTCATTAACGTAGTACCGCTTCTTGTCCGGTAGCAGCCGGTAGTAGCTGGAATTATCAATTCCTTTGAACGACAAGGTCGGGCCGAGTTCATTGCCTTCGGCAGTATGGTTGTAAACCACATCCAAGATGACTTCAAGTCGCTGCTCGTGGATGGCAGAGACCATCTCCTTGAATTCGCGAAGACTCTCCGCATCTTTTGCAGCATAGCCAGCGTAGGGCGCGAAGAACCCGATACTGTTATAGCCCCAGTAATTCCTCAGCCCCTTCTCAACGAGATTGCTGTCCTGAACGAAAGCATGGATAGGAAGCAGCTCAATCGAAGTAACACCCAGCTTCTTGATGTACTCAAGAACTTGCGGCTGTGCCAGTCCGGCGTAGGTACCCCTTAGCTCCTCTGGAATATCTGTTCTACATTTTGTAAAACCTTTTACATGGGTCTCGTAGAGGATGGTGTCGTCCCATGGATGACAAATCCGAACCGGCTTGCCTTTCCAATCAAAATCCGGATCCACAACGGCGCACTTCGGCATAAACGGTGCGCTATCACGTTCATCAAATGTTGTATCGTCCTGCGATTCCATCTTGTATCCGAACAGCGCCGGATTCCACTCAATATGTCCCACATACGCGCATGCATAGGGATCGATCAATAGCTTATTAGGATTGAACCGTTGACCATTTTCCGGTTCATATGGTCCGTGCACCCGGTATCCATACAGCATTCCGGCCTTTACATCCGGGAGGTATCCATGCCAGATCTGGTTGGTGTATTCCGGCAGTTCGATTCGCTCCACCTCGTCCTTGCCGCCATTCTCAAAAAGACAAACCTCTACCTTGGTCGCGTTCTCGGAAAATATAGCGAAATTGGTTCCATTGCCGTCCCACGTAGCGCCGCGCGGATGAGGCTGACCCTCTCTTAAGTTCTTCTTGTAGTTCACTGCCATTTGGCCTCTTCATTTCTTTCAAGATGTAGGATTTGTACTCAACCAACACTGAGCAGCATCGGCCGTGCCGGCGAGTGCCTGTCGTCCACTTCGCCAGCGTTGCAATCGGTAGGATGCCGGTTCTGCGAATCTGACACCTTGAAGCCTTGCGGAAAAATTTCAGCAGGTGACAATCATCGTGGAGCGAGGCCGTACTTTGATAAAAGATACCTTCGCATCGTGAGTGGCAGGGCCGCCGAAAGTTCCTGCCAGGTTGCCAGTCTGACTCGCCAGCGAACATCTGCACTGCGAAGTGCTGAGATCACTCCGTAGGCACATTCAATCAGGTCGCGGCGACGATCGTCACAGACCAGACAGAATTCTCCTCCATGCACCACCGCCGCCAGGATGCCTCGAACCAGTTGATATCCCTCGATCCGGCCGTTCCGCCTTGGCAGCTCATTCACATGGAAGAGCACATCGAAATCCCGATATCGCAGCAGCTGTGCGAGTGATGCCGTTTCAAAGCCGCTCTCAGTCAGCTTCGCTTCTACCAGCAACGATCCGAGCTTCATGTCAACCTCGGTGCGGTCGGCCTTCCCGCTTCGCAATGGGATAAGCGGGTAGTAGCCGAAGACGGGCCGCGATGCTGAGTCGACACTCAACGCTTTGCAGAGCTCTCCGTTGCGAAAAGCCGCAGGATGGCAAAACACATTCATCAACAGGGCGTCCGAGCTGTGTGCACAATCCAGCTCTTTCCACTGCCAGTCGGAACGGACCTTCATCCGCCGCGACGCCGTATGTACCTTCGTCAGCCGCTCTGCCCAGGCGGCCTCCGCACAGATGCGCCGATACACCGCAGGATGAAAGTTTCCATGTCCGCCGTTTTCATCCTGACCAAAAATGACACTCGGCGCTGCGCCATCGGAAAGCGCATGCAGCAAACCATGTTTCTGTGCAAACGCATACGCCCGCTGTGTCAGCTCATTGCGCAGGGCTGCTCCTGAAAGCGCAGACACAGGGCCAGCCTTTGTCGCGGATAAACCGTAGTCCATACTTAGCTACAGTTTATCTGTGCGCTGTCACTTGGAGGCTGAAGCTGCAGCATCGGACGCACTCCATTCCTTCAGGAACAGATACCTATCACGGTGCTTGTCCGCCTCGGAAGCCGCAGGCGCATCGAGGTGCATCACCTGCCATCCACCCGCCGCACTGTACTCCGGCCACACCGGCGCTCGTGCTCCATTTGGATTGCCATTCCGCGCGAAGTCGACCCAGTAGGTCTGCATCAGGTCCGACAGGGCATAATCCTCGGCAGTCCACACCGCGCCTTTCCGCGAGTCCAGGTTGCCGAACACATACTCGATGTCGTCCGAATGGAAGGCGCCGGCCGAAACAGCATGATTCGGATCACCCGGCGACGGTCGATCAAATCGATACCGGAAGACATGGGAGTGCCCCGTCTCCACCTGGTCTTCCAGCCACGCCCATGTCGAATACGCGATAAAGCGGTCTCCGGCATAATCCTCAGCCACTCTCATCGCCTCGTCATCTGTCGATGCCTGGTACGCCTGCAGAAAACGATCGGCACTCCCGCCGAAATCTCTTTTCGCCAGTACTTTCAGATTCTCTACAGTCGGCTTTTCAGGTGCGTTCACAACCCCGGACGTCCCCTCATCACGGTTCCATCCGGCAAGCAGCGGTATGTGAGCCTGCTTTCCTTCTGCATAAATAGCGGCTACGCTCTCAGGAAGAAAATAGCCATCGACATCCGGCTGGAAGTGCTGTCCCTCAACACCATGCTGGTTCGCCTTATCCAGCACCTGTTGCGCAGGCATGGCTCGCAAAGCAGCAAGATCGTCCGTCCCGAACAAGGCAGCTGCTGCCGCCTTATCCTGACGCTCCGCGACCTCGAGCGTGGGAAAAGGCAAAGCGCTCAGCCCCATGGCAGCTCCGCTTTCGCCGATTGCATGCTGGATCAGGTCCTTCGACAGCGGCGAAGCAAGTTGTGCGCTCACAGAAAAAGAACCCGCCGATTCACCGAAGATGGTCACATTCTCCGGGTCGCCGCCAAACGCGGCAGCATTGCGCTTCACCCACGCAATCGCAGCAGCCTGGTCAAGCAGCCCGTAGTTCCCGGCCGCATGCTGCGGGTTCTCAGCAGCCAGCGCAGGATGCGCAAAGAACCCGAAGACCCCAAGCCGGTAGTTCATCGAGACCACCACTACTCCCTTCTTCGCCAGGTTCTCCCCATCCTGTCTCGCCTCGGAGGTCGAGCCCACCACAAAGCCGCCTCCGTATATCCAGACCATCACCGGCAGCTTGGCCTTCTTGGCTTCCTTTGCCGAGGCTGGCGTCCAGACGTTCAAGGACAGGCAATCTTCACTCATACCAGGATCACGAAAGACCATATCCGCAAACATCGTCGGTTGCATGCATCTCAAACCGAATGCATCCGCCTTCCGGATACCATGCCATTTATCGGCTGGCTGCGGAGCTTTCCAGCGAAGCCCTCCCACCGGCGGCGCTGCATACGGGATACCCAGAAAGGCGCGCACCTTGCTCTGTGCCAACAGCTTGCCTTCCACCTTCCCCTTATCGGTCTTCACCTGGAGATCATCGGCTCCCCACGACGACAAGCTCGTCATCACAACCACAAGTACGGCAATCGTCCATTGCCTCAGCGCATAACGTCTCATGCAAACTCCTGCTTCCTTCGCGGCTTGTAGCTCGACGGATCATTCTATCCGGACCAGTCCTTGCCGCTCCGAAGCCGTGATACTTGCCTGTCCTGCTCAGGACGCATCCATCATTGCTGACCGCTCTTCCGTCCTTTGGTTGCGCTGTAAAGGTCCGGTAGCATACGGTTCATCCTTTCGAGCATCATAAGAACTACGGCTGGACCGCGGAAGAACACCTCCAAACCAGGCGCCTGCATTGGCGCCCTTTCCGGAGAGGGGCTATATGGGCGAACTCAGCCACGTCGAACTTGAAAACAAGCTGAGGCAGGCCATGGCTTCGCTCGAAAAGGCAGAAGAGCATGCCGCAGCCGGCCAGTTTGCTCTCGAGGTCATGCACGAGATTCGCAATCCTCTCGAAACGCTCGGCAACCTCATCTTCCTCGCTGCGGAATCTTCAACCGAGTCGCCATTAATCCAGCAATACCTGCGGCTGGCCGAAGAGCAGCTGACCACCCTGCGCTTCATCGCCCACCAGGCTCTCGGCTTCGCTCGTACCTCGGAGACCCCGAAGCAGGTAGATCTTGTCGCCATCGCAGAAGCAGCTTTGCGCATCCATCAGAGCCGCATCCGCTCCCAGCAGATCCGGCTGGTAAAAAGCCTTCCCGAAAAACTTCTCGCGGAAGTACACACCGGGCAGATCCTGCAGGTGGTTTCCAACCTCATCGGCAATGCCCTCGAAGCACTGCCTCCCGAGGGAACCATTCACCTGCGACTCCGGAAGAAGGGTGAGCGCCTGCAGATGCTGGTCGCGGATAATGGACAGGGTATCCCTCCGCATCAGCTCTCCAGCATCTTCCAGCCCTACTTCACCACCAAGGCCGGAGTAGGCACGGGTCTTGGACTCGCTCTTTCCAAACGCATCGTGGACCATCATCGCGGCAGTCTGAAAGTGCGCAGCAGCATAACTCCTGGCAAGACCGGAACCTCTTTCCGGATCTGCATTCCTTTACTTGCCAGTTAGAGTTACACAATCGGCTACAAGGTTAATGACTGCACGGTCATACTGCCTGTCTCAGTCGCTACGGGTCTTCCGCGCACACTACAGTTTGCAGACCCTAAGCAGCTTTACTGTTGCAATCTTTATTGCTTGAGACCAGAGTAGGAAGTCAAAGCCCACGCATGTAACCGTCACAGTGGCGGAGAAAGTCAAGATGGCCGACCCTCGAATCCTGCTGGTGGACGACGACGAAATTATCCGATTGACACTGTCCACTTTGTTGAACAAGTTTGGATTCGCGGTAACCACCGCAGGCAACACCGCCGAAGCCCTGCGACTTATCCATTCGGCAACCTTCGAAGTCTTGATCTCCGACCTTCACATGCCAGGTGCCGGCGATGGCCTCACTGTTGTAAGTGCCATGCGCCATGCCAATCCTCGCGCCGTCACCATGCTGCTGAGTGCATTTCCTGAGATGGCCGCGGCCACTCATGCCATTCTGCTGCAGGCAGACGAGATCCTCGTCAAGCCGATGGACATCCTCGAGTTGGTCAAAGTCATCCGGCAGCGGCTGGCCCGCGGAACCAATCCCTCAAAACCTGTCCAGAGTGTTGTGCACATCCTTGAACGGAACTCTCAGAAGATCATCAAAACCTGGCTGCGCATCCTGCACGAAGACAGGTCGTTGCAGTCCATCGAAATGAGCAGCGAATCACGTTCCTCTCACCTGCCCTGCCTGCTCAACGACCTGGTCCTGCGACTGCAATCGATCGAACCCATGGGCTTGAGGCGTTCGCGCTCAAGGCACGCTTATCGACATGGCAGGAAGCGTTGCCACGATGGTTACAGCGCCGCACTGCTGGTAGAGGAATCCCGCATCCTGCAGATAAGCATCTTCCAAACTCTCCAGGACAACCTGGCGACACTGGACTTCAGCATGCTTCTGCCCGAAGTGATGACCATTGCGGATGAAGTCGACTCACAGCTAAGTCAGGCCATGGAGGGCTTTTCAGAAGCTGCCATGGCGAATGCACTCTCTGCCTGACCTGTCCGCCATACGGCACCGACTGGCGCTTCCCAACCCCTGCCAAGGATGAATTTTCAACGGCGATGCTCGACTGGATCACCG
>CAZZUX010000090.1:14404-15755 GCA_964657395.1 uncultured Ktedonobacteraceae bacterium
CCATCCTTCCGGCCGTTGCGCCATGTGGCCCTCTCGGTATTAAAGTAACCGTGCAGCTGGGCGAGTAACGTACCTAGATACATGTTGACAGGGTGTTCCATGGACGGTCAGGATCGATCCGGAATAGCAGAGGTACGCCCTGCTATCCGTCGTATCACCCCCCTTGATCCGACCGAACCAGAAGCTTGCACCACTGCATTGTTCCGCCTTCCCTCTCGATTCGTTGCTATGTCATCCCCTGTGTGACCGGTTGCCAAGCAAGACCCAATTTCTGTTCCGGCCAGGTGCGCCTGCTCGATCCACGTCTACGAAGGTAGCTCTTATGAAGAGTGTCATCCCCGTTCTGTCCGTTCTCCTCGTGTCCGCATCTCCTGCTCTGGCAACGGTCACTGTCAATACTCCCGTCAGCGGCCAGACTGTCACCTCACCCGTGCAATATGTGGCCAGCGCTTCCACCACGACCTGCGCGAAGGGCGTCGCGTCCATGGGCATTTACGTCAACAACAAGCTTGTCTATGTTGTGAATGCCACCACTCTGAACACCCAGCTGACCCTGGCTTCAGGCGCACAGCACACGGTAGTTGAGGAATGGGATAAGTGCGGCGGCGCCTCCTATACAACGATCAATCTCACCGTCCAGGCTTCTCAGGGAACAGCACCTACCATCAGCCTGTCAGCCAATCCGTCATCGATCACGGCCGGTGGCTCCTCCACTCTCACCGCGACAGCCACCAACGCCTCCCAGGTCACGATCAGCGGATCGGATGGAACCAACTACACCCTTCCAGGCGCCGGCGGCACGGAGACAGTCAGCCCGGCATCCTCGACCACCTACACAGCAGTCGCTGTCGGCGCAACATCGAATGCGTCCGCGAATACTACTGTGACGGTCGGCTCTCAGGGCGGCGGCGGCGGTAAGCCCCCTGTCAATCACGTCGTCTTCATGCTTCAGGAAAACCATTCGTTCGACAATTACTTCGGCATGCTGAATCCCTACCGTCATGCCAATGGCTGGAACATCGGCGACGACGGCAAAGATTATGAAGTAGACGGCATCGACGACAAGCTGGGCAAATCGAACCTGGACGACGAAGGAACTGCATTCCATCCCTTCAAGTTGGCCACCACCTGCATCGATGATGAAACCTCATCCTGGCTCGAAAGCTATGGCGACGTAAACCGCTACAACTTCCTCACCAGCCGGCCCATCAACATGGATGGCTTCGTGCACAATGCAGAAGGTTTTGCCAAGAGTTGCGCCAAGTCCGGCGTCTGCTCCGGCAACTTCACGGATCTGACTGGTCAACGCGCCATGGGCTATTACGACCAGACGTTCCTGAACTACTACTAC
>CAZZUX010000091.1:0-15755 GCA_964657395.1 uncultured Ktedonobacteraceae bacterium
CTCTACCGTGGTATCCGGAAGACCAGCGAGGTTGTCCTTCAAAGCATCGAACGCCCCTGTCGCATGCAGCAGCAGATCCTGGCGCAACGCCGACAAGTCACTCGACGTCAACGGCTCAGGGGCGAAGGCAGCATCAGTATTCGGTTTCGCAAGCGCAAGATGCATCTCTCCTGTTCTGCGACCCAGCAGTCCAGCCGCATCCAGGTATCCACCCACATTTTCACGTTCGAAGTCCGTCGCTGTTTTGTCGCTCAATCCGACGTAGCTGACGCGTTGCGCCGGCAAGTCTAACGGAAAGCTCCGGCCCGCGTGATCTTCAAAGTAGCGATCGATCTCTTCAAGCGACCATTCCCATCCATCTCCCTCGTTCGAAACCAGTCCCTGCAGCATCGCGATCGTAGAGCTCAGCGGCTTGGGCGTTTCCTCCGACGCCGCTGGTGTGTACTCGATGGATCCAGCAAATGGAGCAATGTGATCGAACGGCGATACCTCGGTCAGAAAGTTGCCGATCTCTGTATCTGGATTTGGGCCTGCCTGCTGCCGTCGAAAAAGCTTCATGATCAGTCTGCGACCGAACAGCACACTCGTATTGCTTTGCTCAGCCGATCCACGCTTGGGCTGCAAGGCTGACACATCCACTCCGGCCAGCTCTCCCAGCCGCGAACTCGCAAGCCCGCGCAGGACGCCTTTTTGCGTAGTCAGTTCAGCCTTGTCGCGAATCAGCGCAAGCAGTGCCCGGCTGCTCTCGTCGTTGTACATCGCATCATGCAAAACACCCTTGTCCTTCGGCGTGATGATGTCGGTGACGATCGCACCAGGTGAAGTCTCGCACAAGGCTTCACCTGCTTCGCCAAGCATGATGCCGAGTGGCACCAGGTACAAGTCGGGCTCTCCATTCACATACTCGATTCTCAGGAAGATCAGCGCGACGGATCCGTCCGCGAACGGTGCCCAGTCTATAACAACAGTTTTCAGGATGCTGCGCGACTTGCCGCCAAACCACCGCTGCTTGGGGATAAACTCCGGCAGCAGCCTGGACTCCAGTACCTGCCGGCTCTCGCCTTCCAGAACGTTCTTCCAGTCACCTGGACGAGTCAGGTGTATTGCCCGTTCAGGCTGCCGCTCAGCCACTGGCATTGCAGCTTCTGGAGAGGGCTGCAGCTCAAGCCACAGAAATCCGTAAGGCGCGAGAGTCAATGGATAAGGATCAGCCGTGATCTTCGGGAACTCCACATAGCCCAGCATCTCGACCGGGATCATGCCTGCCATGCCTTCAAGGTCCACCTGCACCGGCTGCGCAAAGCGCGACAGGTTTGCAACGCATAGCACCTTCTCGTCTCCGAGTTCGCGAACGTAAGCAAGGATCTTCCGGTTGGGAGAATTCAAGAACCGCAGCGTGCCGCGTCCAAAAACCTGAAAGAGTTTGCGCAGCGCGATCATGTTGCGCATCCAGCTCAGCAGCGACGAAGGATCGCCGGCCTGCGCCTCGACGTTGATCGCTTCATAGCCCCACACCGGGTCCATGATCACCGGGCTGTAAAGCTTCGCGGGTACAGCACGGGAAAATCCGGCATTACGGTCGCCCGTCCACTGCATTGGCGTGCGCACGCCATTACGGTCGCCAAGATAGATGTTGTCTCCCATCCCTATCTCATCGCCGTAATAAAGAATGGGCGTGCCGGGAAACGAAAACAGCAGGCTGTTCAGCAGTTCGATGCGGCGACGGTTGTTATCGACCAGGGGTGCAAGTCTGCGCCGGATTCCTATGTTGATCCGCATGCGCGGGTCCGCACTATAAGCGAGATACATATAGTCCCGCTCGTCGTCGGAGACCATCTCGAGCGTCAGCTCGTCATGGTTGCGCAGGAAGATTCCCCATTGGCAGTTCTCCGGAATGTCTGGAGTCTGCGCCATGATGTCGGTAATCGGCAGACGATCTTCCTGGCGAAGCGCCATATATATGCGCGGCATCAGCGGGAAATGAAAGGCCATGTGGCACTCGTCGCCATCGCCGAAGTAGGGCCGAACATCCGCCGGCCATTGGTTGGCTTCAGCCAGGATCAGCCGCCCTTCATACCCCTCGTCGATAGCTGCCCGGATGCGCTTGATCGCAGCATGGGTCTCCGGCAAATTCTCACAGTTGGTGCCGTCCCGCTCAATCAGGTACGGAATGGCGTCCATGCGAAGACCGTCCACGCCCATGTCGAGCCAGAAGCGCATGATGTCGATCACAGCCTCAATGACATTCGGATTGTCGAAGTTCAGATCCGGCTGATGAGCAAAGAAACGATGCCAGTAATATTGCTGCGCTTCCGGATCCCAGCTCCAGTTCGACTTCTCTGTGTCGGTAAAAATAATGCGGGCGCCTTTGTACTTGTCATCCGTATCGCTCCACACGTAGTAATCACGCTCGGGCGAACCCTTCGGCGCACGCCGCGCACGCTCAAACCATGGGTGCTGGTCGGAAGTGTGATTGATGACAAGCTCAACCATCACCTGCATACCGCGTTCATGCGCAGCTGCGAGAAACTCTTTGAAATCGTCGAGTGTTCCATAGCTGGGATTCACATCGAGATAGTTCGAAATATCGTAACCATCATCCCGCAGCGGCGACGGAAAGAAAGGTAATAACCACAGGCACGTTACACCCAAATCCTGCAGATAATCTAGCTTCTGGATCAGACCCTGGAAGTCGCCGATGCCATCGTTGTTGCCGTCCATGAACGCACGAACATGCAGTTCATAGATCACTGCATCCTTGAACCACAACGGATCGGAGACGCTTCCCTGTTGTTTCACCCGAGGCTGCTCACCTACACTTGCCATCCATCCCTCATCGCTTTCTGCGTAAGTCTCTTATCTTCATTCGACAATCGATACCACCCGGCAACCTGGCCAGGCCCTGACTCAAACGTCGGCATTGACCACGAACACATGTGCCGGAATCAACTGCGGCCGCAACTCGACATAATTCCGGTTTCCCGTCCATACATAGGTATTGTCCGTCAGCTCGTCAGTTACGCGGAATGACTGATCCGGCTGTATGCCCAGCAGGGTTAAGTCCAGATCCACAAAGCCGCCCTGTATTCCAAATGGATCTAGGTTCACGATCGTCAGCACCACGTTCGAACCATCCTCGGTAGCCTTGCTGTACGCAATCAATTGCGGATTATCCACGGTATGGAAGCGAAGGTTGTTCGTCGTCTGCAGAGCCAGGTTCCGTTCGCGGGCCTGGTTCAGCCGCGTGATCAGGGGCCTCAGGCTCCGCGGGTCATCACGGTTCCATTGTTTGATCTCGTATTTCTCTGAGTCGAGGTACTCTTCACTCTTCTCTTTACGAAACGGCGCGTTGTCGCCAAGTTCATACGCAGGTCCGTAGATGCCATAGTTCGACGACATCGTACCCGCCAATATCAGTCGCGACTTGAATGCTGCCAGGCCACCCTTTTGCAGGATGCCCGGAAGAATGTCAGGCGTATTCGGCCAGAAATTTGGGCGCATGTAATCCTTCACCGGCGTCTGCGTCAGCTCTGTCAGGTACTCCGTCAACTCCGCCTTGGTCTCGCGCCAGGTGAAATAGGTATAGGACTGCGAGTAGCCCACCTTTGCCAGCCGCTGCATCACCCGCGGCCGTGTAAAGGCCTCAGCGAGAAACAATGCCTCAGGATACTCAGCTCTCACTTCAGCCACGCACCACTCCCAAAAAGGAAAAGCCTTGGTATGTGGATTGTCTACGCGGAAGATCAGCACGCCCTTGGAAGCCCAGAAAGTGAAGATCCCCTTCAGCGCGTCCCACAACGCTTCCCAACCTGACGATTCAAAATCGATCGGATAAATATCCTGGTATTTTTTCGGAGGATTCTCCGCGTACTGAATCGATCCGTCCGCCCGCTTCTTGAACCATTCCGGATGTTCTTTCACCCACGGATGATCGGGAGCGCACTGAAACGCGATATCCATCGCGAGTTCCATCTTCGCGTCCTTTACCCGGCTCAGCAGGAAATCGAAATCCGCCATCGTACCCAGGTCCGGCAGGATCGCAGTATGGCCACCCTCTTCTCCTCCGATCGCCCAGGGACTGCCCACATCGTCCGGGGCCGCCTCTGTCGTATTGTTCTTCCCTTTGCGGAAGCCAACCCCGATGGGATGAATGGGCGGCAGATACAACACGTTAAAGCCCATGTCCTCGACATAATCAAGCTGCGCGGCCACGTCGCGAAATGTTCCATGCTGACCTGGTACTTCGGACCATGACCTCGGAAACAGCTCATACCAGCTGGAATATCCGGCTCGCTCCCGGTCAACCCACACCTTCAGGTCCTTGTCATACCGCGTCTGCAGAGTTTCATCGGGATAGCGGCTGATCGTAGCCAGCAACTCTGGATCAAGCGCTGCCTCCGTCGACTGCTCTTCGCGTATCTGCTTTGCCCAGTCGAGCAGCTTCTCCTTATCAGGACCCTCTATCCGTCCAGCCGTGTCGACGATCAGCATGGCTCCGGTTCGCAGCGGCAATTCCAGATCCTGCGCAGCAGCTATGCGCTTCTCCAGTTCGCTTCTCCACGTTTCGAAATGGTCGACTTCCCCCACTACCGTGAACTCGTAGTAGCCCATCGTCGGCACCGCAAACGAGGCGCGCCAGTGATCGTTGCCGAGCGGCTGCATCTCTACTGCCGTCCACTCCTTCGCATCAGTGGGGCGATACAGCACCCGTGCCCGCACATGATCATGGCCATCCCCGAAGACATCCGCTTCTACCGTCACCGCCTGGCCGGCAACGCTCTTTGCCGGAAAACGGCCTCCATCCACCTGCGGAGTCACGCTCTCAATCACCACCCGCGATCGACCATTTGGCGGCTTGGGTAAGCTCTTCGATTTCACCGGCGTTTGGGCCGGTTTGGACGATAAAACCTTTGGCATGCGTTCCAGACTCCCTTAATCTGCTGCTCTATTCCTCATCTTGGCCTGCATCACCTGCGGCAGGCGTTGACTGCATCCGCGCTTTGACTACAGAACCCCTACTTGGGCCACCACCGGAGAGATGCGCGTTTCGTTGGAATCGTTCTCCTCGAATGTCATCTTGTTCTCGAACTGTCCTGCATTTCCAAACAAGGCAGGCTGCAGGGAGAATTTGCCGGATTAGATTACCGATGTACAGCAATCCCCACCTTCGTAGTACCTGGGGTGTGAAAAGCGCTTGCAAGTCGCACGATGGGAGTGCCATTGTAATGCCGGCCAATAGCAATGTTGTCATCAGGCTGGCTCTGCGAACAGGCAGGAACCCGGCGGCTGAACGAGGCTCGCGATGTTTTCAATCGACAAACCCGACCACTCACCTGATTCAGGGCTGCGACTCATCGCCGGCAGTTCCGCCAAACGCCGCAGCACCGATAGTGGCATCGTGCACGCCAGGTCGCAGGATGGTCTTCTCACGTGGTCCTATACGACTTTCCTCAGCCACACTTACAAGCACCCGGAGATCCTCGTGGCCGGGCTTGACCCGTTCCTCTCTAATTCTGTACTTCGCCATCTCACTGAAATGGTAGCCCATCACCACGTTTACTCGCGGCGCTCAAGTGTGCCCGAGCTGCTGCCTCATCTTACCTGCGTTTTTCGTGACATGGAGCCACTCGCAGCAGCGCGGCTCATCCAGGGCCTCGGCGTTTCATCGGCCCTGCAGCTGATCTATCCGGACCCTCACAACCAGTTGCCCTGGCAGTCCGGCCACAATCCGAGCTGGCGCCGCGCCCAACCTTTGTTCCTGACGAGCTGCGCGATCGGGCCTCTCGAACAGCAGTACCTCGATGCTGCCCTCGAACGGCCGCTACAGGCCGACCGGCGCATCACCGCCTCCATCCGTGCCCATCTGATCAAATCGCGTTGACCACACCCCGACGAAAGAAGGTCGCCCTACTTCTCGTCTACAAAACTGCTGAATAGGTTATTCAGCGCCTCGGAATACAGCGGATGCGCGAAGGTGCCGTCCCGCAGCGCGCTGTACTTTACCCTTCCCATCATCGCGATCTCGATCATCGACATGATCTCGCCACCCTCTTCACCCAGCACCGCCGCACCCAGGATCATCTCCGTGTCCGGATCAACCAGCGCCTTCATAAAACCCCTGGTTTTTCCATTCTCGATGGCTCGCGCAACTGAAGTCATCGGCAGCCTGGCGATCCGCACCTTCCGACCAGTCTTCGCTGCCGCCTTCTCACTCATGCCAACCCGCCCCAGCTGCGGATTAATGAAGACACAATACGGAAGCGTGCGGTCCTGGATCGTACTGCTGCCGCCGTCCAGCAGGTTTGTCTTCAGCACCCGGTAATCGTCGTAGGAGATATGCGTGAAGGCCGGACCTCCCTTTACATCTCCAACCGCATAAACACCCGGCACATTTGTCTCCAGCCGATCATTCACCTCGATATATCCGGCTTCATTCATCTCTATGCCGGCCTTGTCCAGGTTCAGCGGACCAGTATTGGGCGAACGGCCGGTAGCCACAAGCAGGTGCGTTCCTTCGATGACGGAAGAACTGTTCTTCCCTTGCACCTGCACCGCGACGCCGCCAGCTGACTTGCTGACCCTGGTCGCCTTCGTTCCCAGCAGTATTTCCAGGCCATCCTCGCGGAGCAGCTTGGCCACTTCTTCCGCGATGTCCGCGTCTTCCAGCGGCAGCAGCTGCTCATTGCTCTGCAGTACCGTCACGCGGCTTCCAAAACGGCTGAACATCTGCGCGAATTCGAGACCGATATAACCACCACCCAACACCACCAGGTGCTCCGGCACGGTGTCCAATTCCATGATGCTCACATTGTCGAGAAACGCCACGTCGTGAATGCCTTCGATCGGCGGAACTGCCGGCGAAAGCCCCGTGTCGATCACGATCAACTCCGCTGCCAGCAGCCGTTCGCCACCCCCATTCAGCTTTACCCGCACCTGCTTTGACGAAACGAACGAACCTTCGCCACGAATGAGTTCCACATGCTCAGCCTTGGCAAGGCGCTTCTCGCTGCCCTCCCGCCATGTCTTTACCATCGCGCGTTTGCGCTCGCGAACCTCCGTCATGTTCACGGAAACCGATCCGACGTGCACTCCATAATCCGCAGCCCGGCGCGCCATGTAGGCCACCTCCGCGCTCGCTACCATCGTCTTGGTCGGCGTGCAGCCATAGTTGCCGCAGGTGCCGCCTACGGCTGCCCGCTCCACCATCGCCACCCGTTTGCCTTTGCTCGAGAACGCGGCTGCCAGCGGATTGCCCGCCTGGCCCGAGCCCAGAATAATCACGTCGAACTGCGACACATCTGCCATAAAGCTTCATCGCTCCTTAGGAATGACCACTCTACTTGGAATCGCTGGGCTTCCGGCAATTTACAGATGTGAGACCACAAAGAAGCCCAGAACGATCGCAATCAGGTCCTCGACCAAGGCCACCGGCAGGTCCGGCAGCTTCCCGGAAGCAGTGACAGCGTGCCGGACGGCATAGCCGCCGTACGTTCCCGCGAGCGCGCCCACCACGCCTGACGCAATCGCCGGACCGACACTGCCTGCCGTGCTGACAGCCATCGCCGCTGCGCATACGGCACCAAAAAGGATACGGGCGATCAGCCCCGGAGGAGCAGTCCGTGAGGGGGTCTTCGGCAGCTTATCTGCCACCAGCTCTCCGAGCGCAAACAGGGTGAACACCACCAGCGTGATGGGGTTGTGAATGAATGCGAACCGGGTGCCTTCGAAGTGAAGCCATCCCAGGCGTGCGCCCCAGCAGACTGTCGCCGGCGCCATCATCGAACGTAAACCGCAGACCACACCCAGCAGGAAGCAGAAGAGAAGTAGATGCATGACGGCTTGGATGCGCACTGTCTGGAAGCGGACCGTGCTTCTTCCTCAAACCTTTACATTGCCGCTTGTGAAACCGGCAGTGCCCCGCGGGTGCCGGACGCAAAGCATCTTTGCCCCGGCAGCGTTTGCTCTGGTAGCCTCGGATGTTTGGCATCTCTGCCCCATCTTCTGCCGTTAGGACAACTGCATGGCTTATCCATTTAAAGGCGTCGACTTTCTTGGCATCGACGCACTCCTCTCCAGCGACGAGCGCCTGGTGCGCGATACTGCCCGTGACTTCATCGAAGACAAGCTCATCCCCATCATTGAACAATGCAATCGCGATGGGCGCTTTCCTCGCGAACTCGTCCCCGAGATGGGCCAGATGGGCTTCTTCGGCGCCAACCTCCAAGGCTACGGCTGCGCGGGCATGTCTAACGTGGAATATGGCCTGGTCATGCAGGAGTTCGAGCGCGGCGATTCGGGCTTTCGCAGCTTTGTCAGTGTTCAATCCGCGCTGGTCATGTATCCCATTTACACCTTCGGCTCGGAAGACCAGAAGCAGCAGTGGCTCCCAAAACTCGCGACCGGTGAAGTGCTCGGCTGCTTCGGCCTCACCGAACCTGACTTCGGCTCCAATCCCGGGGGCATGCGCACCCGCGCCCGCCGCATAAAGTCATCTACGGGCGAAGACGAGTACATCCTTAACGGCGAAAAGATGTGGATCACCTCCGGTTCCATTGCCCACCTCGCTGTCATCTGGGCCAAGGTAGACGATCCCGGCGCTCCGGATCACGACAAGGTCCGCGGCTTCCTGGTCGAGACCAACCGTCCCGGCTTCTCTGCCCATGACGTCAAGGGCAAATGGTCCCTGCGCGCTTCCATCACTTCTGGTCTTTCCATGCAGGATGTGCACATTCCCGGCGCCAACCTGCTTGCCGGCTCCGGCGGCCTCAAATCACCCCTCATGTGTCTCAACCAGGCGCGCTACGGCATCAGCTGGGGAGCCATCGGCGCAGCCATGTCCTGCTATGACACGGCGCTTCAATACTCCCTGCAACGCAAGCAGTTCAGAGATCAGCCCATCGCGAGCCATCAACTGGTACAGGAGAAGCTGACCTGGATGATTACGGAAATCAGCAAGGCTCAGCTGCTCTCCCTGCATCTCGGCAAAATGAAGGACGCAGGCACCATCCGTTTTGAACACATCTCCATGGCCAAGCGAAACAATGTCTGGATGGCCTGTGAATGCGCGCGCATGGCCCGCGAGATTTTGGGCGGCGCGGGCATCACTGATGACTTCCCGATCATGCGCCACATGATGAACCTTGAATCCGTGAAGACCTACGAAGGCACTCACGACATTCACGCCCTCATCATTGGGCAAAGTATCACCGGCATCCCGGCTTTTTGAAAATTAGAGCATCGTATCCATGGCACATCACCAACATCCAGCCGTTTAATTCAGCAACCATTGCCTGCACTTTGCGTCTGTAACACAAGGAGCAATTTGCGAGAATGATTTTCAGGTCAGCAGCATGGGCGTAAAGAGTGCATCGGCCGCCATCCTTCACAAAGTGGCGATGCCACGCCGTCCTGAGCTGGACGCGCTCCGCGGTCTGTTCCTGGTCTGGATGACTCTCACGCATCTGCCTACGCGGATGAGCGATCTCGTCAACACTCCATTCGGCTTCGTGTCATCCGCCGATGGCTTCGTCTTCCTCTCGGCCATGCTAGTGTCCCAGATCTACATCCGCCAGGCGGCAGGCGACGCCGATGTATTGCGTACCAAGCTGTGGAAGCGCGCCTTGCGCGTCTACATCTACCACGTCATCCTGCTGACCGTAGCGTTCACCGTTGTTGCTGCCGTAGCCGTCACACGCCACCGTCCGGCACTCGCGAACCTGCTGGACTTTTACCTTGCGCACCCCGTCGTCGCTGTTGTCGGCTCCCTGCTGCTCATCTACTGTCCGCCGCTGCTCGACATTTTGCCGATGTACGTCCTCTTCCTGTTGCTGTCGCCCTTCGTCTTATTCACGGCAATGAAGCGCGGGTGGACAGTCGTCGTCAGCGGCAGCCTGCTCGTCTGGCTGCTGGCACAATTCGGCCTGCGCGTCTTCATGCATAATCTCGTCGTCCACGTCACCCATCTGCCGATCCCAGTACAGGAGACTGGCGCCTTCGATCTCTTCAGCTGGCAGTGGATCTGGATATCCGGTATGTGGATCGGCGCACGTTCCGCGGAAGGCCACAATCCACTCTCGCGCATCACCGGCAAATGGGTTGTCCTTTGCGGCGTCCTGGTCCTCTTCTTCATCGGTGTCCGCCATGAGTGGTTTGGACCGCACCTCACGCCCCAGGCCTTTGGATACACCCTCGACAAGTGGCGTATAGGGCCACTGCGCATGGTCAACCTGGTCGCCTGCGCCGGCGTTATTTACTGGCTGCGCAAATACGTCAAGATGGCAGTTTCCCGTGAGCCCTTCCTCACTCTCGGTGCTGCTTCCATGGAAGTCTTCTGCACACACCTGCTCTTCGTCTTTGTAGGACTGGCGCTGCTCTACAACGAAGTCCCGCAGCTGCACGGCATCTATGCCATCCTGCTGCTCGCCGTTACCTTCGCCGGCCTGCTCTTTGTCGCTACCCGCCAGGTAAGAAAGAAGCAGCAGGAAAGGCGCGCAAGGAAGGCCGCGGAAGCTCTGGCAGCTTCAAACACACAGGCATTTTTCAATCCAGTGAAGATGGAAGACGAACCACTTACTTCAAACAACGCCTTCGTCGCTCTGGCGCCGGAGCCAGTCAACCTTAACAATTCCTGAACCGCGTGAACCACGCGGTCAGCCCAGCCTACACGCCGACAGTAAAGCTCTCTTCCGTACGCGTCACCGGACGATACAGCGTGTCCCGTTCGATCGGCACCCTGCCTGCTTCGCGGATCATCCGCTCCAGGTCTTCTCTTCGCATGCCCTGTGGTGTGCTCGCCCCGGCGTCGTGGTAGATCTTTTCCTCGACCACTGTTCCGTCTACATCATCCGCGCCGAACCGCAGCGCGATCTGCGCCATCGGCGCACTCACCATCTGCCAGTAGCTCTTCACATGCGGGAAGTTATCGAGCATCAACCGTCCTACAGCAATCTGCCGCAGATCCTCAAGACCAGTCGTTCGCGGCAGATGATCAAGCGCCGTATTGTCGGGATGAAACGCCAGCGGAATAAACGTCTGAAAGCCGCCCGTCTCATCCTGCAGTTCACGCAGGCGCATCATGTGGTCCACCCGGTCTTCGTTGTTCTCGACATGCCCGTACAGCATCGTCGCATTCGACCGCAGTCCTGCCTGGTGCACCAGCCGCGCTGTTTCAATCCAGTCGCCGCCATCGATCTTGTGATCGCAGATAATGTGACGCACACGATCCGAAAATATTTCAGCCCCGCCGCCAGGCATCGAGTCCACACCCGCTGCCTTCAACCGCTGAATCGTCTCCGCCGGCGTAAGCTTCGCGCGCTTGGCGAGAAACGAAATCTCAACCATCGTAAAAGCCTTGATGTGCACCTTTGGAAAGCGCTTCTTTAAACCGGAGATGAGTTCCGTGAAGTACTCCAGCGGCAGGTCAGGATGCAGGCCGCCAACCAGGTGAAACTCGGTCACTGCCTCGCTGTAACCCTGCGCGGCAGAAGCCCACGCCTCCTCAAGCTCCATGGTGTACGCACCTTCCGCGCCCTTGCGGCGGCCGAACGCACACAGTCGGCAGGCGGCTACGCACACATTCGTCGGATTGATGTGACGATTCACATTGAAGTAGGTCCTGTCGCCATGCATCTGCTCACGAACCCAGTTCGCCAGCCAGCCTACGGCCAGGATGTCCTTGGATTCGTAGAGCGCGACCCCATCTTCAAAAGACAGACGCTGTCTTGCGAAGACCCGGTCCGCCAGCGTCGCCAGGCGCGCGTCAAAAGTGCGGAATCCTGCTGCTGTCGATTCCGTATTGCCGCCCACTCCTGCCGCTTTCGGTGCCATCGCGTTCTTCATGTCTATAGGATACCGCTGCCCTGCGATCGACTCCATGATCCCGAGTGGGCATACCCGCAAATCCAGTCACGTGAAAGACACGGGCTTTCCTGAACGGCCATGCTTTACTATGCTCGGATAGAACCAGCACAGTGGCCTTCCCTTCACTAACGTTGATGATGCACGCGAAGAACGAAGCCGCTTCTTAAACACTCCGATTCATCTGGCGCACGTCAGCCGGGGACCCGGAACATAAGTTAGCAATACTCTCTTTAGCTGTTCCTGAAGGATGCATGCGATTGCCGCCGGTTTTGTGCCAGACAATCCTTCTCACCGCCGCAGCCCTCATCGGCTCCGTCGCTGCGTCCATGACCATGGCGCAGGCTCTGCCGATCGTTCCCTCTGTCACTTCCTACTCGCTCGACAAGGTCAGAATTACGATCCCGGATGAACTAGCCGGCCAGCAGAATGTGCTGATCCTTTACTTCAAGCCGGATCAGAGTGACGCCGCAGTCGCCTGGGCCACAGCCCTGCAACCCACACGCTACGCTCATCCTGGACTGCAAAGCTACGTACTTCCCGTCTACTCACGCGAAAACTTCCTCTATCGTTGGTGGATCGGCGCAGCCCTCCGCAGCAGTGCCCCGCCGGCACAGGAATGGCGGTCAACCATTCCCATCTTCGTCGACAAGAACAGCTTTCTCCCTGCACTCAAAATTGCCAACGAGAAGAAGTTCGTCATCCTCCTGGCAGACAAAGCCGGCCATGTGGAATGGCGTACGGATGGACCGGTGGACGACCGCAAGATCGCCGCCCTGGTCGCCGCGAGTACTCCCTTCCTTGCCCCTGCTGCGCATCCGCAGCAGCCAACACGCACCACTGCACCCTGATCGATCAGGCCGTCCAGAGTAGCTTCTGCATCGAAACAGCATCGATCCGCCCGTTGTAATAACCCGGCAGACGCTCGCCTGAAATAAAAGCATGCTTGCGATAGAACGAGAGCGCTGCCTCGTTATCCACAGCCACCTCGAGCGCGATTGCCAAAAAGCCTTGTCCTCGATAGTGCTGCTCAGCCTCTGCCATCAAAGCCGCTGCAACACCTGATCTGCGCACATCAGGCGCTACATCCAACGTCACAATGTGGGCCCTGTCTTTTTGGACAGAGGTCCCCCACGAAGCGGGCCTATCTTCATCCGCAACAAGAAAGCCGGACACACCCTCGTGTCCGGCTTGCTCGGCAATCAACGCGTATGCGTTCCGTCTGGTCAGGAAATGTCGAAGCTCCGAGCGGCTGTAGGCGATGTCCACCGGAAAGCAAACCTGGTCTAGAGCATAACAAGCCTCAAGGTCAGACTTCCGGTAGGGACGGATCAACATACCGCCTTCCGATACAACAGCCTACTTGCCTCCCGCGCTCCCCGCAGATCCCTGCATCTGCGGCTGCATCACTACGCCATTGAACAAGGAAGCACCCATTAAACGGCCGCCCTGCGAATGCACGGAGCGAACATTCCAACCCGCATCCCACCATTTGAACTCGCGCGTGTGTTCATCCACTGCGAAGATCATGGTCGAGTTCCAGGACGTAATCATGATCCGCTTCAGATCGTTGTCATAACTCAGATTGTTAATGTTCGAGATCGGCAGCGTCTTCATCTGCGACCACGTTGCACCCTTGTCCTCGCTGTAGAAAGCGCCTTCGCGTCCACCTACCCACAGCGTTCCGTCAGGTCCCACAGCAATCGTGTTCGCTGCAGTCAGCGGCGATGGCAGTGGAAGCGCCTGCCATTGCTTGCCGCTGTCCTGCGAAATTACCAGGCTCTCCCGGCGTGATGCTAGGACAACCGGACCGGTGCCGCGCACTGCCAGGAAGTCCGTCTTTTCGAGTACCGGCCCGCCATGCCAGCTGGTCCCTTGGTTGTCACTCTCGTAGATACCGTTGGTCGTTGCGGCATACCAGGTGCTGCCTGTCAGGTCGAGGAAGTTCACGCGCACTTCGAGCGAGCCGCCCTCTTTCTCGCTGGTTTTGGTTTCCTTTACCTTCTTGCCCTTGCGCACGACCATCACCGTCTTCTCGACCGTCGTCGTGATCTTGCCATCCGGTACCCATGCATTGTTGTTCCAGCGGAAGATACCATGACCGGTCCCGACCAGCAGCGTTCCACTAGAAGACTGTGCCATGCTGAATACATCGCGTCCATCTAGGCCCGTACTATGCTGCGACCAGGTCTTGCCGCTGTCATTCGAGATGAACACGCCGCCGTAGCTCTTGTCGTTGACGACTCCCGCATATACCGTTGACGGATCTTTCGCATCCACCAGCAACGCAGACACCTGCCGCTGTGAGAAGCCATCGTTTGCCGCGCGGAACGAGGCAGCCTGGTCATTGCTCAACAACACACCACTACGATCGGTCGCGAGCAGCACGTGCTGATTGTTCTTCGGATCGATATACACGTCGTTGATGATCACATCCGGCCCGGTGAGGCGCGACCAGTTCGTACCGGACGTCGTCGTCCGATACAGGCCCTCTGTGGTGCCCCCATACACAATGCTGCTGTTCGTGGGATCCTGCATCAGCACGCGGGTGCGTCGAGCTGTCGACGGAATTCCCTGGATCTTCTTGTAAAGCTCGCCGGCATTGTCGCTCTTGTAGATTCCCGAGCAGGCGCTTGTGTAAACAGTATCCGGCGACCGCGGATCGATGATGATCGAGAACACATCCGAATCATCAATCAGGCCATTCTTGATGTTGTGCCAGTTCGCACCATCATCCGTCGTCTTCCATGGCAGGTGCCACGTACCGGCATAGATGGTATGCGGATCCCTAGGATCAATGGCAATCGACTCGACTTCATGCAGTTCGTTGTAGCTGGGCGGGCTGATCTGCTTCCATGTCACACCCGAGTCGTCACTTTGAAAGATCCCCTTCAATGCGCCCGCTACCAGTTCCTTCGGATTTGAAGGAGCCTGCGTGAGTGCACGCACCGACTGGCCATCCATGTTTGCTGACTTAGTCCAAGTCTCTCCGCCATCATGGCTGATAAAAATCCCGCCATCCGGATGGTCCACGACCCACGCGCCGACATAGAGCGTCTTCGGATCCGATTCATCGACGACGATGTTGTCGATGATCAAGTCGTCTTTCTTCGAAAGCTTGGCCAGCCGCTGCCAGCTCGTTCCATTGTCCTTCGACTGGTAGATCCAACTGTTGGTCGTTCCCAGATAGATGTGCCCATTGGTCGTGGGATCACCGGCAAAGGCACGCGCGTCGCCGCCATCCGGTCCGACCGGCACCCACGAGTTGGCCAACAGATTGGCTGCGGGCGCAGGAGTCGACGAGGCGACAGCACGTACAGAGAGCGCCGACACAGAAAAAACAACGGCGGCTGCCAAACGAATTCCGAGGGAGAGATGGCGATAACTCAAAGAGACACTTCCTTCAACACAGATCAGCTTGCATTTGAGCATACGGGGTGCCGATGCCTGTATCAACCAGCATGCCCCCACAGGTACCCAGCTTGGAATCACTCTTTTGGTGAGGTCTGAGCGGGCGTCCAGCACGGCATAAAAAGAAAAGGCTGACCCTCGCGGGCCAGCCTCTCTTTCGCTTCATCAGCCCGTACTACTGGGCTGCCTTCTTCTTGTGATGGTGACGAACCGGTGCTTTGGCCCTTGCTTGTGCAGTCACACTCGACTCGTTCACCGGCGTGGTGCCCGGAATGTCGGTGTCGAAGTTCGCGCCGGCAGGAACAAGGTAGTCTTCCACTTCCTTGTTGCCTTGGGTTCCGGTGCTTACCTTGATGCGAGAAGCGTCGATGCCCTTCTCCTTCACCAGGTAATCCTTCGTGTTGACTGCGCGCTGAGCTGCCAGCTTCGCTGCCATCTTCTCACTCGGGTCCGCCTCACCTACGACAACCGCTGTGGCATCAGCCGAG
>CAZZUX010000092.1:0-15736 GCA_964657395.1 uncultured Ktedonobacteraceae bacterium
GCCTCTCGGCGCCACCCCCTCAAGATGGTGTGTCTGCCATTTCACCACTTCCGCAATACCCCGAACCGACCCTGAGTATAACAAAGCCGCCCGAGCAGTGAAAGCAACGCCCTGCGACCCGGTTGCGTCCAGATTCAGAAGTATCGGCACAACTCTTCGAAACTGGCAATCTGCAACAGCAGCTGCGGAGGCATTGGTTGGTTGATCTCCTCGTGTTCGAGCACCCAGGTGCTGTTGTGTTCGATGAACACTGCGTGCATTCCGGCAGCCAAAGCAGGATTGATGTCAGATTTTGGACTGTTGCCGATCATCCAGGTGGAATCAGGATTCAACCCACGGCGCTCCATTAGACCCCGGTATGCCTGCACATCCTTCTCGGCAGGAATCTCCACTGCCTGAAAATGCTCATGAATGCCCGACCGGTCCAGCTTATGTTGTTGCTCGGCCGCATTTCCCTTGGTCACAAGGATGACTGTGTGTCGATCTGCAAGAACCGGAAGCGTTTCAACCACTCCAGCCAGCAACTCGATCTCATGTTCCACAATCGACCTGGCAAAGCTCTTGATCTGCTGCCGATGCTGCGAGCTGACTCCGGTCTCACTCAGCCTCTCAAAACAGCGCAGCAGCGATTTTTCAAAGCTGGTTGTCCCATACCCGTGAAGCTGGATGGTCTCCTGTTCACACTCGTTCAATACCTGGCGAACCTCGGCCGCGGAATGAACCTGGTGGTCAAGCAGGGAGATGAACGAGGCGATCGCTCGTTCAAAGTAGATGTTGTTTTCCCATAGGGTGTCGTCGGCGTCCATCAGAAGCGTCTGCCTTGCCCTGTGCCATCTGCCTGGTTGATGTTTCATCATCGTGCGATCACATTCCTGGCAGGTCGGCAGCGAGGCTGATGCCGCCGTCCTGATGATTAGGGTGACATAAGCCGATACTCATTGCGAGCGCTCTGTGGGCGCTTAGCTAAAATCCCGTTGTTTCTGCCCTTCACAAGGGTCGGCGTCACCCAAATGAGTGATAAGAGATTGTTCCTCAGCCTGAGAAGATGAGGTTTGAGGAACCTACTGTTCCTGAAGGTCCTATGATCACGTCACTTATCGGCACCAACGATCAGGGCAGGCGAACTCTGGAGCAACAGCTCTCAGAATGGTGGACCGCGGCCCTGGGCATCGACGTGATCGGGATGGATGACGATATTTTTCAATGCGGTTGCGATCCTGACCGCGGCGCCCTCGTCCTGGATCGGATTCGTCATCAACTACAGATCGAGCTGCATATCTCTGACCTGTTCGAGGCACGCACCATCTCCAAGCTGGCCGATCTGATCGAAATACGGCAGGCCTCCATGGATTCGCTGTCGGTCATACCGATCCGGCAGGCGAGTGGAAGACAGCCCCTGGTCCTGATCCATGGGGTGGGTGGCAATCTGCTCGGGTTCGTCAGCCTGGTGCGGCTGCTTGAAGCGGATCAGCCGGTCTATGGCATTCAGGCACAAGCACTTCACAGTTCTGATCCCGTGCTGGTTCGGCTGGAGTCCATGGCCGCCTACTATATCCGCGAGCTTCGCGTTATCCAGCCCAGAGGGCCTTACGCCTTCCTCGGACTTTCGTTCGGTGGTCTCGTAGCCTACGAGATGGCGCAGCAGCTGGTAGCAGCGGGAGAGACAGTCAACCTGGTGGGCATGCTGGATACATGGCAGCCCGGTTACATGCGCCGGGTGAAGTTGGAAATGCCGCTGAGAACGCGGTTGATGCATCGCCTGCACATGGTTCGGCTCAACACCCGCAAACTGTCTGCCAGGCAAACCATCCGATACACACTTGGCCGAATGAAGGGTCGCCTGTTGCGGCTGATGTATCTGCGGATGGGCAAGTCAAGCAGCATCAGCCTGCCCGGCTCCATGCGACGCGTTCGCGACATCAATCTCATGGCTGGGGTTCGCTATACGGTTCAGCCTTATCCGGGCCGCATCACCCTCTTTCGCGCCCACGACGAGAAGGATTCAACGCTGCCGAGGGATCTTGGCTGGCTTCAATATGCACGCGGCGGTGTCGAGATTGTCTCTCTACCCGGGGATCATGGCCAGGTACTCAGCGAACCCAACGTAAGTTGCCTTGCGGAGAAGTTAACGGCTGAACTTTCGACGCTGGCCGCGGCGTCAGTTCCCGCTGTCCCTGTCCTGCGTACCAGCTTCGAGCTCTTCAATGATGAATGGATCGAACACGTTCCGGCGGATGTGACATCCGGCAAGGCACAGCCGAAGGAGACGAAGCCGCGGCGAAGAAGTACGGTTCTGGCTGATCATGAGATCGAGGTTCTGGCTGCTCAGGTGGCTTCTGTTTCCCCCTGGCTGGGAGAGCAGACACGGTCCCGGGAGGCTTTAAACTGGCGATGATCCAAACCTCTCCAGCGGCCGCATTGCTGACCTTTTCAGGACGGTCGTCCGTGGACCGGCCGCGACTTTATTGCTTTCCCTATGCGGGCGCCAGTTCCTCCGTCTTTGCTTCCTGGGCGCAGGAGCTGAAATCGAGCATGGCCGTTTATGGAGTGGACCTGCCAGGGCATGGCTCTCGCTTTAAGGACCCTCTTGGTGAGGACGTTCACCTTATGGCAGCAGGCGCCGCGAAGGCCATCATGGCTGCCGAAGATGTGTATGGAAAATCCATCCATAAGTTTGCGTTTTATGGTCACAGCCTCGGTGCGATCGTAGCCTATGAGACTGCGAGGCTCCTCGATAAACAACTTCTGGCATCGCTTGGTCACTTGTTTGTGGGTGCTGCCCGGGCGCCCGCGACTCCGTCGCCAGTGCCAGCCATCAGCCATCTCGATGACACCCGGTTCCTCGAAGCCGTGCAGCAGAGGTATGGCGGTCTGCCCGCAGTCCTGTTTGAAGAACCGGAGCTGCTTGAGATGGTGCTGCCGATCCTCCGCGCAGATTTCAGGGCCTACGAGGGCTACCGGCAGTCCTCAGGCAGCAGGCTGGATCTTCCCGTCATCGCCTTCTTCGGTAAGCAGGATGCGGTGGTCACGCCTGGCTTGATGGAAGAGTGGAGTCAAGTCTCGAGCGCCCCTCTTCAACTCCATTCCATAGATGGGGGCCACTTCTTTTTGAACGATTGTCGCGATCGACTGCTTCAATACATTCGTAACAGTATCAGTAATCCAGCCAGCCGTTTGCTCCCTCCGACGACAATCTCGACCTGAGTTGCCAGTCGCAGGATGTTCTCCGAGACACTTCTCGGAGGCAGCGAGTGGCTGCACTTAAAGAAAGCTAAACACAGGAGCAGCATGCATCCAGCCGAAGACAGGACCGAGTCCGTTGCCATCATCGGCATGGCTCTTCGCTATGCAGGCGCGAGCACGCTGGACGAATACTGGAAGAACATAGTTAACAACGTCGATGCACTCCACGTTGCCACGGATGCGGAGATCCTCGACGCCGGCATCGATCCCAGCCGGATAGAAGAGGCTGCGTATGTGCGTCCGGCCGCCTTCATTCCTCATGCGGCTGACTTTGATGCCCCGTTTTTTGGCTTCAGTTCTCGCGATGCAGCCATTGTCGATCCGCAGCACCGCGTGTTTCTCGAGTGCGCATGGGAAGCCTTTGAAGATGCCGGCTACAATCCCTCGACCAGTGGCAACGGCGTAGGTGTCTTCGCCGGCTGCGGCGCAAATTCCTACCGCAAGCAGAACCTCGATCCCAACATGGGCATGGGCAGCATGCTTGAGACGATGGTGGGAAACGATAAGGATTTTCTGGCGACCCGTGTTGCATACAAGCTCAACCTGACGGGTCCGGCCGTGGTCGTGCAGTCGGCATGCTCAACCTCGCTGGTGGCCACTCAGATGGCCTTCGAGTCTCTGCGCCGTGGAGAATGCAGCATGGCGTTGGCCGGTGGCGTTTCCATATCCTTCCCGCAGAATACCGGCTATCGTTTTGAGCCCGGCATGATCCTTTCACCCGACGGCCGGTGTCGCGCATTCGACGTCCGGGCGCAGGGAACTGCCATTGGACGCGGTGCGGGTGTCGTGCTTCTCAAGCTTCTTCCTGCAGCCATCCGGGATGGTGACCACATCTACGCAGTCATCCGCGGAGCGGCTGTCAATAACGACGGTGCAGGAAAGGCCGGCTACACCACGCCCAGTGTCGAAGGGCAGGCTGCCGTTATCCAGAAGTCCATGCAGATGGCCGGCTTTGCCCCCGCGACTGTTCGCTACGTGGAAGCACACGGCACCGGCACCGAGGTCGGAGATTCGATCGAGATCGCCGCGCTGGCAAAAGCGTTTGGAGAGACGCCGCTGCCGGCGGGCTCCTGCACCGTCAGCTCTGTTAAACCAAACATCGGTCACACAGATACAGCGGCAGGTGTCTCCGGGCTGATTAAGGCGGCACTCGCACTGCATCACCGGGTCGTTCCAGGAACTCTATACTTCGAAGAACCAAATCCCGAGCTTGGTCTTCATCACACGCCATTCAAGGTTGCCTCCCGAATGGAGCCTTACAGGGGTGATGAACCCTACCGGGCCGGCGTCAGCGCGTTCGGTATCGGAGGTACAAACGCTCATGTCTCGCTTGAAGAATGGCGAGATGGTGATGACGTTTTCACTACTGATGTTCACTCTGCATCTTCAAAGTCCGTGCCCTATCTGTTCCCAGTCTCAGGCAGCAGTGACAATGCCGCTTCACGCTCTCGCGAACGTCTGGCCGACTTCCTCGTAGATCAACCGGGCGTTGCTCTCGAGAACATTGCCTTCACGCTGCAGACCGGCCGCAAACGTCTCTCCCATCGCAGCTTCCTGGTTGCCGACGATCGCCATGACCTGGAGCATGCCCTTCGTTCCGGGACGATCCCGAAGAATCAGCAGGCTGTCGTCGTCGACGATCGCAGGCCCGAAATCTACTTCCTGTTTCCAGGACAGGGAGCGCAGTACGTCAATATGACGCGCGGGCTCTATGAGAGCGATGCCGGATTTCGAGCCATCATCGATCATGGCTGCGAGGTGCTCAGGCCGCAGCTTGGTTTCGATCTGCGCAGCATCCTTTATCCCCTGCCAGGCGCCGAGGAAGCAGCCGCGCGGCGGCTCCAGCAAACGGAACTGACCCAGCCGGCAGTCTTCCTCACGGAGTATGCCCTCGCCAGGCGACTCATCGATACGGGGATAGTTCCCGATGCAATGATCGGTCACAGTCTGGGTGAGTACGTGGCTGCGGTCGTGGCAGGAGTCTTCCAGCCCGATGACATTCTGCGCCTCATTGCAGAACGAGGCCGCCTCGTTCAGACAGTTCCTGCCGGCAGTATGCTCGCCGTATCCCTGTCAGAGGAGGCGCTGCGCGGGCGGCTACCCGACGATGTCTGCATAGCTGCCCTTAACGCGCCACGGCAGACCATCGTCTCCGGACCGACGGACAGGATCGATGCTCTCCATGCCGTCCTGGCGAAGGAGCGCATCGCCTGTCAGCGATTGCAGACATCGCATGCCTTCCACTCCTCGATGCTTGATCCGCTGGCCGGCACCACGGCAGCCAATCTTCAGAAGTTGCCATCCTCTCCGATCGGGATACCCTTCCTGTCCAACCTGACCGGTACATGGATCACGGAAGAGGAAGCTCGCGATCCTGAATACTGGGACCTTCATCTTCGCCATACCGTTCGCTTTTCGGACGGCCTGCAACTCCTGCTAAGCCGGGGTCGCTGTGTGCTGATTGAAGTCGGACCAGGAGAAACCCTGCTCACGCTCGCTCGATCAGCAAGCAAAGGGATGAAGGGTGTACGACACGTGGCCACCACCCGCAGACCTTCCGTCCAGATCCCGGACGATGCATTCTGGATGCACTGCATGGGACAGCTTTGGCTCTCGGGAGTGCAGGTTGACTGGACAGCAATGTATGGCAACTCACGTCCGCGCCGCGTATCGCTGCCGACCTATCCCTTTCAGCGCCAGCGATACTGGATCGATCACAGCGCAAAGAGACGGTATTCCGAGGATTTGCAGCCTGCAGGGCCGCTCAAAAGGCGCGCAAACATTGATTCATGGTTGTACACCCGCAGCTGGCAGAGTTCCTTGCCGGGTCCTGCTGCCGTGGCATCTGAAAGTCTCCAGCACCGGCTGATCTTCAAAGATCCAAACCTTGCCTTTGCTGCTTCGCTTGTTGACCAGCTTTCGGCCTTCGGAACTGTCACGATTGCTGAGCAGCAAGATCAATTCGAGAGGATTTCCACACACGTTTGGAGGATCGACAAGGAAGATCCGGCTCACTTCCATTCTCTTTTTGAACGACTCAAGACAGAAGGGAACTGGCCGACTTCTATCCTCTGGCCCGTTTGCCAATCAGGGTCTCCGCAGTCCGGTATCAGGCAAGCCTTCCTGATGTGCCAGGCTCTTGCCTCCGTCAACGAGGGCAGGCCGCTTACACTTTTCATGCTTGTCGATCGCGCATTCGACGTGCTCGGCAACGGCGATTGTCTTCCGTCCAGTACCGCCGTTGCCTCCCTCGCCGCGGCCATCGAATTTGAGGTACCAGGTCTCACGATTCGCGTCATAGACTGCGACTTCCAGGCTCCAGAACTGCTCGGAGCTCAAATTCAGCAGGAGTTGACAGGTGCTCCTGAACTTCCGCTTGTCGCCTATCGCGGCCGGACACGGTGGACACTGTCCTGGTCTGCCATACCTGCTCCTCCTGAGAAAAGCGCAATCACCTCGCTTCGTGCCGGCGGAAGCTGGATCGTCGCAGGTGGCGCCGGTGGCATCGGGCTGGTTCTCGCTCAGTACCTGGCACGGACGGCAGGTGCTCACCTGGTGCTGGTAAGCCGTACCCCTTTCGCCCCGCCATCGGACTGGGAGCGTCTGGCCACCGATCCGCTGACCCCCGAAGCCCTCCGCTTCAAAGCACAATCATTCATGGCGATCCGCCTGCTGGGTGGATCCGTGGAGGTCCGGACGGCTGACATCGCGGATCCGGACCAGATGCGCCAGGTCGTCGCGTCGGCACGCCTGCACAACGGAGGACTGCGCGGCATCATCCATGCAGCGGGCATCACCGGTCCTACCCTATTGGAGTCGACGGAATCCGAGACCATCGACACGATGTTATCCGCCAAAGCCGCGGGAACACGCTGGATAGAGGAAGTTCTAAAGGACCCCGCCGGCCCGCTCGATTTCGTTCTGCTGTGTTCGTCGCTCAGTGCTGTTCTTCCAAGTCCAGGTCTTTCCGTCTACGGAGCCGCCAATGCCTATCTTGATGGCTTCGCGGCACTTCATGACCGCGCACACGGCACACGCGTTATTGCTGCGAACTGGGACAACTGGAGCGAAGTTGGCATGGCGCACGAAGCTTTCTACACGATGCCATCGCCGCACCTGCGAGGCCTGGAAGAGTTCGGCATCACAAACGAAGAAGGTGAGAAGGTCTTTGAACGGCTGCTGCAGGCCCCCGTGAGCCAGGTAGCTATCGCGACACGCCCGCTGCCTGCCTGGATCCAGCAGGTGCGATCTGTCTATGCCGAAGCAGTCTCACCCTCTCTTGAAAAACGACCCCCGGCTGACGGCCAACATCATCCCCGCCCGGACCTTACCCAGGATTACGTCAAGCCGACCAACGAAACCGAGGAAGCAGTGGTCGCAATCTGGCAGGAACTGCTCGGCCTGGAACAGGTAGGCATCCACGACGACTTCTTCGAGCTGGGAGGCCATTCGCTGCTGGGGACACAGGTCATCGCACGTGTGCGTGAGCAATTCAGAGTTGAATTTCCTCTCAGGCTTATCTTTGAAGCCACCACTCCCGAGCGTTTTGCAGCATTGCTGCTGACTCTGCCGCGTATCGAAAACCAGCTGCATCGATCCGCGGAAGAACAGGCAGAGCGAGAAGAGATTGAGATCTGATCCTCCCGCCGCACTGCGTTCAACCGAGATCGAGACCCCGCTGCCATTTCGATCTCTGACGAACAGTGCCTTTCTGCAGATGCTGACGGAAAAGGACATAGACCTGCGTCTCAAGGACGGGCGACTTAGCATCAATGCGCCTGCAGGAGTGATGACCGATGCCTTGAAGAAGGAGCTGGCATACCGGAAAAGCTTCCTGACCTCTGCCTGTCGCTCTGCACGGAGTTTTCATGGCTCCCTGGTGCTGAGAGATCCTGCCGCCGAGAACCGCGACGCTCCGCTTACCCATGCTCAGGAACGCCTCTGGCTGCTCGAACGCTTCCACGCTCGAAATGCCGCGTACAACATTCCGGAAGTCTTCGAAATTTCGACTCCGCTGGACGAAACCATTCTGCAGCGCGCAGTCGATATCGTCGTGGCACGACACGAAAGCCTTCGCACAAAGATCGTCGAGACCGTAGATGATGTTGTGCAGCGGGTGTGCTCCAACATAACCATCCCTGTTGCGGTCATCCATCTTGACCTGCCTTCAGCAGACGACGGTCGTCTGAAGTCCTTTCTGCGAGAAGAGTCCCGCCGCCCTTTCGATCTCTCTATTGCACCTTTAGCACGCATCCACCTGTACATCTCCCGCGATCATCGTCGATTTCTGCTGATCAATCTGCATCACATCATCGCTGATCGCTGGTCGACCAATATCCTGTACCGCGAACTGCTCAGCGCTTACACTGCGTTGGACCTGGGACGCGAACCCAGGCTCCCCCGGCTGCCCGTTCAATATCCGGACTATGCCGTTTGGGAGCGGCGACTCTCTGGGAAGCGTATGCAGCTGCATCTCGCCTACTGGCAGCAGCAACTCTCTGATTTGCCGGAGCCGCTCGCCCTGCCGTTTGCCAGAGATCCGGTGACTCACCCTTCCTCGGAGGGAGCGATCTATTCTTTTCAACTCACCGGGCAGCAGACCGCGCAGCTGCGCGCTTTCGCTAAGCAGCAGGGAGCGACCTTGTACATGCTCCTGCTGGCCGCCTACTGCGCTCTGTTAAACCGCTACACCGGCGCGACCGATCTGTGTATTGGCTCGCCGGTCTCGGAAAGAAGCTTCCGGGAGACCGAACCGCTCATCGGGCTTTTCGTCAATACGCTGGTCATGCGTTGCAGGATTCCTCAAGGTGCAGATCTGCTTGCACTGCTTGCCTCCGTCCGTGACACGGTTCTGGATGCACACGCCCATCGCGACCTCCCGTTTCAAAAAGTGCTGACCGTCGCCGGCGTGAATGCCGGCTCTTCGCAGCGCCGAGGCAGCCCGCTCTTCAACTGTATGCTGGCGTTCGACCCGCTGGACACAAGCTCCATCTCGACGGCGCGCACCATGATCGAGCTGGACCCCGGCTTCGCCAAGTTCGACCTAACCCTGCAGCTGAAAGAAGAAGCGGACTGTATCAGTGGCTGGTTCGAATACAGGAAGGATGTTGCGTCCGGGGAAGCCATCGAAAAATTAGCTGCTGTCTTTCAGAGCCTGCTGGGCGACATGCTCGCGATGCCGGCGACGCCGATCGACGACTTCGACATCCTGCTGCCGGAAGACCGGCAACTGCTCAAGGCCTGGAACAAAACAGCGATGCCGTTCCCGGCGAATCATACGGTTCACCAATTGTTCGAAGAACAGGTAGAACGTACGTCCGCAACCGTCGCTATCGTTGATGGCAAACGCCATCTTACCTACTCTCAGCTTGATAGTGCTTCCAGCCATGTGGCCAGGCTGCTCCTCGATGCCGGGGTAGTAAAAGAATCCATTGTGGGCGTTCAGCTTCCGCGCACAGCGGAAATGATTGCTGCACTCCTCGGCATTCTCAAAGCCGGCGCGGCTTATCTGCCAATTGATCAAAATTGTCCTCCCGCGCGCATCCACTCGATGCTGGCAGAGAGCGGCTGCAGCCTCGTACTGACCGGCAGCACCGCCGGAGATTGGAACTTTGACCCTGTCCGTTTCCTAAAGACCCCTGATGTCTTTTCGTTGGAGCAAGCCGAACGCGTAAAGGTAGCAACATCACCAGCCAACCTGGCCTACGTCATCTACACCTCTGGTTCTACCGGGGTGCCCAAAGGGGTAGCCATCGAGCATCACAGCGTGGTGTCTTTCCTCACCTGGGCTAAACACCACTTTCCTGCGGAGCAGCTGAAAGGAACCCTGGCCGCCACTTCGATCAGCTTTGACCTCTCTGTTTTCGAAATCTTTCTGCCGCTAACCACGGGCGGCACAGTGATCCTCGCGCCGGACATCCTTGCTTTACCCGATCTGCCTGCGTGCAGGGAAGTCACACTGGCTACCACTGTGCCAAGCGCCGCGGCCGCCATGCTTCATTCAGGATCCATTCCGCCATCCCTGCGTTATCTCAACCTCGCTGGCGAGTCGCTTACTGACGATCTACTGCAGAGACTCTACTCCGAGACCCACCTGCTCGAGATTCATGACCTGTACGGCCCTACCGAGACGACCACCTATTCCACCTGCGCTCTTCGTAGAAAAGGTGAGCAGCCCACCATCGGGAGACCCATCGCGAATACCCGGGTCTATCTCCTGGACAATTCACTCAGCCAGGTCCCGATCGGCATGGCGGGAGAGCTTTTCATTGCCGGCGAGGGCGTAGCGCGCGGTTACCTGAACAGGCCCGAACTCACAGCTGAGCGCTTCATATCTCTGGCCCACTTAGGAGAAGAGGGCCCAGCCTATCGCACCGGCGATCTGTGCCGTTTCAACATGGATGGAACGCTCGTATTCCAGGGCCGGCAGGATCAGCAGGTCAAGATCAATGGATTTCGCGTCGAGCTCGGTGAGATCGAAGCCGTCCTGTGCAGTCATCCAGCTGTAGACTCTGCTGTCGTGACCGCGCCTGAGACAGCAAATGGAACAATCCTTGCAGCTGCAGTTCGCTTGACAGCCTCCGCCCGCGCCGCTGTCCCGAGCTTCCTTATGGAAGAACTGATCCGTCACCAGTCCACCTATCTGCCATCCCACACGGTGGTTCGCAGAATCATGAGTGTCGATGCGTTTCCACTCACTGCCAACGGCAAGATCGATCGCCGCCAGTTCACGGTCAAGATGGCCTCGGTACATCCTGCCGTCCAGGAGGTTGTTGCTCCTATGGATCAACTGGAAAGAGAACTGCTGATGATCTGGCGAGCAGGCTTCGGCGACGACACCATCGGCATCGATGATGACTTCTTCCGTGCGGGCGGAAACTCGTTGCTGGCCCTGCGCATTTTCTCGGACATCGACACCATTCTCGGATACAGACTTAGGCTTAGCATCCTTTTCCAGGCGCCAACCGTCCGCCGGCTGGCCAGCCACCTGGGAGATCTTCAGAGGAAGAAGTCCTAGGTCCTGCGGGTGACCTCGTTCACCCGCCCTGACTGTACAGAATACTTGTTATCAGACATAAACCTTGCAGTCATTCCTGCGCAATCCAATCCTTCACTCCGGCCGGTCTCTGCAGCCATCGGCGTAGGAAACCATCTGCTTATGTACTTGTCACTGCGCCAACTAACCAGCAGGTAAACCTTGGAGTTCTCAGGGCTTCATATTAATCCGGTCCTTATGAAGCGCTCTTATACAATCGCGACACATGTACCCTGCAGAATCAAGAGCTTGCTCCGGGTCCAACCTTCTCCTTCTGTCCGCGATTGTTTTCCTGTTCCTGCTGGGATTCGTGCTTGGCGAGGACGCGCTTGGCGGTGGGATCCGTGCAGACCTCTACTCATTTCACGGCCCCACGATCTATGCTTTCCATGATCACCCCTGGGCCCAGACTCTTCCGGACTACGATTCTGCTACCACCCCTCTCTTCCACATCCTCGAATCCTTTAATCCCACCCTTGGTTACGACACCGCCTTTCGCGCCTCAAACCTGCTCCTCGCACTCCTTACCGTCATTCTTGTCACCTTCGCCCTGGTGCGCCGCTTCGCCGGCGAAATTACCCTCCTCTGGCCAATCCTGCTGGTAGGCGCATCCATCCTGCTTTCCCCTTACTTCCGTGCGGAGTCGTACTGGGCGTCCACTGATATCCTGCCCATCTTCTTTCTCACTGTAACGGCTCTCTTTATTCTTCCTGTGCAGGATGGCGAACCTCAGACACTGAATCCATTTCTGCTGATCCTGCTCACGGCCATCGTCAGCTGGTGCGCCTTCTACACCCGCCAGACCTATCTCTTTGCTCCGGCCTATGCGGGGATCCTGCTGCTCCTCGCCCTGCGCCGCGAACGCTGGTTCACCGTTATCCTTTTCACTGCTCTCGGTGTACCCGCACTGTATCTCGTTCACCTGTGGCACGGACTCGTACCGCCGCAGTTTCAACATCACCAGAAGCTTTCGATCAACGGCTTCGTCGCGCCACTTTCAATCATCTTCATTTACGCGATACCTTTTCTGATCGAAGCGGCCATCGTGCATTTCCGCCAGGCCTCGTCCGCTGGTTCGCTCAAACGACTACTGCCCTGGGCCCTCGCCGGGTGGCTGCTGTTTCTGGCGATCTTTCACAGCTATCGCTTCGATGAGCAGACTCACGGCGGCGGGATTGCGGCAAAGTTCTGCTCGCGCCTCGGCGCTCCCGGTGTACTGCTCTTTGTCAGCTTTGGCTTCGCCGGATTACTCATCACGGCATGGCTCTTTCGCGCCTGCAGCTGGCGCGGACGACTGCTGATCGTCCTGGTTCTTGTCCCCGTGTTTGCGATGTCGGAGTTCTATCAGAAGTACTTCGACCCACTCCTCATCGTGCTCTTCTTCCTCTTCATTGACCGCGCCGTCGTACGCCCGTTTATCCGACCGCGCCCGCTCTACCTGATGCTGGGCTTCAATGCCCTCCTGCTGGTCGGCGCGCTGGCGTACAACGCGCCAGGACACTCCGAGTTCCTGCCGCTGACATCGCCGGTTCATCCCTGGACGCACACCGAACTCGACGGCAGGTTTCACTAGACACGTCCCGTTATGCCGCCGCTGACGGCCAGCATGAACAATCACAGCTGAAGGATTGCAGCCCTTGTTCTGGACGTCCACTTTGCCAGCACCACGCACGCTGTAAGAATCAGCGCCGCGGTCAGGCCGTACCATAAGCCCTGTACTCCTAGCCGCTGGTGAAAGCACAGGAAGTAACCCAGCGGCAGACCGAAGCACCAGTAGCCAAAAAGATTCGCCAGCATGGGCACCCGTGTCTCTCCCAGGCCTCGAAGTGCACCAGTCGCTACCGCCTGCACGCCATCGAACACCTGGAAGGCTGCCGCAAGGCCGAGCAACGGAATACCGGCCGCCAGGACCATCGGATTGTAGGTGTAGACGTGCAGAATCGGGAGCGGCAGAATGAGAAAAAAGGCAGCCGCTATGCTCATGAAGCCGGCGCCACATAGCAGTCCCAGCCAGCCAAGCCGGCGCGCCTCCTTCAGCCGCTTCGCGCCCACTGCATGGCCGACTGCCACCGCGGTTGCGGCAGATAGGCCAAGCGGAACCATGAAGGTGACACTTGCCCAGTTCAGCACTATCTGGTGAGCAGCTAAGGCGTCTGGCGAAAGACTGCCGGCCATGATGGTAGCGGCTCCAAAGGCTCCGACCTCGAGAACAATCTGCGCGGCAGATGGAAGACCAAGCCTCAGTAGATTTCCTATCCGTTCCCACTGCACCCCGGGCCAGTGCTCGAAGAGTCCATGACCTCGCCGATGTTCATTCTTCCAGGCAGCATAGACAAGGACGCCGGCCATATATATTCGCGCCAGACAAGTGGAAAGCGCCGAACCCCGCAATCCCATGGCAGGCAGCCCCACGTGACCGTAGATGAGCGCCCAGTTGCCCGCCCAGTTCACAAGATTGGCAGAGACCAGGGCGAACATGACCGGCTTCACCTTGCCAACCCCTTGCAGGTAGCGCCGGAAGCCTGCATAGATCAGGAGCGGCAGCGTGCCCCAGTTCAACAGGCGCAGGTAAGCAGCAGTATCAGGCCCGACCCTGGCGTTGACATGCAGCAGCGGAAAGGCCAGCGGCACCAGCCAGACAGCAGCCATGCACACCGGTGTATACAGGCAGGCAATGTAAAAGCCCTGAGCCAGCCATCGGTGGCATTCATCGAAATCACGCGCGCCAAACGACTGCGACACCCGGGTATCCAGACCCAGCAGGACGCCGATCCCGAGCAATGCCGGCGAATAATAGCAGGCATTCGCGAGGCCGACAGAGCCAATGGCGACAGCACCAAGATGCCCCACCATCATCGTGTCGACAACGGACATGGCCATCCACCCCAACTCGGAAAATACAACCGGAATCGCAAGGGCAAGAAGCCCCCGCAACTGTGCACCGAGAGATACAGCCGTTCCTGTTTGAGTGACTTCGTTCATAGAATCGACTCGGCCATCTCTTCTCTGCTGCCGGCTTCACTTCGAACCTCTGCATAGCGCTCGGCAGGATCAGCAAGCCATTCCGCCGGCATGCCCAGCAGAGCCTGCGAAAAAAAACTTGCCGTTGCATCACATAGGATCCGGTGCGCACGTCCTGCCGCGATCGGACCACCCCCGGCCAGGTGCCGGATCGGTGAAGATGCAGGGCGATCCGTGAAGTTGAGGTGGTTCGCGCCTCGCAAGAAAAGCCGGTAGCCTCCATACCTTGCCATCAGCGTCTGGACATTCGCGAGGTCCCAGGCATTCAACTCTGCTTCCACGCTTGGCAACTCATCCTCAACCCCTTCTTGTGTCCTTACCACTTCATCAGGCGACCGGTGCTCTTCATGAAAGAAGAAAAGTCTTTTAACGCGCTCTTCGTGAACCGAGCGTGTTTTCTCCTCCACGACGGGTGTGCCGAATGTCCAGCCATCCATGTTCATCGCAGCCCGCACCCTCGGATCGAAGCGCAGGCATTCCACGGCCACAGCGCCGCCCAGCGAGTGACCCAGTACCCCGCATGCGGCAAGGTTCAGCTTCCCAGACCACGGACTTCCCTTCTGCCCGTTCCACATCTCCAGCGTGTCAAGAACAAAGGCGTTGTCTGCTGCCTGCCTGCGCACCTCGGCATTGCCAATCGATCTGACCTCGTCCGCCGTACTTGTCGAAACATCTTCAATCGCAGATATCCGCGGCGCCCGCACGACACGTCCATCCGGAAAAGCTGTCGGCTCGGAATTGTAGGTATGGTCGATCGCGACAACAAAGAATCCGCGGCTGGCGAGATCCTCGGTAAGGAAGGTGTTCTGCGTGCGCCTTCCATTCCATGCTGGATGGAAGATCAGAATTGGAAGCGGCTGCAACTCCCGGACAGGAACGTTCCATCCAGAGCGTGTGGGAACCACTGCCTGGTAGGACGATAGTCGCGTCGTCTCTGCTCTGCGCCGGTACCCCGCTCGACGGCCATGAGGGGTGGCTGCCGGATACCACATCTGGATCATCAATTGGCGATGACCCCCCTCAGGATCCATAGACTCCACACGACTCTTATCCACCAGGTGGTGCAGGCACGTGCCAACTGGATAAGGTCCGCTCAAAGGTCCAAAGCTGAATATCGGAAGAAGCCAGCTGAAAAGAACGCTGGTAAACAATCCCAGGCTCGCGACGCATGACAGGTAGATCGAGTGCGCCGGATACACGAGAATAGCAGCGAGGGGAAACAGCGCCAGGTAAGCCGGTCCCATCTGCCAGTGCAGACCTTCCATCGTTGCATGGAGGATCAGGACAACGGCGGCAACCAGGAACAGCCAGCCTTCAAGATGCCAGCGCGACAGGACCATACTCCCGGCGAGCGGTCGCCACGCAATGAAAGCGACGCTGATCATGATCAGCGATACAGCGACGTAAACGCTTTCCAATTTGCGCATAGTCAGAAAG
>CAZZUX010000093.1:0-1409 GCA_964657395.1 uncultured Ktedonobacteraceae bacterium
CACCTACCAGCGTCTCTCCCTCGAAGAAGAGGCCCACGCCCGCACCGTCCTCGATCGTGGCGATCCGGATGAAATCCGCGAACTCAGCAGCAGCATCGAGTGGATCCTTCGCGGCGTCTCCTTCACCATTGAGCCCAACCAGACCGCCGCCATCGTCGGCCACACCGGCGCCGGCAAAACCACCATCATTTCGCTCATGATGCGCTTCTACGATGTGCAGTACGGCCAGGTGCTGATCGATGGCATCGATGTCCGGCGTCATGACTTGACCAAATTACGCCAGCACTTCGGCGTCGTCCTGCAAGACCCGTTTCTCTTCAGCGGCACCATCGCCGCCAACATCCGTCTCGGCTCCGAGTGGATCACCGACGAGCAGCTTCGCTCCGCAGCCGAACAGGTCAACCTCGCCGACTTCATCGACACTCTCGCTCACGGCTACGACGAACCCCTGCGCGAGCGCGGCGCCGGCCTCTCTACCGGCCAGAAGCAGCTCATCAATTTCGCACGGGCCCTCGCGCACGCTCCACGCATCCTCATCCTCGACGAAGCCACCTCGTCCGTCGACACCGAAACCGAACTACGAGTCCGCAGTGCTGTCGAGCGTCTCGTCACCGGCCGCACCTCCGTCCTCATCGCCCACCGCCTCTCCACCGTCCAGCGCGCCGACATCATCCTCGTCATGCACAAAGGCAAGCTGCGCGAATCAGGCACTCACCAGGAACTGCTCACCCATCGCGGCCTCTATTGGAAGCTCTACCAACTCCAGTACCAGGACCAGGAAGTGCTTGCCGCACGGGCGTAACAACTTCGTCGTGTATGCTCCCGTTGGTCGCACTCTTTCGCGCACCCATTCTCAGTGACCAAAGTCTTCCTATCAGCGGGTGAAGCCAGCGGCGAACATTACGGTGCGCAGCTTGTCGAAGCCATCCATCGTCTCGATCCCGATGCCGACTGCTTCGGACTCGGCGGCCTTCGCATGGAAGCCCTCGGCTTTCGCCGCATTGTCCGCTCGGAAGACGTCGCCCACATGGGCATCACCGAAGTCGTTCGCCACATGCCGAAAATCTACGCCGAGTTCCGCCGGCTCAAAGCCAGCCTGCGACGCGAGCGCCCGGACGTAGCCGTCCTCATCGACTTCCCGGACGTCAACCTGCGCCTCGCTGAAGCCCTGCATGCCCTCAACATCCCGGTCATCTACTTCGTCAGTCCGCAGCTGTGGGCATGGAAGAAGCGCCGCATCGAGCGCGTCAAGAAGTACGTCACGCGCATGCTGGTCATCTTCCCGTTTGAAGTCAACTTCTACCGCAGCCATGGAGTCGAGGTCGACTTCGTCGGCCACCCGCTCGCCGATCTGCCGCTGCCGACCGTCTCGCGCGACGACTTCGCTATAAGGCACGGTCTCAATCCTG
>CAZZUX010000093.1:1509-15700 GCA_964657395.1 uncultured Ktedonobacteraceae bacterium
GCCCTCAGCGGCAACCCCTTCGTCGTGGTCTACCGCCTCTCCGGCCTCAGCTACGCTATCGCCAAACGGGTCGTCGACGTCCCTCACGTCGCCATGGTCAACCTCATCGCCGGCCGCCGCCTGGTCCCGGAACTGATTCAGAACGACTTCACGGCCGATAACATTGTGAGCAGCCTGCGTCCCATGCTGGATGACGAAGCAGTCCGTTCCACCCTGCAAACAGGACTCGCAGAAGTCCGCGCAGCCCTCGAGCTTCGTACTACGTCTAGTGGAACGATGATTGGTGAAATGAACGGTCAGGCTATCGAGCGAGTCGCACAGATCGCGCTCAGCTACACTCAAAAGTGGAAGCCTGCGACAAGCAGCACGGTGCCCGTTGGATGAAGTTACGCATGACCTTTTCCCTGATGCCTACCCTCACAGCCACTTCTAAGAAACCACGCAGTCTGGCCCTTGCAAGTCTCGCGCTAATTTTCAGCGCTGCTGCTTTCGCCGCTCCCGCGCCTCGCCAGCCCATCCAGGTCACCGGCTACGTGATGGACGTGAAACTCAACCCCGCAGAACACTCCATCCACGCCATCGCAACCGTCTCCTTCACCGCTCTCGAAAATGTCGACCAGCCTACCTTCGAGTTCAACGCCGCGCTCAAGCTCAACAAGATCACTGACGACAAGCACCACCTCATCAATGGCGAGCGCGGCCAGAATGCCACCCTGCGCGTGGCACCCACCGCACCATTGCAGAAGGGCGACAAGGCCGTCTACACCTTCGACTATGAAGGCACGCTGACCGGAAATCCTGACACCACCGACGAGAGTCCGGTCCAGGGCCTGAAGACCGCCACCATCGGCGATCCCATCACCTACCTGCTTTATCCCGCCCGCTGGTTCCCCATGGTCGGCTATCTCACCAACCGCTTCACCGCCGACATCACCGTGCACATTCCGTCCGGCTATCGCGTCATCGGTTCCGGCTCTACCGGCAATCCCAAGCCCGACAGCGGCGGCCAGACCTTCCAGTTCAACTGGGACCGTCCCGGCTTTCCCGGCACCCTGGTAGCCGGCAAGTTTTTGGATCCAACCTCCATCGGCGGCGCTGCGAACATCCGCCTCTTCACCACCGATGCCCACAAGGAAGCCGCCCCGCCCTACGCCCAGGTTGCCGGACGAGAATTCGACTTCTTCACCGGCAGCTTCGGTGCGCCCGAAACCCCGCGCCTCAACATCGTCGAGTTGCCCAACGACACTGTCCCGGCCTTCTGGGCCCCCGAAATGGCGCTCATCGCCGGCTCCCGCATCAATGACCGCACCGGCTATCGACTGCTCGCCAATACCCTCGCTCACCAGTGGTGGGGCAACCAGGTCTCCCCGGCTACGCTCAACGACGCATGGATCACCAACGGCATGGCCCGTTACGCCGAGCTGATGTATGTCGGCGACGTCTCAGGACAAACCGCCATGTCGCAGGCCATCAACGACATCTCCGCAGGCGCGCTGGCTTACGACACTATCCCGCTGACAGCGACAGCCCGCCTCGATCCCTTCTCACCCGACTTCCAGTCCATGACTCTCGAAAAAGGCGCCATGGTCTTTCACATGCTCCGCTTCGAGGAGGGCGACGAAGCCTTTACCAAAACCCTGCAGACACTGCTCGAGCAGTACAAGGACAAGCCGGTCCGCACCGGTGACGTCGAAAAGGTTGCCGAAGCTACCTCGCAGCAGAACCTGACGCCCTTCTTCGCGCAGTGGCTCGATGGAACCGGAGCCCCCGAGTTCAAAAACAAGTACGCCGTCTACCGGCTCGGCAACGGCACCGGCTTCCGCACCATCGGCGAAGTCCAGCAGGACCTCGACCTCTTCCGTATGCCCGTCGACCTCTCTGTCGAGACGGAAGGAAAAACCGAGACCAAGCGCATCGACGTAGTCGGCACAGACTCGCAATATGTCATCGACACCTTCGGCCGCCCGCGCAACATCATCATCGATCCCAACAACGCCGTCCTCAAAAACTCACCCGATCTGCAGGTCCGCATCGCCATCCTGCGAGGGCAGCAACTGGTCGCCCAGGGTGACCTCCCAGGCGGCCTCGAAGAATATCAAAAAGCCCTCGGCATCAACTCCACCAGCAGTCTCGCCAACTACCGCATCGGCGAAGTGCTCTTCACCCAACGCAACTACCAGGCCGCCGCCAACGCCTATCGCGACGCCCTCCGCGGTGACAACGAACCCAAGTGGACTGAAGTCTGGAGCCACATCCAGATCGGCAAAATCTTCGACGTCACCGGCCAGCGCGACCGCGCCGTCGTCGAATACCGCCAGGCCGTCCAAACCAACGACAACACCCAGGGCGCCGTCAACCAGGCCCGCGTCTACATGCAAAAGCCCTACCAGCGCGAAGACACACCCGTCCAGTAGCGCCAATGGACTTCCGCATGCTCACTCACGCAGACGCCGCCGCCTGGTGGCACCTGCGCGAGCATGCCCTGCTGTCGGAACCGGCCGCCTTCGGCCGCGACGTCGAAGAGCATCGCGCCACGACCATCGCTGACGCCGAGTCCATGCTGCGTCACATGCCTGCCGGCAGCTTTGTCATGGGAGCGTTCGAAGCCGAAGCACTGGTCGGCATCGCCACCTTCATGCGCGAAACCGGCCGCAAAGAAAAACACAAGGGCCACATCTACGGCGTCTACCTCGATGCCGAACATCGCCAGGGCGGCAACGGCCGCAGACTCCTCACTACCCTACTCATCAAAGCGCGCGAAGACGAGACGCTGGAACAGATTCTGCTTTCTGTCCGGACAGGCGAAGGCCCGGCCGCGCGGCTTTATCGAGACCTGGGATTCGAGAGCTACGGCATCGAACCGCATGCCCTCAAGCTGGGTAACCAGTACATCGACGAAGAACAGCTGATCCTCTGGCTTCGCAGCAAGCCTGCACAAACCGGTAGCTACTCGTAGCGCAGCGCTTCGATCGGATCGAGATTCGCAGCCTTCAGCGCCGGCAGCATCCCGCTCACCAGGCCCACCACCACAAGTATCGCCGTCGCTGCCATCACAATATTCGGCGAAATAAGCAGCTGGATATCAGCAGCATCCGCGTTCGCAGCAATCGCACTATAGAACGTAATCCTGCCAATCGACAGTGCAATGGCATACGCCAGCAACACACCCACAAATCCGCCAACACCAGTAATGACCAGCGCTTCTGCAAGAAACTGGATCAGGATGTGCCGCTTCTGCGCACCCAGCGCCTTCTCAATCCCGATCTCGCGCGTGCGCTGCTGCACCGACACCAGCATAATGTTCATCAGCCCAATGCCGGCAATCCCCAGTGTCAGCGCCCCGATAAAACCAAGCAGCACTGTCAGCCCGGCCGTGATGATACTGAATTGACTCAACTGCTCCTGCAGATCGGCAACGAACAGCGCATTGTGATCGGTCGGGCGAAAGTTATGAACAGCGCCCAGGCTGCTGCGAATGGCATGTTCTATCTGTACGTGGTTGCCATGATAGGTAAACCAGATCCCATCAATGTACTTCAGGTCCTTGATATCCCCCATCGTGCTGATCGGGATCCATTCCTGCTTGTTGAAATCGTTCCCGCTCTCCTGCATCTTTCCCTGCAGTACCCCGATCACCGTGAAGCTGATGCCGTTAAGCCGCACACGCTGGCCCACCGCGGGCAGGCCGGAAAAAAGCTTCGTCTTGGCCTCGGAACCCAGCACCACGACGTGATTGCGCTGCTCGATGTCTTCATCGGTGTAAAAGCGCCCATCGGCAATCGTGAGATTCAGGGCATCGGCAATCGGCGGCCGCGCACCATCCACAGTCCAGCTGTACGAATGCAGGTCATTGGCAACAGTCACTGTTTTTTCAACCATCGGCGTGATTGTCATAACGCCGGGAACAGTACTGACCAGGGTGTCGAGATCGGCTTGCTGCAGACGAACCGCAGCGCCTGCCTTCGCGCCTCCCGCCTGCTCGCTCGTCACCCCGGGAAACACGCCCATGGAGTTGACACCCCACTGCGCAAAAATTGCATTGATGGCGCGGCCAAACCCTGCCCCGTAGGCCAGCAGCAGCACCACCGTCGCAATGCCCCATGCCATGCCAATCATGGTGATCATGGTGCGCCGGCGATTATGCAGCATCGCCTCCCACGCTTGCCGAAGCAGATCACGAAACATAAGGCCTATTCCTTTCGCAGTGCTTCTACAGGCTCAAGACGCGCCGCCTGCCGCGCCGGGTAGAGTCCGGCAACGATGCCACTCAGGCTGAGCGAACCGATCGCCAGTGCCGCCGACCATGGCACCAGCCGCGGAGGATCGAACCCTTGCACGCTGTTGCCGAAAGCATTCTGCATCGCCGCCATCAGTGCCGCCGCACCGCCCATCCCGATCAGCCCGCTCACGCCAGTCAGAAACAATCCTTCCAGCAGAAACTGCAGCTCGATACTGAAGTTGGTGGCGCCAAGCGCCTTCCGCAGGCCAATCTCGCGCGTCCGCTCCGTCACCGCCACCAGCATGATGTTGATAATGCCGACTGCGCCAAGTCCGAGCGTGACAATCCCTACGCCGCCCAGAAAATAATCCATCACATTGAAAATGGTGTCGACCATCTGCGAGCTCTTGATAGAGTCCCATTCGTCAAAGGCGTCCAGGTTCAGCGGATCGAAATCGTGATGCTGCGCAATGATGCGATGCGCGCTCGCGACGGCCTCAAGATTGCCGCCGTGGGTCCGCGGCTGGTACTGGATGTTGCTCACAGCATCCAGCGGCACACTCGATCCCTTGATCGGAAACATCTCCAGCATGGTGGTAAGAGGAATGAAGTCTTCCTGGTTCGAAGTGTCGTTGTTGCCCCGGCCGACCCGGTCGAAGATGCCGATCACATCAAAGCGCGAACCGTTCAGCAGAACAGTGGAACCCATCGCGGCGTGTCCGGGAAAGAGCAACTGCGCAGTCTTCTTGCCCAGAACGATGACGTGCCGACGCTGCGCGAGGTCGTCGGCATTGACGAAGCGACCCTGCTGCATGGGGATTTTGCGGATCAGCGGATAGTTCGGCTCAGCCCCGATCACCGTTCCGCCCGACGAAGCAAACGCACTGACCTGCTTCACCTCTTCATTACGCAGCACAGCCGTCGCATCACGGATCGCGGGACTCTCCGTCCGCATCGCAACAGCGTCCCTCACAGTGAGTTGGTACGGCTTCATGCCGGTATGCTGGCTGGGCACAGCCGGAATATTGCCGCCGGCCATGAAGATCACATCGTTGCCCAGGTTTGCCATCTGCCGCCTGTTGCCCGAGCGGAAGCCTTCTCCGAGACCAACCAGCAACAAGAGCGACCCGACGCCCCATGCGATACCGAACATGGTCAGGAACGACCGCAGCTTGTTCGACCAGATGGCCGAGAATACCTGTCCGAAGATGTCACCCAGGCCAGTCATGCTAACTCTTCATACGCTGCTTCTCTGCTGCCGGTTCCCTGCTGCTGAGTTTTCTGTGGTCAGGCAGCGTCAACGCAGCGTGGGCGAAGGCTCGTGCGCCGGATCGGTTACGATCTCTGGCGTCCACCCGGCGCGACGCCAGAAGTCGGCCACCTGGTCGCGCACGTGCTCCGTGGTCTCCTTTGTCTGCGTCACCAGCACAGTGCCGGAGACTGCGCCCGCAAGCAGCCCGCCTGGTACAGCGAACGAGAAGCAACGATCCCCCCGATAGGTACAGGACGCAAGGTCGGCGATGCTGTGAAGCGAAGTCGGTGTCAGCAGGATAGTGTGCGGCGGGGCCATGCGGTCGACCATGGAAAAAATCTCAAGCTTCGATTCGAGCTCATCCGGCACCGAATCGAGCACCAGGTCCGCCTCCCGCACAGCCTCTGCCACGCTGGTCGCGAAATGCAGGCTATCCTGCGGAGCCTCTGCCAGCTCTGCACGAGCACTGCGGAGGTTGGAGGGCAATACGTCCTCCAATGTAGTAACGAAGCCGGCAGCACACGCCAGGGCTGCAAGCCGCCGGCCAAGCGGTCCAGCGCCAATCACGGTGACGTTCCTGACGACTGCCGGCTCCATCTTTATTTGATTTCGACTGTCTTGGCTTCGAGAATGGCCAGTACTTCATTCGCGTTGGGCGAGCTGACCTTCAGGTACTCACTGACGCGCTTGCGTTCTTCTGCAGTCAGCAAGGGCGCGGTAGCCAGCAACCGGCGCATGGTTGTGGACACATCATCAACATAGTTCATCATTCGGATCGCTTCGCCAGATAAAGGCATCATTCAAGTCTCCACTTCCAGATTACGGTGTGCACGCGGCCTGTAGTTCAAGGCGCTTCCTTCATTGTCGTTCCATGACAGCAATCCGTAAAGCAGCGGCGGCAAAGAGGATCTGCAGGCAGCAAGCAACCGGTGCATCTTCCCTGCCCTCTGACTACTCAGCCTCCCGCTGTATTGGCTGGGTCCATCGAGACCACAAAGGACGCATAAGCGCTCCCCGCTTGCGAATAGAAGTCAAACCAGTCTGAAATCTTTGATCCAGGAACGACCGACTGAATGAAAAACTGCGTAGAAACCATACTGAACGCCGAAGTGCGTGTTCCTGTCTCCACTTACCGCGTGCAGATGCACAAGGATTTTACCTTCGCCGACGCGACGAAGATCCTCGACTATCTCCGCAATCTGGGGATCGGTGACTTCTACTCGTCGCCCATCTTCGAAGCACGCCCTGGCAGTATGCATGGCTACGATGTCACGCGCCACGATCGCCTGAACCCTGAACTGGGCGGTGAAGATGGTTTCGGACCCTTCGCCGACGCACTCAGGAACCACGGCTTGGGGCTATTGCTCGATATAGTGCCGAACCACATGGGGGTAGGCAACGAAACAAAATGGTGGCAGGACGTGCTCGAGAACGGCCATGCCTCCGAATACGCCGACTACTTCGACATCGACTGGGACCCGCTTAAGCCCGAGTTGAAAAACAAGCTGCTGCTGCCCATCCTGGGTGGTCAGTATGGCGATGAGCTCGAAGCCAGGCACATCCAGGTTGTGATCGACGCAGGCAAGCCATACATCGAAGTTTTCGATCACCGCATGCCTGTGGCCCCCAGAACCATCCCAATGATCTTCTTTCCCGGCGCCCTGGGCAATATGCCGCCTCTCGAAGAAGGTCCGGGCGCCATGCCGGAAGATCTCTATGACCTGCTGCGATCGCTCTCGCACATTCCACCGCATGAGTCGACCGACCCGCGGCTGCGCGCACAGCGTGCCAAGCAGCTCGAGGAGCTGCTGCCCAGGCTGCACGCACTGCTGAACGCTCCCGGAAATGAAACCTTCATCGAAACGGCATTGAAAAAGATCAATGGCGTCGAAGGGCAGATGAGCAGCTTTGACATGCTGCATGAGCTGCTCGAAGCCCAGCCTTACCGGCTCGCGCTGTGGCGTACCTCCGGAGAAGAGATCAACTATCGGCGCTTCTTTGACGTGAACGACCTCGTCGGCCTTCGCATGGAAAATGAAAAGGTCTTTGCCGCAACGCATTGCCTCATTCGCAAAATGCTCGCGGAGAAAAGCGTTACCGGTCTACGTATCGATCACTGTGACGGACTCTACAATCCGGAGCAATACCTGGTAGACCTGCAGCGGCTCTATGTAGCAAGCCAGTGTGAAGGCGCAGAGGTACACGACGCGACAGACGGCTCAGGCATCGAGCACAGCGTGGTCAACGCCCTCAAAGGCTACGACTGGCAGAAAAGCAAAGGTCCGCTATACGTCGTCGTCGAGAAAATCCTGGAGCCCGGTGAATACATGCCGACCCGCTGGGCCGTGCACGGCACCTCCGGCTACGACTTCGTCTATTTCGGCAATAGCATCTTCATCCAGTCTGAAAATGAAGAAAAGTTCGACGAGATCTTCGCGCGCGCCATCGGTCACCACAGCAGTTACTGGACCGATCCGGCAGAAATTGTCTATCGCTCCAAGCTGCAGGTGATGCAAAATTCGCTGGCCAGCGAGGTTCATGTGCTGGCGAACATGCTCACCAAGATCGCTGCTGCGGATCGGCACGCCCGCGATTTCACCGCAAACATTCTCGAGACTGCCATCCGCGAAACCATCGCCTGCTTTCCCGTTTACCGCACCTACATTGATGAGAATGGTGAGTACACCGCCCGCGATCGCAACTTCATTCAGGATGCGATTCGGCACGCCCGCCGGCGCAATCCGGACATCGATGCATCGGCATTTTACTTTCTGCGCGATCGCCTCTTTCTGCACAAACGCGGCGCCGAGACACCCGAAGCATTGGCAGAGCAGCTGCGCTTCGCCCTGAAGTTCCAGCAGTTGACCGGGCCGGTCATGGCGAAGGGCGTCGAAGACACGACCTTCTACGTCTTCAACCGATTCATCTCTGCGAACGAAGTAGGCGGGTCAGCCGAATCCTTCGGCATTCCGTTAGAGCTGCTGCACAAGAGCAATCAGGAGCGCTTGAAACTGTCGCCATCTACCATGCTCACCACCTCGACACATGACACGAAGCGCAGTGAAGACGTTCGCAATCGGCTGAATGTTCTATCGGAGATGCCGGATGTTTGGTCGAAGTTTGTGAGCCAGTGGCAGCAGATGAACGCGGGCCTCAAAAAGCAATTGGAAGATGGCCGCATCGCTCCGGACGGCAATGAAGAATACCTGCTGTATCAGACCATCGTAGGTGCATGGCCGTGGAAATTCGAAGGATCGGAGAAGCCCGGGAACTTCCTTGAACGCCTGAAAGCCTACATCACCAAGGCGCTCAGCGAGGCCAAGGTGAACCTGAGCTGGCTAAGCCCCGATCAGGAATATGTCGACGCTGTTCACGCTTTTCTCACGGCCATCCTGCAGAAGGATGACGGCAGCAAGACACCTTTTGTGACATCCCTGGAAGAGTTGATGCCACAGCTGCGGCTGTTCGGCGCAGTCAACTCGCTGGCCCAGGTCGTCCTTAAAGCCACGTCACCGGGAGTGCCGGATTTCTACCAGGGATCCGACCTCTGGGACCTCAGCCTGGTCGACCCCGATAATCGCCGCCCCGTCGATTACGACAAGCGGCAGACTTTTTTGACGGAGATGCAGAAGAAGGCAACAGCGGAGGGCGGCGCGTTGAGCGTAGCCAGGGAAGTTTCCGCAGACCTTTCGGATGGTCGGATCAAACTCTGGACGACTCACCGGACGCTGCAATTGAGGCAGCAGAAGCAGGCCGTCTTCCATCACGGCACTTACCAGCCGTTGATTGTAGAGGGCACGCATCGCGAAAATCTCGTCGGGTTCACACGGGCAGGCAAAGGTGGAGACGCGGTCGTGACACTGCTTCCCCGCTTCAGCTATTCGCTCATGTCCGGCAACGTGGCGATGCCGCTCGGCAACGCCTGGGGTGATAGTTTCGTATCGCTTCCTTCACTCGCCGGCAAGCAGCTGCGCAACGTCTTCACCGACGAGACAGTCGCCATCGATGCCGATGGCAAACTGCAGTTGAGCAAGGTATTCACGTCATTCCCGGTAGCACTGCTCACTACCTGACAGCGGCATCCCGGAGGGCTGACCAGCACCGATGCCGGTCAGCCTTCCTGCTATTCGGGACTGACCGGCAGCTGACCACCGCGATCGGTAACATCTACCAGGGCAGCCAGGCGCGCAGACAAATTCGCAGTCAAAACATTCGGCGCACAGCGCCAACCCCAGTTATTTCTGGCTTCCGCGGGCGTGTTCATCCTTGCAGCTGAGCCGAGAACCAGCAGATCCTGCATGGGAAACAGACAGATGTCAGCGACAGAAGTAGCAGCCACACGGATCAGAGACCAGACGACATCCGCAGTGTCCCCTACATAATCGCGCACCGCCTGGTGTTCGATTTGCGTGGCCCCATTCTGCCACCAGCCCAGCGTCGTGTCATTGTCATGCGTGCCGGTATAGACAACTGTATTCGGCTCGTAATGGTGTGGCAGATAAGAGTGAGCATTGCGGTTGCCGAAGCCGAATTGAAGAATGCGCATGCCAGGCAGGTTGAACTCCTGCCGCAATGCATTAACGTCCTTCGTGATCAGCCCCAGGTCCTCGGCAATAAAGGGCAGCTCGCCAAGGTGGCGTTTCAAAGCGGCGAACAGCTTTGCTCCAGGTGCTTTCACCCACTGCCCATTGATAGCGTTTTCGTCCTCAGCCGGAATAGCCCAGTACGCTTCGAAGCCACGAAAGTGGTCGAGTCGGATAGCGCCGTAAAGCTCCTGTGCGCGGCGCACGCGATCAATCCACCAGTCGAAATCGCGCGCTTCGAGCACGTTCCACTTGTAAAGAGGATTGCCCCACTTCTGTCCGCCTGCGCTGAAATAGTCGGGCGGCACACCGGCTACCCGCTTCGGCAGCAGGTCCTCTTTCTCCAGTTCAAAGATTTCCGGATGAGTCCAGACATCAGCACTGTCATAGCTGACAAAGATGGCGATGTCACCGATGAAGTCGATCTCGCGATTCTGACAGTACTTGCGCAGACGCTGCCATTGCTCTTCGAAGGCGAACTGAATGACTTGTTCGATAGCGAGTTCTTCGGCGTACTCCGTCATGATGGCGTGCATGGCAGCTGCTTCGCGCTGCACGATCTCCGCCGGCCAGGTGTGCCAGGAGGAGTAGCCAAACTTGCGACGCACCACGGCGTACATGACGAAATCCTCAAGCCAGTAAGCGCTCCGTCTGCAAAATTCTTCGAAGCGGGTCCATTGTTCGACATGACGCCCGTGCTCGTGGTTCGCTATAAAGTTTCGTGCAGCCTCCGCAAGTAGTGGCAGCTTGAGATTCGTCACCTGCTCAAAGTCAACGACGTCCGTAGCACCAGGCAGACTGGCGATGCGTTCCCCTTCGATCCAGCCCCAGTCCGCGAGGTACTCTAGGCTCACAAGCAGCGGGTTTCCCGCAAATGCTGAGATGGCGCCGTAGGGCGAATTGCCGTAGCCGGTTGGATTCAGCGGAAGCACCTGCCAGTGGCGCTGGTTCGCGGCTGCCAGGAAGTCAGCGAACTCGTAAGCTGCAGGACCGAGATCGCCGATGCCGCCGTAAGAAGGCAGAGATGAAATGTGAAGCAGTACTCCAGAGGAACGCGCAAATGGCATGAAAAGTCCGTCAGAAATTTAGTTGGAAAAAAAAGCCCGCGTTCGGGAAGATTCCGGAACAGCGGGCTTCGTTGCTTTCACGTTAAGGTTCGTGTTGACCCTAGCCGGGGAGGCGCTGCTGCAGGCCGGTCTGTGCTTTCCTGTTCATGCGAATGCGGCCTTCCTTCTGGTACTTGTCCGTCAACGATGTGACGAAAACAGCGAACGCTTCTTCGCGACGCTGGCCTACCAGCTGCTGCCGGGTCTGCTCAAGGTTCTTGGTCACATCATCTGCCGACGGCATCTGCTTGTCGAGCAGCTTGACCACCATGCCGGTGCGCCCCGTATTAATAGGCCCGCTGATCTGGCCAGTGTTCAGATCGAATACCTGCGGAGCCGACTGGGCGATCTGCCCCAGGTCGGGCACCTGCGCATCGCGACCAACGAGATCGCTGGTCTTTACCGAGGCGCCTACCTGCTTCGCAGCCTTCTCGAGATCATTTTCGGAATGAGCTGCAGTCGCAAGATCATTCGTCTTCCTGGCCAGTAGCTGAGGCAGCTGCTGATCACGGAAGTCTTCTACAAGATGCGTCTTGTACTCGTCGAAGGTGGGCGCATGCGCGGCATGCACATCGACCGTCTGGAAGATTGCGTAGCCTTCGCCCGTGCTGGCAGTCTGCGGAGCAGACCCAGCCTTGGCCGTAAATGCCGCAGACAGCAGTTTGCTGCCGTCTGCCAGGCCGCTGATGACACCCGTCGGCGGCAGGTAGTCCGTCGTCACAACCTGCAGATGATGAGCAGCCGCCGTCTTCTCAAGGCCACTGCTCTTCGCTTCTGCAGCCAGGCTGGCAGCAAAGGTCTGTTCCTGCTGAGCGCGCTTCTGGTTCTGCAGGATGCCCGTGATCTGGTCTTTCACCTCTGCGAGCGACTTGGTGTGTGCCGTCTGCTTCTCTTCTGACTGGATAATGTGATAGCCGTACTGCGTCTTCACCAGGTCGGAAGTCTGCCCGGGATTGAGCCCGAACGCCGCCTTGTCGAATTCCGGCACCGTCACGCCGTGCTGGATGAAGCCCAACTCGCCGCCCTGCGTCTTGCTGCCAGGGTCATCGGAATACTTCTTTGCGAGATCTTCAAACTTGGCGCCTGATTTCAGCTGCTTCAGGACGTCCTCTGCCTTTGCGCGGGCTTCCGCATCAGCCTTGGCATCGGTCCCAGGTGCGGTCTTGATCAGGATGTGACGCACTTTCACCTGGTCCGGTGTCGAATAATCCTTCTGGTGGGCGTTGTAATACTGCTGTAATTCAGCATCCGAAACCTGCGGCAGTCCACCCGGCAGCTGGTCCGGCGTAAAAGCGATGTAGGAAATCTTCCGCGTCTCGGGAATCGCGTCTTTGTAGCGAGCCGCATTCTGCTTGAAGAAGGTCTGCAACTCGGCATTTGTCGGATTGATCTGTTTCCGAATATCTTCCGAACTCAGCACAGCGTACTGAAATTTAACCTTGGTTCCCTGCTGCACGTAGTTGTCGCGGACTTCCTTGTCTGAGACAAAAACGCCGCCAGTGATCAGCGTCTCGAGACGATTGATCTCAATCTCATCCTTGAACTGCTTTTCAAAATCCTGCTTGGAAAGGCCGAAGGCGTTCTGTACGAAATCCGCATACTTGTCATCGCCGATGTACTGACCCTTGGGGAAGATGTACGACGCAAACGGACCATTCTTCAATTCATAACGAAGGTCGTCGTCTGTCACCTTCAACCCCATGCGCGACGCTTCCTGCATCAGGATTTCACGCTGGATCAGCGCCTGTGCGGCCTGCGGCATCAGGTAAGGCATCGCCGCATCCGGATACTTCTTCTGCTGCATAATGCGCTGCGCCACCTGCTGGACTTCCGGGATCGTGATGTCACGGCTCGGTGTGATCAAACGTCCCAGCACGGTACCGCTTCCGACAGTGGCATACGTGCCCGTCGTGCCGGAGGTGTCGCTGAAGATGCCAGGCACCAGCGTGATGACCATGGTGATGCAGGCGACCGCAATGATCGCAATGAACACGCCCTTGATGACGCGACTGTCTTTCTGGAGAAAACGAATCATGCTGTTTCAGAACCTTTTCTGTTGCACGTACCCAAAGACACACAAGCCAGCAGGCCGCATGCGCGGGCACTCTACAGATGGCGTTGCCTCGGGAGGGCAGAGTGCCTCCATTATAAGACAGCAGCGCCCGGCTGCAGTGATAGCCGGCGGGATCATGCCCGTCCTCATCTCAATTCAGGACATAAGCGAGAAAAGCCCGAACTGGATATTCGGGCCTTTCTCATTTCAAGAGAAAACATCAACGCTCACCGATAGTAGGGGCCAGGATAGTAGCCCGGCGGCGGCCCATACACCACCCTCGGCCGCAGCACCGGTCGCGGCATGGAGGCAGCCAAGCGCGTCGCCTCCTGCGGCGAGACCGGCTGGATGGTCACCGGGCTCTTCAAGTGAAACGTAATTAGCGTCTCAGCCGGAATAAAGCTGCGAGGTCCCGGTTCTGCAGTCGAGATGGCAGCTCCGGTTGCGCCACCGGCTACCGCACCGATCGCTGCTCCGGGTCCACCGCCAACAGCCGCTCCCAGGATCGCCCCGAACGCAGTGCCGCCAATCGTATTCGCTGCGCTGCGACCGCCCTTGCCCGGCGTCTCCGTCGAAAACATATCGGTCGCGATCGGATAGCTGTGGCCATCCAGGTCAAGCTGCGACAACTCTACCTGGATATCGCCGCCACCCGAGAAAGCTCCCGGCTTCTTGACCGCGACAATCCTGCCTTCGAGCGTCGCGCCCAAAGGAATCGCCAGCACGCCGTCCTGAAAGACATCCCGCGCCGCGTTCACAACAAAGGTATCTCCCGGCTGAATGCGTCGCGCATCGATAAAGTTCTGCAGCCGCACCGTCAGCAGCGCGCCCTGGGGAATCGTCACAGGACCCTTGGGCACAACATAAGCCGGTGGCACCGGCGCCTGCTGGTAAGCCGGACGGGCAGGATAGCCGTTCGGCTGCGCAGGATAGCCGCTGGTCTGCGGGTAGCCCTGCTGTGGATAGCCACTCTGTGGA
>CAZZUX010000094.1:0-15696 GCA_964657395.1 uncultured Ktedonobacteraceae bacterium
ATCGTTCCCACGTTCACATGCGGCTTCGACCGGTCAAACTTTTCCTTCGCCATCTTGTTCCCCTTCTAAGCTTGGTAAAACTACTTGGTCTGGTTGCGTCCGATGATCTCTTCCGAAATCATTCTTGGCGCTTCTTCGTACCGTGCAAAGTGCATCGTGTAGGAAGCGCGACCCTTGGTGGATCCGCGAATTTCATTGACATATCCGAACATCTCTTTCAACGGCACGAGTGCCTTGACAATCTGCGAACCACCCGCATGCTCCACACCTTCAATACGACCGCGGCGGGAGTTAAGGTCGCCGATAATGGTGCCCATGAACTCTTCCGGCACCGTGACTTCGACGGACATGACTGGCTCCAGAAGAACGGGGCTGGCTTTACGCGCGGCTTCCTTGAAGGCCATCGAACCGGCGATCTTAAATGCCATTTCGTTCGAGTCGACATCGTGATAGCTGCCGTCGAAGAGCGAAACCTTGACGTCGACAATTTCGTAGCCAGCCAGGATGCCGCCCTGGAGTGCTTCGCGGATTCCCTGCTCGGTTGGCTTGATGTATTCCTTCGGAACCGTGCCGCCCTTGATGTCGTTCTTGAACTCGAAGCCCTTACCTGTTTCGTTCGGCTCGATACGAATCTTGACGTGTCCGTAGTTGCCCGAGCCGCCAGTCTGCCGAATGTACTTACCTTCGGCTTCCGCCTGCTTGCGAATGGTTTCGCGGAAAGCGACGCGCGGTTCGCCGACATTGGCTTCGACCTTGTGCTCGCGCCTCATGCGGTCGACAAGAATTTCCAGGTGCAGTTCGCCCATGCCACTGATGATGGTCTGTCCGGACTCTTCATCTGTACGTACTTTGAAGGTAGGATCTTCGTCCGCGAGACGGGCAAGCGCCATGCCCATCTTCTCCTGGTCCACCTTGGTCTTGGGCTCGATGGCAATCGAGATTACCGGCTCCGGAAAGTCGATGGCACCAAGAGCGATCGGATGGTCCGGCGAGCAGAGTGTATCGCCCGTCTTGACTTCCTTCATGCCGACAGCCGCACAGATATCACCCGCGTAAATCTCGGTGATTTCTTCACGCTTGTTGGCATGCATCTTCACCAAGCGGCCAACGCGCTCACTCTTACCGGTGCGCGGATTGGTGATGGTGTCGCCTGTCTTCAGGCCGCCCGAGTAGATACGAATAAAGGCGAGCTTGCCAAACGGGTCGTTCACCAGCTTGAAGGCGAGTGCCGAGAATGGCTCCGCATCTTCCGCCTTGCGATACAAAATCTCTTCCGGGTTGGAGGGATTGATGCCTTCAGCTGGTGGCACATCCAGCGGACTCGGCAGGTAGTCAACGACTGCATCAAGCAGCGTCTGGACACCCTTGTTCTTGAAGGACGATCCGCACAGTACAGGGAACACCTTCATTGCGATGGTTGCTGACCGGATACCCGCTTTGAGTTCGGCGGCAGTCGGCAGCTCGCCCTCGAGAAACTTATGCAGAAGATGATCGTCATACTCGGCTACAGTCTCGATTAACTGCAGACGGAAGGCTTCTGCTTTCTTTGCAAGATTGGCCGGAATCTCTTCAAGCGTGTACTCCGAACCCATCTCTTCGTCGTTCCAGACGATGGCCTTCATGTCGATCAGGTCGATGACACCGCGGAAGTTGGCTTCTGCGCCGATCGGGATCTGGATGGCAACAGGCCGCGCGCCGAGACGCTTGCGAATGGTCTCGATGACGTACTCGAAATCAGCTCCATTCTTGTCCATCTTGTTGACGAAGCAGATCCGGGGAACCTTGTACTTGTCGCCCTGGCGCCACACGGTTTCTGACTGCGGCTGCACGCCGGATACAGAGTCAAATAGCGCGACTGCGCCATCGAGAACGCGCAGCGAGCGCTCAACTTCGGCTGTGAAATCCACGTGGCCGGGAGTGTCGATGATGTTGATACGGATGTTCTTCCAGGTGCAGGTGGTGGCAGCAGAGGTGATGGTAATTCCACGCTCCTGCTCCTGCTCCATCCAGTCCATCGTAGCGGTGCCTTCGTGCACTTCACCGATGCGGTGGGTGATGCCTGTGTAGAAAAGGATCCGCTCGGTCGTCGTCGTCTTTCCGGCGTCGATGTGAGCCATGATTCCGATGTTCCGGCAACGAGTTAAAGGTACTTGGCGAGCCACGTTTGCTTCTCAACTATTCTCCGGGATTGAAACCCGGTACCAACTGCAGTTATCCAACCCACGGTCCGGACACCTGCCCGAACCAACAGCAAAAATCCTTACCAGCGATAGTGCGCGAAAGCCTTGTTCGCTTCGGCCATGCGGTGCACATCTTCCTTACGCTTCATCGCTGCGCCGCGACCATTGGCCGCGTCCAGCAATTCGTTTGTAAGCTTGTCAATCATGCCCTTCTCGCCACGAGCGCGGCCGTAGGTCACCAGCCAGCGGATGGCCAGAGAGGTACGCCGCTCGGGGTTTACTTCGATCGGCACCTGGTAGTTCGCGCCGCCCACACGCCGACTCTTCACTTCGAGCAAAGGCTTGCAGTTTTCAACCGCCTTCTTAAACAGCTTCAGTGCGTCGTCGCCGCCGCCCTTGGCTTCGAGGTTCTTCATTGATGTGTAGAAGATATTCTGCGCGGTCGATTTCTTACCGCCCCACATCATCGAATTGACGAACTTCGTGACCAGCGTCGAGTCATAGACTGGATCGGCGGGAACTTCACGCTTTGCAATGTGACCTTTTCTAGGCATGTGCTTTTTCCTAAATTCCTTACGTTAACTCGTTACTTGGCGGCAGCGGCCTTGGGACGCTTGGCGCCATACTTCGAACGGCTCTGCTTGCGGTTGGCAACGCCGACGGAATCCAGGGTGCCGCGGACTACGTGATAGCGGACGCCTGGCAGATCCTTCACACGGCCGCCGCGGATGAGCACGATTGAGTGCTCCTGCAGGTTATGGCCGATGCCTGGGATATAGGTGGTGACCTCGATGCCGTTGGTCAGGCGGACGCGAGCGACCTTGCGGAGAGCAGAGTTCGGCTTCTTCGGGGTCTGGGTATACACGCGCGTGCAGACTCCGCGACGCTGCGGCGAACTCTGCAGTGCAGGCGACGCCGTCTTGTATCGGGGAGCCGTGCGGCCCTTCTTCACCAGCTGATTGAATGTCGGCAAACTAAACTCCTTCAAAATCCCTGAAACGCATCCGTCAGGACGGTCTGAATACTCTCTGCAACGCTCAAGCCGGCAAGGCAGGGGTTTGCGTAGCAGAAGACAGGCTTCGAGACAGGCGCAAAACTGCCCAGAAGCCAGCAAAAAGGTGACGCTTCCGCGTCGCTGTACAGGCGATTACGCACCTGTTTAATACGAACCTTCACAACACACTCAGGACAAGACCAACGACGGTGGCCGCACGCATTACTGTCTCCCGTCACCAGGAAACATCAAAATGGTCGACTCCGTTTCGGAGGTTCTGACCCGCATAGCTTCCAAAGGTAGGAAGTGTCGCAGGCACAAGTGCTGTCGTCGGAACCCTTCAACATCAACTACAAGGGCTGTCACAACGACTTTTAACTAGTCTAACCGAAGACGGCGTAATCGCAGATTTCAGTAACGTTGTGACCCTGGCGGCCCATTACCATCCACAAACGCAGGCCGTCCAGCGGAACCCTCTGAGAATAACAAGGAGTGGGGTGCAGGTCAACTCCTTACGGCGACTGAACAAACTCAGTAGCCTCCAGTGACGATGTTCAGCAGTTTTTCGCCTTTGATGTATCGCGCCACCTGCTCTCCCGCCAGCTTGAATGCCCGCTCCAGGAACATTGGACTCCCTCCACCCACGTGGGGAGTAAGCAGCAGGTTCGGCGCTTTCCAAAGCGGATGACCGGCCGGCAGCGGCTCGGGATCAACGACATCGAGGGCGGCGCGGATCCTGTTGGCTTGCAGGGCTTCAACGAGGGCGTCAGTGTTTACAACCGGCCCGCGTGCTGCGTTGACGAGCAGTGCGCCCTGCTTCATCTTCGACAGGCGACCGGCATCGAACATGCCTCGAGTCTCAGGTGTGAGCGGCACGATGAGGATGACGACGTCAGCGTCGGGAAGCAGGCTGTCGAGATCTTCGATCGGAGAGACCCCTTCCCGGTGACGACGGCTTACGCGTCTGAAAGTCACGTCGAACGGCTCAAGACGACGCTCGACAGCTTTACCGATTGCGCCGTAGCCGACGATCAGGACCTGCTTGCCGCCGAGATCCTCTCCAAGAACCGGCGGAAAGATGTCCGCAGCGCCTGGATGAAGACGTTTGTATTCAGCAGGCGCGTCAAAGCGCTGCTTCCATGCTTCGCTGCGCTGCACATCCTGGTAGAAGGGCAGGTATTTAAGCGATGCCAGGATGACGGCAACGACCCACTCAGCAACCGGGATGTCGTGTATGCCCTGCCCGTCACAGAGAATGGCTCCGGCGGGAATGCTGCCGGCAATCGCATCGATGCCGGCGGAGAGGGCCTGCACTACCTTAACGCCGCGCATGAACGGCAGGTCGCGGGCGACAGTGCTCGACATGTAAGGCGGTATCCAGAACTCGACTTCCACGGGCGCATCGGGCTCGGAGGGTACGCGGAAGATTTCTATGTCCGCTGGAAAATAGTGACGGAGACAATCCTGAAATTCCGGAGGCACGCCGACTCGAAGGGTATGCTGCGGCACTCGTTCCCTCTTCCTGGGTTCAGTCTTTCTGGTGGAAGACGTGGTCGTTGATGTCGGGCCAGAACTCCTTGAACGTAAACGTCGCGCCGTCGATGATGACGCTGGTCAGCCAGCGCTGGCCGGTCTTGGTCCAGGTTCGATCCTGGCTCGGATAATACGCACTGGAGATAGCGGAAGATGTTCCTGCGCCCAGAATTTCAGAGACGTTCACAGTTTCGTCTCCTGAATCCTTGCGTGTGATGGCTACTCGGCTGAAGGAATAGGCCGCACGCTTCACGATGTTTCCGTGACCGAGCGTGTAGTAGCGCGGATCTTGCTTCAGCGCGGCGGGCAGCAGGAACTCTACCCAGAGATTTTCGTCCGTTTGATCCGCGAACGTATGCCAGTAGTAGCGGGCGTAGCCGGCAGCGCCCTGGTGAAACGGCGGATAGGAATTCTGCGCCTGCGCGACGCCGGCCTGGATGCCGGCGAAGATGAAGGCAGAGTAGTCGAATGAATCCTGCACATCGCCCTGAAACTTTTCCCTGGTTGTTTGAGGAGGCAGCTTCACGTCAGCACTAACGGCTCGGAAGTTAGGAACGATCCCGAGAATGCGCTTGGTCTGCTTACCCTGCACATACGTGCCAGTAGTGGATGGCTTCTGAGGACCCGTAGGAAGAGTCGCCTGGATTGGATCAGGCGCATCCGGGAGCGATGCGAGGCTGCTGGAAGCGACGAGAGTTTCTGACGACGATTGCGCATTTGCCGCGAACGGCAGCGGCAGCAGGATGAGGCTCAGCAGCAGCAGCTTATGTCTTGTTCTTGCCATGTTCATACAGGGCCTTTGATTCTGAGGGATGAAGGTCTGGTGCAAACCCGGTTGGTGTTCGGATTGATGCGGGCAAACGAGTGACGAATCCTGACGCCTGAAATTGAATTAACGAAGTGCTGCTTTCAGTGCCTCGAGTCCTGCTGCAATTTCAGCGGGTCCCGTGGCGTATCCAAAGCGAAGATGCCCTTCGCCTTCTGCTCCAAAGACGACGCCGGGAATCGTAGCAACGTACGCTTTTTCAAGCAGCAGGCCGGCGGCCTCGCGGCTATCGCGATTTACACGGTCTGATTCAGGAAAAGCATAGAACGCGCCTTGTGGCATGTCGCAGGTAAAGCCAAGCTCGCGCAGGCCGTTCACCAGCAGGTCGCGGCGCTTGCGATACTCGACATTCCGCGCCTGCAGGTCGGCTTGACCGGTTTGCAATGCTGCGAGTCCGGCGTACTGCACCATGGTGGTCACGCCATTGGTGGAATAGAGGACAAGCTTCTTCAAGCCAGTCATGAAGGGTTCTTTCGCGACGACGTAGCCGATTCTCCAGCCGGTCATCGCGTAGCTTTTCGAAAAGGTGTAAACGGTGACAGTGCGTTCCGCCATCCCGGGCAGAGAGGCGATCGAGACATGCTCGCCTTCGTAGACAAGATCCTCGTAGGCTTCGTCGGCAATGACGAGCAGATCGCGCTGTTGCACGAACGCAGCGGTTTCTTCTGCCTCCTGTCGGGTAAAGACGACGCCACTGGGATTTTGCGGAGTGTTGTAATAGACGGCCCGGGTTGTACTGCTGGCATAGCGCTGCAAGGTCGCCGCAATGCCATGGGCGCGTGCCTCAATCGTGGGCACGAAAATAGGCAAGGCGCCAGCAGCGCGAACCATGTCGGCGATCGGCGTCCAGTAGGGTGAGAAGACGAGTACCTCGTCGCCCGGATTGAGGACAGCCTGAAAGGTGACCCATAAACCATGAGCGCCACCCACGGTGACGATTACATCTTCCGCGCCAGCGCCGGCCATGGCGTTGCGAGACTGCAATTTGTCGGCGATGGCTTTACGCAGCGGCAGAATGCCGGAGGAAGGCGCATACTTTGTGCGATCTTCCGCCACTGCCTGCACCAGAGCCTGCTTCACGGCTTCGGGTGTAGCGAAGAATGGCTCGCCACCATGAAAAGCGTGTACGGTCTCGCCGTGAGCGCGCAAGTCCATCACCTTGTTGCGGATTTTGACGATGTCCGAGAAGCCGACCTCGTCGAGGCGATGAGCGAGCCGTGCCGAGCCGGGTAGTGTTGCTGTCATGTCCATAGTCTGCCTGCCTTCTTCGACACCGGTATTGGCGCTTGTCTTACCACGTTAGCAGCCAACCGCACTCCCAAAAGCTGCCCAGCGATTCTGTGTTGTTGGATTCGCGATGTGGCCAAGCGTCGCAAAGTGTCTTATGGTTGCCAGATGCGGCGTCACTTCATCTGGTACGGACTGGCTCTCGGCTGGAGTTTTGCTGCGTTGCTTGGACTTCTTCGGCATCATGCTTCACAGGCAGTTCCAGCTGCGTGTTTCGCGCTCCTGTTCGCCGTTGTCGGCGCATTGATTGGCAGACGCGATGCAGTCGCACGCCGCCGTGTCCCGAAGATCCGCTGAAGTTCAGGTGGCGAGACGTCCCAGGTAGACGGCCATGCCTGCTACGGCATCCACTCCCATCGCATCGAGGGTGTCGATCTCTGCCTGCTCGCGAATGCCTCCGGCTACGATCAGTTGACGTAGCGTGACGCTGCGAAGTTCCTTCGCAATGTCGACCGGAAAGCCCTGCATGGTTCCTTCCTTATCGACATGGGTGTAGAGGAAGGCGCTGCAGAAGGATTCCAGGCCGCGCATGGCGTTTGCCGGCGAAAGATCGACCTGCTCCTTCCAGCCTTTGACAGCAACTTTCCCCTGCTTGGTGTCTACGCTGAAAACAAGATGCTCACGTCCGACGGCATCTGCAAGTTCTGCAGCGAACCTGCGCCGGATCAGCTTCGACTCAGAGGCGAGATGCTCATCGCCATCGTCGTCCTCGCCGAACAGGGCCGAACCGAGAATGACCCGCTTTGCGCCCGCAGCGATCATTGCCTGCGCGCGATCGATGCTTCCGATGCCACCGCCTACCTGGCAGGGGAGGCGCTTAGAAAATTGTTCGATGAGCCGGCGGTTCTCGCCCTGGCGCATAGCGGCATCGAGATCGATGAGCTGCACCATCGGGTATTTGGAAAAACGCTCGATCCAGTATTCGAAATCGTCAAAGGCCAGCTTGAGCTTTTCGCCCTGCACCAGCTGCACGATACGGCCGCCCATCAGGTCAATGGAAGGGATCAGCATGGCAGCCTCACCGGAATGCCGGCCTGCTCGAGCTGCTGCTTCAGTGAGCGTGCATCCGAAATGCCGTAATGAAAGATGCTCGCCGCAAGCGCAGCATCGGCGTGACCCTGCGCAGTACCGCGTCCGAACACTTCCACAAAATGCGCGGCAGTGCCGGCGCCCCCTGAGGCGATAACGGGAATCTGCACGGCATCGCTGACTGCAGCGGTGAGTTCGCAGTCAAAGCCCCCACGTGTACCATCCGCGTCCATTGAAGTCAGGAGAATCTCGCCTGCGCCGCGCTGCTCTGCCTCGCGGGCCCATTCCAGTACTAGGCGGTTTGCGGGTTTTCGGCCTCCATTCACAAAGACGCCGGCCTGATTCGGAGGTGTATTCCCGCGACGTGCATCGATTGCAACGATGACGGCCTGTGCTCCGAAACTGCAGCCGATGTCGTCGATAAGAGCCGGATTTTCGAGCGCTGCCGAGTTGATGCTCACCTTGTCGGCCCCGGCATCGAACACAGCCGCGGCATCGTCCGCCGTGCGGATGCCGCCGCCAACCGTAAAGGGAATAAAGAGATCGCGGGCTGTGCGCCGGACCGTATCGGTGAGCGTGCCGCGGCCCTCATGAGTAGCCGTAATGTCGAGCAGGACGATCTCGTCGGCACCAAGCCGGGCGTGACGCACAGCCAGCTCGGCTGGGTCACCGGCGTCGGTGAGATCGACGAAGTTGATGCCTTTGACGACCCGGCCGGCTTTGACGTCAAGACACGCGATGATGCGACGGGTCAGCATGCCGGCGTCCATGCCAGGAAGTTTTTGAGAACCTGCAATCCGACCGCGCCGGATTTTTCCGGATGGAACTGAACTCCCATGATGTTCGCCTGTTCAACCGCGCCCGAGAATGCTTCTCCATATTCAGTCACAGCCACTGTGCTTTGTACGAGAGGCGCACGGTAGGAATGCGTGTAGTAGACGTACGACTGGTCGTCCACGCCTCGCATAAGTCGCGAGCCGGGTGTGATGCGAATGGAGTTCCAGCCGACGTGAGGCACCTTCGCTCCGGGCGCAAAGCGTTCACACTTTCCAGGGAACGCGCCCAATCCGGCGACATGCTCAGCTTCGGTACTGCCTTCGAAGAGCCATTGCAGGCCGACACAGATGCCGAGAAATGGAACGCCATCGACTGTGCGATCTTTGACAGCAGCAGTGATTCCTTTTTCGGTGAGGACGGCGGTGGACGCGAAGTGACCCACGCCGGGCAGGATAATCCTGCTCGCCCGGCGAATAGCTTGAGGGTCAGCCGTGACGACCGCGTCCGCGACTCCGAGCGCATGAAGTGCCTTAAGCACCGACGTAAGATTGCCGGCCTTGTAGTCAATGACAGCTATCATCAGAGCAGACCCTTGGTACTGGGCAGCATCTCGCCCAGCTGCTGATCCCGCGAACATGCCACGCGCAGAGCGCGCGCGAAGGCTTTGAAGAGCGCTTCGATCTTGTGATGATTGGATCGGCCATACATGGTCTTGACGTGCACATTGGCTCGCGCCCCGCGGGCAAAGCCTTCGAAGAAGTCTTCGACGAGTTCAGTCTGCAGGTCACCTACGGTCGCGACATCGACCAGTGTTGTTACGACGCTGGCGACGCGGCCGCTGAGATCGATAGCAGCGATGCCGAGTGTCTCGTCCATGGGCATCAGAAAATAGCCGGCGCGCAGGATTCCTCTTTTGTCGCCGAGAGCCTTGTCGAACGCTTCACCGAGAGCGATGCCGACATCTTCTACGGTATGGTGCTGATCGACATCGAGATCGCCATCACATTTGAGCGTCAGATTGAAGGCACCGTGGCGCGTGAACAATTCCAGCATGTGATCGAAGAAGCGGATACCGGTGTGCACGTCGTAGTGACCACCGCCTTCAATGGTCAGGGCCAGGTCGATTTTTGTTTCGGTCGTATGCCGATGCAGTTCCGCATGGCGAGGTGATGCAGGTTGATCTGTCATTCCGGCTTCCATCCAGTCTCTTCCAATGCTTCACGCATCGCCTGCATCGCGATCGTCATCTGTTCGCGCGTGCCAATGGTAAGACGGACGCATCCATCACACCCGGGATCAGCAGAACGGTCGCGCGTAAGAATATTGCGCGATCGCATCGCGGCGACGAAGGCGGCGTGCTTCTCGCCAATCCGGAGCAGGATAAAGTTAGCCGCGCTGGGCCAGTGCTGAACATGCATGCCTGTCAGTTTCCCAGCTACTTCTGACCGCGCCTGCTTCACCTCTGCCACGTACCAGTCAAGGTAGGCCTGATCTTCCAGCGCAGCGGGCAGGCACGCGAGTGCCAGCGAATTGACGCTGTAGGGCGAGATGACCCGGCGTAGCCATCGCATCGTTTCGTCTGCAGCAGCCAGCATGCCGAGCCGCAATCCAGCTAGGCCATAGGCTTTCGAGAACGTGCGGGCGACGACGAGGTTCGGGATTGTGCCGATGAGGTCGATGACTGTCTCGCCGTGGAAATGAAAGTACGCTTCGTCGGCCAGCACGATGGCGTGCGGCGCAGCAGAAGCGATCGCGACGATTTGGTCGCGGGTAACGATGCTGCCCGTCGGGCTGTTCGGATTGGCGATGCAGATCAGCTTCGTCTTCGCACTGATCGAAGCAAGGAGCCGGTCATATGGAACCGCGAAGTCCGCGCCTGCCTGCACCGTGATCACCTGCGCATCGGTAGATGAGGCATAGATCTCGTACATGGTGTACGTCGGCACAGGCAGCAGCATCTCGTCTCCGCGGTCCAGGAAAGCCTGGCACAGGACGTGGATAGCCTCGTCAACTCCATTGGTAAGCAGGACCTGTTCGGGCGAAAGTTGCAGATGATGCGCCACCTGCTCTTCGACTACGCTGCGTTCGGGATACCTGGTGAGATCTCCGGCCGCGACCTTTGCAAGTGCTTCGAGGACATGCGGCGAGCATGCCAGCGTATTCTCATTGAAGTCGAGACGCAGCCGATCACGCCCAGCCAGCGGCGGATGATACTCCTTCATATTCGCCACTGCCTGCCGGGGTCGTGGCGTCATGCGCGCAGTCGCCACATCAGTCATGGGAGAGCCTCGCCTGGATAGCCTCTGCGTGACCCTGCAATCCTTCCGCCTGCGCAATCTCCACAGCAGCCGGCCCAAATGCAGCCACACCCGCCTGTGTATAGCGCTGCACGGTCATCACCTTCACGAAGTCCATCACACTCAGTCCACCACGCACATGCGCAAGACCGCCCGTGGGAAGAGTGTGGTTTGGGCCGGAGATGTAATCTCCCAGCGGCTGCGCAGACCATTTGCTGATGAAGACCGAGCCGGCACTGCGAACCCAGGCGAGATCCGCTTCGGAATCAACGGTGAGATGTTCAAAGGCGAGACGATTGGTGAGCGCATGCGCTTCTTCAATCGAAGCTGCGATGAACACGTAACCATGCTTCGCGAGTGCTGTGGCGGCAACCTTATTCGTCCGCGCCAGCCGCATGGTTTCCTTCAGCACGGCTTTGCCGAGCTTTGCATTTGTCGTGATGAAGATGGCGAGTGCATTGGCATCGTGCTCGCTTTGTGCGACAAGATCTGCAGCGATGTAATGAGCATCACCGGTTTCGCTCGTCACGCCGATTTCGGTGGGACCCGCAAGCATATCGATCCCGCAATCGCCGGAGACGAGGCGCTTGGCTGCCGTAACGTATTGGTTGCCGGGTCCAACAATCTTGTCTACGCGAGCGATGGTGGCTGTGCCGTAGGCAAGCGCGGCGATGGCATGCGCGCCGCCGATAGCGTAAAACTCCTGCACACCCATCAGTGCCGCGGCTGCGAGTGTCGCCTGGGAAGGTTTAGGCGACACAACAACAATGCGCGGAACACCTGCCACCTGGGCAGGGATGACGGTCATGAGCAGCGTGGAAGGCAGCGGATAACGGCCGCTCGGCACGTAGCAGCCAACAGCGTCAAGTGGCCGCACGCGCTGACCTGTGCTGACGCCTGGTCCTGCTTCCATATCCCACTCACCCGCGAGCTGCCTCTGTGCGAAGACGCGAATGTTCGCTGCGGCCTGCTCCAGCGCGTGTCGCAGAGGTGGCTCCAACGAATCCAGGGCTTCCTTCAAACTCTCTTCAGGAATGCGCAACGCCTGTCCTGCGGGGACACTATCGAACTTGCGCGCATATCGCAGCAGCGCCTTATCTCCGCGACTGCGAACGCCTCGGACAATCCGCTCCACCGCGGGTAGCACGCGGCTGGACGAGAGGGTGCCGCGCTGCTCAAGCGCAGCGACGAGTCTCGCCGTCTTCTTTGCGTTCCACCCGCTGGTCTCATGCAGTTTCATATCTGCGGTCTCTCCTGCGCAGCGTTAGAGTACAACCTTGTTCAGCGGGTATTCCACGATGCCGGTACCTCCGGCAGCCTTCAGCTTCGGCACAACATCGCGCACCACACTCTCCTCAAGGATGGTGTTGACTGCGACCCAGCCGGTGGTGCTGAGTTCACTGATCGTGGGAGAATTTAATGCCGGCAGGACCGAAAGAATGGCTGTGAGATTTGCCTTCTCCACGTTCAGCATCAGGCCGACCTGTCCCTGTGCGGCGATCGCGCCTTTCAGCATCAGGGCAAGATTGTCAATTTTGTGCTGCTTCCACGGATCCGCATAGGCCAACGGATTTGCGATCAGGTGAGTTTCACTTTCCATCACTGTATCGATAATGCGAAGCCGGTTGGCCTTGAGCGAGGAGCCAGTCTCAGTGACTTCGACGATGGCATCCGCCAGCATCGGAGGCTTGACTTCTGTGGCGCCCCAGCTGAACTCCACCTTCACAGGAACACTTTTCTCTGCGAAGTATCGCTTCGTCACCTCGACCAGTTCTGTCGCGATGGTAGTGTTTGCCAGGTCTTCCGCACGCTGATAGCTGGAATCTTCCGGCACAGCCAGCACCCAGCGGACCTTGGTGCGGCTCTGCTTGGAGTAGGTGAGGCTGGTGACACTGGTGACCTGGCGACCGCTTTCGACAACCCAGTCGATACCGGTCAAGCCGGCATCGAGAACACCCTTGTCGACATAGCGGGCCATCTCCTGTGCGCGGATCAGCATGCACTCGATCTCAGCGTCGTCGATGGCCGGGAAGTAAGAGCGTCCGTTCGCATAGATGCGCCAGCCCGCACGCTCAAATAGAGCGATCGTCGCATCCTGCAGGCTTCCTTTCGGGATGCCCAGCCGTAATTTCTGAGCTGCCATTACCTGGCCCCCGTGAGGCTGACAGGCGAGGGCATCGCGATCTGCTTTGTGAAGCAGCCCTTGGTGCCTTCGTGGCACACCAGGCCATCCCCTTCCACGTGAACGCGAAAGAGCAATGTGTCGTTATCGCAATCGGTCGAGGCTTCGAGGACGCGAAGACGGTTGCCGCTGCTTTCGCCCTTCATCCAGAGCTTGCCGCGGGTACGGCTCCAGAAGGTGACGTACCCGCTCTCGCGAGTTTTGGCATAGCTGAGTTCGTTCACAAAGCCGACCATCAGAACCTGGCCGGTTTGAGCATCCTGCACGACCGCCGGCGCCAGCCCATCCATTTTTGCAAAGTCAATCGGGATGTCGGTTTGCTGCGCTTGTGATTGCATTTTCTCTCCTTGTCTCGTTTTCTTTCTCACCGTTCGTGTATGGCCCGCAAAGGAAAAGGCCCGCTGCGCTTGCGCCGGCGGGCCTTTCCACATCTCTCGGTCTAACCTATGTTGCTAATTCCGAGTAGAGTTCGCCCGCACGCTGTTCGCATGATGATGGTGGTCATGACGATGGTGGAGGTGAACTCGCATCTGCAATCAACCTAACTGCTCTTATGGTTGGTGTCAATGCAGCCATGCCGGGTTGCTCGGGCGCCACCGCCGGCGTTGTCAGGTGAGTTAGCAGGGGGGTCACAAAGAAACCAGACTTTTTCCCGCGTTTTTCCCATATCTGGCCGGATACCACGTTCGTGTGATCGCAAGAAGGCTCAAGTATCTTGTCATCCCGGGACCCGTATGTAACAGTCACTACAGCAATCAAGCACATCAAAATAACGGACCGTTCTTCCCGGGCATGCTCAACTCAGCGGGCCATGGGAATGACGATTCGGGACCTCCCCCGGGGAGACTCTTGCCTCAAGACGAGAGCTCTGCCGCTTGATAGTTCTTGCGTCCGCATGGCCGCCTGTTGTGGTACTTGTCCTACTTTGCGGTAGATCGGTTCTCTGGGAACGTGACCGGCAGCAGCCGGCGCATATCAGGAAAGAAAAGGGCACCCCGGGTGACGGGATGCCCTTTTCTTTGCTTTCTGCACGTTCGCGCCAGCTTGTTACCACCGTCCAATCCATGCCAATCGAACCAACTTGAGTGCACTAGATAACGCGCGCGTCTTCGTGTGCATACTATAAGTCTGGCCAAGCACAACTTGGATTGGAGACGTGCGTTGATCGAATTAACCTGGCTTCCGGCTCACGCAGAATGGAATGCCTTTCTGCGCGCTGCAGGTGAACAGCCGGAGGAACTCTCACGCTGGCGGCATTTGGTCGCCGCGGCAAATTACCGCATCGACTTTCTCGAAACCGGCAAGCTGGATCGAAGCGTACGCAAGCTCTTTCCGTCCGGGCCTCCCGCGGCAGCAGGTGAGCCCTTGAGGCTGGCCATGCTGGGTTCATCGACACTGCACCACCTGGCGCCGGCAATCCGTGTAGCAGGTTTGCGCCGAGGCTTGTGGATCGATGTCTTCGAAGGGGAATACGGGCAGTATCGACAAGAACTGCTGGAACCAGGTTCATCGCTTACGGACTTTCGGCCCCATGTCGTACTGCTGGCCCTGGATGCGCATCACGTCGCGTCCTCCGCGCGCGGCGAACTTGAGGCAGCGCTTGAGAACATCACTGCGTGCTGGTCCGCGGCCCGCGACAATTTCCAGGCCACGGTCATCCATCAGACCATCCTGCCGATCTTTTCGCGACTGCTGGGGAATAATGAGCAGCGTGATCCGGAATCGCCTGCGGCCGTCATCGAGAAACTGAACAGCCGCCTGCGTTCGCTGGCTGACAAACATGGGGTCCACCTGCTGGCAGCCGACAGCTACGCGGCGGAAGATGGCGTTACCCAGTGGTTCGACGCAGTATTGTGGCATCGCTCCAAGCAGGAGATTCATCCGCGAGTTTCACATATCTATGGCGATCTCGTGGGGCGCCTGCTGGCCGCCCTGCGAGGGCGTTCGTCAAAGTGCCTGGTGCTCGATCTCGATAACACGCTGTGGGGCGGCGTGATCGGCGACGATGGGCTGGAAGGAATCCTCCTGGGCCAGGGATCGGCAATGGGCGAGGCCTTCGTAGATTTTCAGCACTATGCGCAACAGCTTTCCCGCCGCGGCATCATTCTTGCGGTATGTTCCAAAAACGATGAGCACAATGCACTCTCGCCGTTCGAGCAGCATCCGGACATGGTGTTGAAGCGTAAGGATATTGCCTGCTTCGTGGCGAACTGGCAGGACAAAGCCGGCAACCTGCGGCACATAGCAAAGTCACTCAATATCGGCCTTGATTCCCTGGTGTTTGCCGACGACAATCCCTTCGAACGCAACCTGGTTCGCCAGGAGCTGCCGGAGGTGCAGGTGCCCGAGCTTCCCGAGGACCCATCCTTCTACGCAGCGACGATTGCTGCGGCCGGATACTTCGAGTCATTGACGGTGACCGAGGAGGATCGCGAACGGGCTGGGCAGTATCGCGCGAACATTGAAAGAGAGCAGCTCAAGACGTCGGCAACCGACATGGAAGGCTACCTGCGCGGCCTCGGCATGGAGCTGATTGCGCGGCCGTTCGATGCTGTCGGACTGGCGCGGATCGTGCAGCTGATCAATAAAAC
>CAZZUX010000095.1:0-15685 GCA_964657395.1 uncultured Ktedonobacteraceae bacterium
TAGAAGCCTCTATTACCCCAGTACCCGTGGTACCAGGGGCCGGCACCGATAAACAGGCCGCCGACAAACCAGTTCGGGCCGTAGTAGCCATAAGGTGCGCAGCTGTATGGATAGTAGTTGTAGTAGCCATAGGCGCAAACAGGTGCCGCAGCGTAGCCCGCGTCATAACCGTCGTAGCCATAACCGGCATAGGCACCGCCGCCGCCGACGCCCACACCAACGTCGACCTGAGCATTCGCGCGAAGCAAGGCAGCAGGGCTCAAGAGGATACCAAGCATCAATACATATCGAAGAAGTTTCATCACTACCCCCATCCGCTCCGCCTACGACTCAACCGTCGCTAACCACGGAGTGTGAACGAGCTTGCGGGCTTTCTGGTTAGTTCTTAACCCACACTCGTTAGAACAACAATCCAAAAGAAAAGTTGCGGCAATCGCCAACCCCTGTTTTTCCGACAGCCTTCCTGGAGGCTAAGCAGTAACCCTGCGGGCCATGGTCTGTGTGCAGGCGCCTGGATCATGGCTCCTTAAGTGAACCAGCTAATGCCAGCTTGTGGGATAGTACTTAGGGCATCGTACCTCGGGAGAGACAAGCTTATTTTCGCGAAGGCACAACGGGTTCACTTCATTGGTATTGGCGGCATCGGCATGAGCGGAATCGCTGAGATTCTGCTCACCCTGGGCTACCCGGTTTCCGGCTCTGACCTCCGCCGCTCTGCTCTCACCGACCGGCTGGCCGGACTGGGTGCCACGATCTTCGAGGGGCACAATGCTGCAAACGTTATAGGTGCCGCTGTGATTGTGACCAGTTCGGCTGTGAATGAGCGTAACCCTGAGGTCGCCGAAGCCAGACATCGTAAGATTCCGGTCATCCAGCGCGCTGAAATGCTGGCTGAACTCATGCGCCTCAAGTACGGTATTGCGGTCGCCGGCATGCACGGAAAAACGACAACTACCTCTATGATTGCCGCTGTCCTGGCACAAGGCGGTCTTGATCCAACCATCGTGGTTGGTGGTCGGGTCGACGCGCTCGGCTCCAATGCCCGCCTCGGTACCTCCCGCTACCTGGTCGCGGAGGCCGATGAAAGCGATCGTTCTTTCCTTAAGCTCCCGCCAATTCTCGCGGTCGTCACCAATCTCGATCGCGAGCACATGGACTGCTATCACGACATGCAAGATGTTGAAAATGCATTCATCGACTTCATGGACAAGGTGCCATTCTACGGTGCAACCACGGTCTGCATGGATGATGATCTGTTGCGTGCCATCCTGCCTCGCGTGAGGCGCCGACTCTTCACCTACGGCCGTTCGCCGGAGGCCGATTTTGTCTTGCGGCTACTCCCGTTGGAGGCTGCAGGTGCCTCAGAGCTGATCAGCGATGCTGCAGCGGCACCGATTCGTTCCCGCTTCGAGGTCGTCGATGGGTCACGGGTTCTCGGTCCTTTCACCCTGCAGGTACCGGGTCTTCATAATGTTCTAAACGCCACTGCTGCGGTCGCCATCGGCGTGCAGCTTGAAATCGAAACAGGCGCCATCATAGAAGGGTTGCGCAGCTTTCGAGGAGTGGATCGCCGCTTCCAGGTCCGAGGCATTGTGAATGGCATCGCGGTCATCGATGATTACGGCCACCACCCAACAGAAATCCGCGCTACTCTCAGTGCCGCCCGCTCCTGTGGCTACAAGCGAATACACGTCATCTTCCAGCCACACCGATATACCCGAACCCGGGATCTGCTTCCCGATTTCCTCACTGCTTTCGGCGACGCCGATACGCTGGAGGTGCTCGACATTTACGCGGCTAGCGAAGAATCGATTGCCGGTATCAATGCGCCTGCTCTCGTCGCCGCCATGCAGCAGGCAGGCGCCGGTCCGGACACTCGCTACGCAGCTTCCTTCGCCGAAGCTGCCGAAGCCGTAGCTGATATCGCGAAGGAAGGCGATGCGATCCTGACGCTGGGGGCCGGCAGCATTTCTCAGGTTGCACCATTGATCCTCGACGAACTACGACGCCCTACCGCCCTTGCCACGTAGATTTCTGGCGATCTAATCCGTGAAGCGATCTCGAACTGCCCACAATCCGAGCCCCGGATTGCTCACGTAGAAAACATCTTCACCGCCCAAGTGGTTCCAGCCATCTCTCAGCATTTTGGGATCATACCTTTTGCTCATCGCAGCCAGGTCTGCATATTCGAAGCCGACCGATTCAACGTCCGCACGCGTCAACCTGCCGGGACAGTAAGTGACGCGGAAGCGTCCCTCCGACGATCCATGAATCAGATGAGCTGCCGCGCTTAGGTTACCGGCAAGATCTGGATTCGCTGCCACCGCGGCCAGAGTCGCCGGCGTTCCGCGATAGCCATACTTTCGTATGAGTCGATCAATCCCGGCGTCTTCCCCGAACTCCTTCACACCCGGCGCCAGCACGATCAACTCTGCATCATCTGCGAGTGCCATCCGAGTCCGATAGATAGCCTTGTTCCCCAGCCAGGTGCTGTGGAATTCAAGCGGATCGAGATAAACCACTGCTCTCCGGATCTCTCGCTCGAGCATCGTAAAGTTGACCTTGAGGGCCAGCGCTGAAGCCGTCTCGAAGCACTCGCTGTCGTTGCCGATGAACAATCCCCTGACTACGAGCCGACCATCCCCGCTGCGGCCGACTACCGTTAGCACATACACGATCGGCAGGCTTTTCAGGAAATGGTCGGACGCATAGTTGAGTACCCGTCGCACTGGCGTATCGGCCCGGCCCATGATTCGCTCCATGCCGTAAACCGCCCCCAGGTAATGACTTCGATCGATACTTTGCATACCGCCGGTACCGACAAGGATGTTTTTGTTGTAGTTCGCCATTCCGATTACTTCATGCGGCACCACCTGGCCGATGGACAAGACAAGATCGAAGGCACCACCAGCACCTCTATCCTCCGGACCATGAACAATCAGGCGGTTGACCTGAGCGGGCCATGCGTAGTCGAGCTTGCCCTCGGATTGCTCCTTCACAAAGCTCGACGGCACCTCGCCGAGGGTCATCACGTCAGTACGCCAGTTATGCACGCGAAACAGACTTCTCGGCACCTCTCCGAACATCAGAGCGATGGCATCTTCGCTCATAGGCGCATGTGTCCCCAAGGCCGGCAGAATCGCTTTGACGGTGGCATTGTAATGCGCGTATGCCATCTGCGTCAGCTCACCTGCTCGCGAATGCAGGCGCGATGCATCCGGCGGAACAATCAGCACTCGCCTGCGTTCACCCAGCGCTGCGAGCGCACTCTCCAGAGCTTTGCGGAGATCATCCGACGACAACTCTGTGGATACCGATCCTTCACCGAAGAAGAGTGCCATTGTTCCTTTCGCTCACAACTGCAAGCATTCTCTTACGTTCATCAGCGGCCTGCAAAAGCGCCCGCTAGTTCTCACGCGGATACCTGCACGGTCTCGGGTGATTCCTTAGCCTGTTCGCGCCCGCAGCCGCGCTATAGTGAAACAGGCGATTCTCACGACCTTGCTCGGGCGTGGCGAAAACCAGATCCATGAACGACGATCGGATGCTGCGCGACCGTGTTCCGCCGCGCAGCGCCGCCGCCGTGGCTTACGACGCTGCCTACGAAGACGAGTTCGAGGACTTCTACCGTCCCGATCCCGTCGACCGGCCGCGCGCAAAGCGGCGCGCTTCCTCTCCAGCTCGTCTCGACGACGGACCGGCGTCCTCGCGTGGCGACTTCGCCGACTCAGCCGTTCGTTCCCGTGCCCGCTCCAGCCGCGCACGCGAGGCCATGCTCCGCGACTTCGACGAACAGTTGAGTGACTTTGACGATGGCTCAAGCGACGCCACGGATGATCCCGGAGTTTCCCGCGCGCGGCGCCGTACACCACTTTCCCGTAACGTGCGCCGAACCTCAATCCTTGCTACGAAGTGGGGACGAATCGGGCTTGCACTTGCCCTGGTTGCGGTACTCGGCATCGTCACTTCCGGCTTCATGCTGGTGCGCGGCTTCTTTCTGCATGATCCTCGCTTTCGGCTCGACGGAGCATCGTCAGTAGACGCGAGCGGGATCAACCAATTGGGCCGCGCGGAGATCCTGAGCGTGTTTGCCTCCGATTTGAACCGCAACATATTCTCGATACCGATTACAACGCGACGCAGCGAACTGCAGCAGCTAGCCTGGGTGCAAAGCGCCACAGTCATGCGCCTGCTGCCGAATCGGTTGCGCGTCTCCGTTGTCGAACGCACGCCGGCTGCCTTTCTCCGGCAGGGCAGCAGGATTGACCTGGTCGATGCAGCGGGCGCTATCCTCCCCATTTCGCCAGCCATGCTCGCGTCTCGGCACTATTCTTTCCCCGTCGTTGTGGGTATCAGTCCCGACGATCCACCGCAGACCCGTGCAGAGCGCATGCACATCTATGAGACCTTCGTCACTGCCCTCGATAACGCGGGCGCTGGTGCCGCAGGTGCCGCTCACTCCGCCAACGCACCGCCAGTCTCGCAACAGCTGAGTGAGGTCGATGTTTCCGATCCGGAAGATATTCGTGCGCTGATGCCGTCGGCCGGAACCGATATCCTTGTCCATTTCGGTGATGAGAGCTTCGCCCAGAGGTACCGTTTGTACCAGCAGCATCTGGCACAATGGCGCCAGCAATATCCACACCTTGCAGCCATCGACCTGCGTTACGATCGACAAACAGTGCTTGAGATGGCAAAAGGTGCAGCCAGCGATCCAGTGAGCGGCGACAAGGTCGATACCACGCCGACGCTTGCTGCTACTTCGCCGCTCAAGCCATCTGCGTCCAGAATTTCTCGCCGTTCCGCAGCTAACAAGCCGACTCACTCCACTCATCCGCCCACGCATCCGGCGAAAGCAGCTTTCCGAATCAGAAACAAGGTTCACAAAGCTGCACATCTAGCCTCCCGCTCCAATCAGCACGCCAGCTCCTCGCGATCCCTGGAATAGGACATGAGTCAGACTGACGATGGTCTCATTACCGTTTTAGACATTGGCAGCTCGCGAACGCGCGTACTCGTAGCCGAGCTTTATGAAGGGGCACTGCGCTACCGGGGCCATGCGCAGGTTCGCTCGCAAGGCATGCGCAAAGGCCTGGTCGCCGATCTTGGTCCCGCTATTCGCGCCGTTACCCATGCCGCGAACGAAGCCGAGCAAGTCGCTCATGCTGTCATCGATCACTGCGTCATCGGTGTTGGCGGAGCTCATGTCCGCGGTGTCAACAGCCGCGGCGGCATCTCACTCGGCACCCGTCTGCGCGAGATTACCCGGGAAGACGTTCGCGCTACAGTTGATCGCGCCCGATCCGTAACCCTTCCCGCCGATCGCGAAGTTCTCCACCTTCTGCCGCAGCAATTTATTCTCGACGAACAGCCGGGCATCCACGACCCAGTCGGCATGGTGGGCAATCGCCTCGAAGTGAATCTACACATCGTCATCAGCTCAGCAAGCGCTTCACAAAGCCTGGTCACGTGCGCCAATAAGGCAGGGCTCGAAGTGACTGACACGATCTTCGAAGGGATCGCTGCCGCTGAAGCCACTGTCTCACCAGACGAACGCGAACTCGGTATATGTCTCATCGAGATAGGTGCCGCTTCTACGGAAATCGTGGTTTTCTTCGAAGGCTCAGTTGCGCACACGGCAGTCATTCCAATCGGCGGCGACCACTTTACCAACGATCTCGCCGTAGGCCTGCATATCTCTCTGGAAGAAGCCGAGTTTCTTAAAATCAACTATGGCAATTGCGTGGTGACCGCGGTGCCATCCAGCAATGAGGTTGAGATCAGCGGTGCCGCCGGCAAGCCCCCGCGTATCATCTCCCAGCGCTTCATCAGCGAAATTCTTGAACCGCGAGCGCGTGAACTTTTTCATATGCTTCGGGATAATCTTCGGCAGGGTGGTGTGCTCGAAGCACTAGGTGCCGGCAGTATTCTTACTGGCGGAGGCGCTCGGCTGGCAGGTCTCATTGATATAGTCGAGAGCCTGTTGCGCGTTCCTGCCCGTATTGGCTATCCCGTCCCGCTCTCGCGCATGCCGGAGGACCTGGTGCAGCCTGAATTCGCAACTGCCATCGGTATGCTTCTCTACACCCATCGCACGCAGATCATCAAGGCGGCAGAAGATCAGGGTCTTCGAGCCAAACTTCGCGCAATCTTCGCGGGTAGCCTTTAACGCTATCCCCAAGTCAGAAATTTGCAGAGATACTTCGAAAAATGGAGTCGATACCGATGAACAACCAGAACCCCGACGAAATCCGCATTCAATACACCGACGAAGTCCCGAACGGCGCGAAGATCAAAGTCATCGGCGTCGGTGGAGGCGGTGGCAACGCAGTCAACCGCATGATCCAGGCCAAGGTCGAAGGCGTGGAATTCATTGCAGCAAACACTGACGTCCAAGCCCTTCAACTCTCCCAGGCACCTGTCAAACTTCAGCTCGGCGTGAAGCTTACCGCCGGTCTTGGTGCCGGTGCCAATCCCGACGTGGGTCGCCGCGCAGCGCTTGAGGATTCGGAGAAGATCATCGAAGCACTGGAAGGCGCGGACATGGTGTTTGTCACCACCGGACTGGGTGGTGGCACCGGCACTGGTGCGGCACCGGTCATAGCTTCGCTCGCCAGCGAAATGGGCGCCCTTACTGTCGCCGTTGTCACACGGCCGTTCATGTTTGAAGGCAAACGGCGCATGCAGCAGGCCGAGCGTGGCATGCAGGAGTTGCTTGATTCGGTTGACACCATGATCGTTATACCGAATGAAAAGCTGCTCGCCGTGGCGAAAGATGCTGGCTTTTTCGAGTCCTTCCGCATCGCTGACGACGTCCTTCGTCAGGGCGTGCAGGGGATTTCGGACATCATCACCATCCCAGGTATTATCAATCGCGACTTCGCCGACGTGAAAACCACGATGGCCGGGATGGGCTACGCCGTGATGGGCACTGCCGTCCGCGCTGGCACTAATCGTGCGATTGAAGCTGCGCAGGCTGCCATGGCTTCACCACTGCTTGAAGCCGGAGCAATCGATGGTGCCAAGGGCATCCTCATCAACATTAGCGGTTCCAGCTCTCTCAAGCTCAGTGAAGTCAATGAGGCCTCAACGCTCATTCAGAACTCTGCACACGAGGACGCCAACATCATCTTTGGCGCCGTCCTCGATGAGCGAATGGGTGACGAGGTCAAGATCACAGTTATTGCTACGGGCTTCCGCCAGGGCAATTCGCCGATTCAGAAGAACCACGAGAACGACAAGCGTTCCAAGCTGTTCAGCGGTGCCGTTTTCACAGATGCAACGGTGCCGGTTCCAGTGGAGAGCCGCCCATCCAAGCCGCGGTTCGCGAGCGAAGTCGCCGCCGAATCGCAGAACGCTCCCGCAGCGGCACCACGTTCAGCGGGCAAGCCCCTGGCCAGCAGCAAGCCTCAATGGGCCACCCGCAATGCTGACTTCGGTGACACCGTCTTCGGCGCCGGTGCACCCGTCGTGGCGCCGGTAGCAGAAGAGCCTGGAAGCTTCCTCGACGTCTTTGCAGCCGAACCCGGTCATGCCGACCAGGTAGCAAACCATGCTGCTGACAGCACAATCCTGTCGACAATGTCCCATTCGGCTCCTGCTACGCCAGAGGTTTTTGCCGAAGAAGATCCAGGACAGGATATGGAGCACCTGGACATTCCGGCCTTTATGCGGAGGGGCGGCCTGTAGCGCAGACAACGTAGTTTTCAGCGTCATACCACCAACGTGCGGTCATCTGCGCACTTCTAGCCACTGCGAGCTGAGGCGTTCCGCGCTTTAATGCAGGTAACGGTACCGCTGGCGACAAAACAGTGCCGGCTCAAACGGCTGAAGTACTTGAAGGGATCCCTGTCCGATTCCGGAAAGGCCCCATGTAGGGCCCGTAAACGACACCAAGTAGGTAGGTTAGAAGGTCAGGACCGCGACAGCTCACAAAGAGCACTCACGGTCCTGTCTCACGGTTACTCCGCACAAGCTGCCCTTATGGAGCAGCTACAATAAGATCTGAGCCTCGTAAGTCTTTCCGTTAACATCGGGGTTCTAACCTGTGGCACAGGGCTACTCATGAAGCGACTTCTTTATCTCGGTCTTCTCATCGGTCTGGTTTGCAGCCAGGGCAAACCTGCCCAGGCTGTGACGCAACACCACGGAAAGCATTCCGCCGCCGTTCACAAGACTGGTGCTCACACGAGTGCTGCGCATCGAGGTGTCGTAAGTCATTCCCGTGGCCACCGTCCTTCCACCGTCCGCGTTGTGACCTATGTTCGCGGTCGCAACGGACGTCTGCGGCGTGCTGTTCTTGTTCGTCACCGCTATTACGAGCATTTCAGCGGTAATTCGTTCGCCGAGACTGACCTTACCGCAACAGACTCGGTCGCTGGTGAAGATCCGACAGTGCGCCAGGCAGCCCTGGAAGCACTTGGCAACATGAATGGGACCGTGGTCGCCATTGATCCGAACACCGGACGCATCCTGGCTATGGTTAACCAGAAGCTGGCTCTTTCCAGCGGTGCCGAACCCTGCTCTACCATCAAGGTTTCAGTCGCTCTTGCTGCACTTGAAGAGGGCATCATCACCAAGGATTCCCCGGTGAACCTCGGCGGAGGCTATCGCCTGAACCTCACCGAGGCACTTGCGCACTCGAACAATCTCTATTTCGAAACGATCGGTCGCCAGCTTGGCTTCGACCGGGTTCGTCACTACGCCAATCAGTTCGGCCTGGGAGAACTCGCAGGCTGGAACATTCCAGGCGAACAGCTGGGGATTTATCCGAATACAGTTCTGCCAGAAAGCGCCGGCGGTGTAGGCCGCATGTGCTCCTTTGGTGAAGGCGTTTCCATGACGCCGCTCCAGCTTGGGGCCCTGGTCTCAGCGATCGCCAACGGCGGTACACTTTACTACCTGCAGCATCCGACCACCCCTGCCGAATCTGTTAACTTCGAGCCGAAAGTGAAGCGCCATCTCGATATCTCGAAAGTTATTCCTGAGATTTCCATAGGGATGGGTGCAGCTGTCCAGTACGGCACGGCTCGCTCCCTGCGTGCCAGCTTTGACGAACTTCCTGTCCTCGGCAAGACCGGCACCTGCTCGGCGAACGGTATACGCTACGGCTGGTTCGCTTCGTTCGCTGACACTTCGTATGGGCGTATCGCCACTGTCATCTTTCTTGAGGGTGGAAGACCCACCTTCGGTCCAAAGGCCGCAGAGTTGACCGGCGTGTTTTACCGCAGCCTTTGGGATCACAGCTACTTCGCCAATGCCAGCCGGGGTCCACTACAGGGCGGTCAGGCTGCCACGGTCGGCATCACGCAGTAAGTTGCTGCGCTTGTCGCGATCTGAGGCCTCTTTCGGGAGGCCTTTTCCGTTGGTCATCCTCCGACTAAAACCTTCAACGACCGCAAGCTGCAGAAATCGGTCCTAGAATCTAATCATTATGAAGATCCTGACCGCTGCCGAGATGGCTGCTGCTGACGCCCGCACTGCCTCCGAGTTTGGAGTCTCCTTCAAAGAACTTATGGAGAATGCAGGCAGGGCTGTCGCCACCTTCATCCTGGATGAAGTGCCTGATGCCCGCCGTGTCGTAGTCATTTGCGGTAAGGGCAACAACGGCGGCGATGGTTATGTGGCTGCTCGGCATCTGGCCGCCTCCGGCCGCGAAGTAGCCGTCCTGCTGCTCGGCAGGTGCATCGAGGTACAGGGCGAAGCAGCTGAGATGCTGGCCGCGATGTCAACGCCTCCTTCGGAGATCAACGAAGCCTCGCAGTTGAACAGCATCGTAATCACCAACCTCTGCGATGCCGCCGACCTGTTCGTGGATGCAGCCCTCGGCACCGGCTTTCAGCCGCCTCTCCGCGGACTGGCGACAGCAGCTCGCGACCTGCTGCTACGCTATCCTGAAACACCGATCATCTCCGTCGACCTGCCTTCCGGCTGGGAAGCAGACAATCGCGCCTTTACGCAACCAGGTGCCTTTCCTTCAGACGCAGTCGTCACCTTCACAGCACCGAAACTCGCGCATGTCTCCGGCCAGTTCGCGCAAGGCGGCAAGCTTACGCGGGCCGGCAATCTCCAGCAGGGTCCCATCGTCGTTGCGTCGATAGGCTCGCCCGCTGAGGCGATCCAGTCTGCCACCAACCTGCATTGGGCTGGTCAGGCGAAGCAGATTACCGAGACTCCCCGAAACTCGGATGGCAACAAAGGTAGATTTGGTCATATCCTGATCATTGGCGGCGCCGCCGGCAAGGCCGGCGCGCCCGCCATGGCCTCTCTTGCCGCTCTTCGGACCGGCGCGGGTCTGGTCACTGCCGGCGTCGTTCCCTCCATCCTGCCAACGGTCGCGGGCATCAGTCCGGTGCTGATGACGGAGCCCCTCCTCGCCGGTCCAAACGGCGCCATCTCGTCCGAGAATCTGAATCCCGTCAACCTCAAACATCTGCTCGAGAAGAAGTCCGTGCTTGCTATCGGCCCTGGGCTAGGCCAGGATCCCGATGCGCAGGACTTTGTTCTCGGCCTCATCGAAAAGACCGATCTGCCGATCGTGCTCGACGCAGATGCTCTTAATGCGATTGCCAGTCGCAGGTTTCCATTGAATGGTAAGAATCGCGTGATGGTCCTAACGCCACATCCCGGTGAAATGGCTCGCTTGGTCGATAAAAGTATCAAGGAGGTCGAGGCCGACCGCGAAAACGTCGCTCGCTCCTATGCCACGCAGCACCGGGTCATCCTGGTCCTTAAGGGCTGGCGCACCATCATCGCGCATCCGGACGGCCGTCTCGCCATCAATACAACCGGCAATCCGGGGTTGGCTAAGGGTGGCAGTGGCGACATCCTGACGGGCGTGGTCGCCGCCATGCTCGGTCAGTACGGAATCCATGACGGTGACGATCCCGGCGTCGCTGTAGAAGCTGCTGTCTACCTCCATGGCCTTGCCGCGGACTTCGCTGTCGCGGCTCAGAACGAGCACACCCTCCTGGCCACCGACGTCATCGACCATCTCTGGCGAGCCTTCCAGTTTCGCGCACCTTCGAGTTCATCGCGGATCGGCAAAGCACCCGAAGGCTATACCTGGCTGCAAAGTCTACCGGGATCCCTGGCTGCCGGGCTTCGCCGCTCGGACATCAGAAATCCGCGGGCATGACTTCGTTCCGCGCAGAGTTCGACACCCACTCCCCATCAGAGACGATCGCTGCCGGGCTGGCGCTGGGTGCATCTCTTCAGCCCGGTCTCTGCCTGATCCTGCAGGGTGAACTCGGCGCTGGAAAGACTACCCTTGTTAAAGGGATTGCCATGGCAGTCGCCGCGGCGGATCCAGAAGAGGTCACAAGCCCGACGTTCACCCTGATGCATGAATATCGTGGCACCCTGCACTCAGGGAGCCAGCGCCATCCGGCCGGAGACACGGATGTAGTTCTCTATCATCTCGATTTGTATCGTCTGGACGACGCGCGCCAGCTTTACTCCCTGGGCCTGGACGAGATCCGCAACGATCCTTCGGCCATTCTGCTGATTGAATGGGGCGAGAAGTTTCCGAGCCTCCTTGCTTCCGTCCACGGCAGTATCATCCTCGTTCACCGCAGCGGGGATTCACGGCATATCGCGGCCTCCTGGCAGGTTCCGGTCCTCAGCTAGACCTCTGGGCATCTTCCTGCTCACATGAAAGCACTTAAAGCGGAATACACGACAGAAGCTTCTGTCTGCATCTCACTTGCAGGCAAACAACATGGCAGTTCCTTACGAAAAATCTCCAGTCGAAGATTCAGTAGCCAAAGTAAATAACGAGATCGCTGTTGGCTCCGACCTCGCTTTCCAGCGCAGATGGTGGAAGTATGAGCGCGGCGTCTGGACCTTTTTTGCCATCCTGGTCTTACTGGACGTACTCGGCGCCTTTGGTCGCGGACCTATTGCCAAGGCGCAGGTACAGCCGCCGGATCGCTCCTTCACGGTGAAGTACGAGCACATCGAGCGCTTTCGAACCCCGTCCATCCTGTCCGTGCTCTTCGCGCCCAATGCTATTCACAACGGCCAAGTGCAACTGTGGCTTTGCCAGAACTATGTGGATCCGCTTGGCAACCAGCGCATCATTCCGCAGCCTGTCAGTTCCACGCCGCTCGATGGAGGCATTCTCTACACCTTCAAAGTGAGCGATATGCAGGTTGGCGACAGGCGCCAGCCGCCTACGGTTCAGTTCGCTCTCGAACCTGGAGAGACGGGCGTCTTCAAGTTGCAGATTGGCGCGCCCGGATCGGGGCAGGTCGACACCAGCATTTTTGTACTTCCGTAGGAAAGGCCTGGCTCGGCAGAAATATGGGAACTATCGCACGCGCCATCTTTGGCTATCTGTTCATGCTCGTCATCGTCCGCTTCATCGGCCGACGCCCGGGCGCACAGATGACGCCATTTGAATTTGTTTTGATCTTCTTTATCGGCGGCATCACAATCCAGTCGATTGTTGGAGATGACCGATCCATGACAAATGCTGTCTGCGTTGTCATGACGGTCAGCCTCATGCACGTGCTCGTGGCTTATCTAAAACAGCGTTACGCTTTCGTGGGCCGCGTCGTCGATGGCACCCCGCTGGTGTTGCTTGAGAATGGCCAGTGGCGCCCCGAAACTCTGCATAAGATGCGCATTCAGGACACGGATGTTATGGCAGCGGCTCGCGGTCGCGGACTGAAGGATCTCAGCTGCGTGAAGTACGCGATTCTTGAACGCAATGGAGCCATCAGTATCGTTGAGGTAACAGACGACGATAGTGGAAACCCGGAACAAAGTGGCGACCCCGATGATCACCCGGACAAGAACCAGAATGCCGAAGAGGAGATTGAAGGCAAACAGAAAGCTGACGACTCGCAGAAAGCTGGCAACGAAGACCGTCAGCGGGATAAGGAAAAGGAAGCAGCCTGAGCCGCCTCCATGAAGCTCGCAACTAGAAACCCATGATGTTGTAGCCGGCATCGACATACATCACTTCACCAGTAATACCGGCGCCCATGTCTGATGACAGAAACAGCGCAGCATCGCCCACTTCCGCTTGTGCCGTATTACGACCGAGCGGAGCGCGTTCCTTGTGTGCACTTAGCATTTCGCCAAGTCCGCCGATGCCGCGCGCGGCGAGCGTTTTAATTGGACCGGCACTGATTGCATTCACCCGGATGTTTTTCCTGCCCAGATCTGCAGCAAGATAGCGCACTGTCGCCTCAAGCGCTGCTTTTGCGACACCCATCACGTTGTAGCGCGGCACCACCTTCTGCGAGCCGTAGTAGGTCAGTGTCGTGATAGCGCCGCCTTCCGTCATCAGCGGTGCCGCTGCCCGGCTCAGTGCAATTAGGGAATAGACGCTGACATCATGCGCTATACGGAAACCTTCGCGAGTGGTCAGGAGAAAATCGTTATTCAGTTCTTCTGCCGGCGCAAAGCCAATCGAATGGACCAGGACGTCCAGCTTGCCCAAGCGGTCCTTCAAGCCAGTGAAGGCTGTCTCGATATCTTCATCTCTTGAGACATCGCACTGGAAAGCCTCTGCCCCGGGTATATCTCCAAGCAATCCTTCTGCTTCCTGCCGCAGCCGTTCATTCTGATAGCCGATCGCCACGTGGGCTCCCGCTGCGTGCAATTTCTGTGCAATGGCCCAGGCAATCGAGCGTTTATTGGCGACACCGAAGACGACGGCCTTCCGTCCTTCAAGAGAGATCATGTTCTGGCTTGCTCCTTCAAACTTCCGCAGCGGATTCAACCGCCAGTCTCGAAACAAAGGCTAAGGATATCAGCCGCCGAGGTCTACAAGCTCAACACCATCGATGCTTTGTCCGAGGAATCTTTCTCCCAGTGACCTGAACTTCTCTATCGAGTCCGTCGCATAGAAACGAGTCACCGGCCTGATCGTCACTGAGCCCGTGGCCTCTGTCGATGCCTTCAGCAGGCCGTTTAAACGCAACAACTCCGCCGCCTGGCGCGCTGTCACTTCCGCAGAGTCGATAACCTTCAATGCCGGCGGCACCGCTCGTGTAATCACATCACGGAGCAAGGGGTAGTGCGTGCAGCCCAGCACCAGCGTATCCGGCATAAGCTGCGTTTCAGCCGCAGCCAGGAGTAGCTCGCGAACATAAATATCCACTACCTCCTGGGTGACCGGATGATCGACCCAGCCCTCTTCCACCAGCGGCACCAGAAGCGGACAGGCTTTTTCCAAGGCACGCAGGCCACGCGCCCTGCACTCCGCCAGGTAAGCGTGGCTGGCCACTGTTGCTGCCGTAGCCATTACGAGAACGTCGTGAGTTCTCGAGTGTGCCTGTGCCGCGTTAGCTCCCGTTTCCACCACGCCCAGTACAGGCACCGAGAACGCTCTTGCCGCCTCGCGAATCTCCGGAAGCGCCAGCGCGCTTGCCGTGTTACAGGCAATCACCAGGAACTGGGCACCCTGATCAAGCAGGAATCGTGCGCTTGATACGGCATAGCGTGCGATCGTTGCCTGTGACTTAGAACCATATGGCAATCGGGCCGTATCCCCCAGGTAGATGTAGTCGGCGATTGGCACCTCTCGCAACAGGGCATGCAGTACTGTCAGTCCGCCAACCCCGGAGTCGAAGACACCAATCTTAAGAAGAGCTCCTGGCTTTTCTACCGGCGCCAGTGCATTTTCGACGGGCGGCACCGCTGTCATTGCTGCGACTCCTCCGCGGCACCACCCGAGCTCGGCGCACTGGACGCGAGATACGTCCGCGTGAGGTCTGCATGGCCCGCGAGCGTGTCTCGCGGCTCGCCGTCAACCAGGAAGCGTACCTCTGTAACGTCCGGCAGGTTGGCATGCAAGGTCCCGATCATCGACAACAGGGTCATCGTCTCCGGTTCGATCCCGGAAGGATGCACCTGCGCCAGGCTGCCGCTCAGGTTTACCACGGCCATCTGCCCGGTGATGCCGTCGCGCTCCATGGTCATCGGCAGCAGGAAGACATCATCCACCCCGGCATTCTGCGCGATTGGGTGCAGCGCATTTGGTTTGGCGTATTCAGCCAGCAGCTGATTCAACAAGAAACGCGCCCTTGTATTTGGCTGATCAGGGAGCTCCAGGCCCTGCTGGATGGGGGAGAGTGAACCATCGAAATCATTGGCAAGCAATAGCGTCACCGGCGCCAGGGATGCGGTGTCCGGCGCGCTTAGAGGTGCCTGCTCTACCGTCGCCAGGATGCGGTCCTGCGCTTTTTCATGCAGCCGTATCAACCAAGTCGCCATCGCGATGGATGACAACAGCAGAAGCCAGAACAGAACCTTCTGATAACGGGGGATGGTCGACACATGATGGGCAAAGCCATGCGGAGCCATGGCTCGTGATGATGGCCTGGAAGGCTGGCTCATGAATGCGGAACCCAGTCGTGCTGCCACTCTTCAATGGCCGCCACCAGCGCACTCAGCAGCTGTTTCTGGTAAACCGGGTCGGTCAGCGGGATTGGCTGCTCACCTGTCTTGCCAAGGGGTGCTATCTCCACCGCTACCGCTGGACAGGTCAGGTTATCCAGCGGCAGAAGGGAAGTCCTTCCCAACGATACCGGCACCTGGGCATGCGTCAACGCGGAGTTGATTTCCGACGATAATCGCAAGCTTTCCTGCACGTAAGACGACTGTGCCGCATCCCATGGCACCAGTTTTGGAGTCGAACTTTCACCCAGCACCGCCGGCGGCGAAAGCGACG
>CAZZUX010000096.1:0-15665 GCA_964657395.1 uncultured Ktedonobacteraceae bacterium
ATCTCACTGGAGCGCATATCAATCAGCGCAGGTTTCCGTTCAATCGTCTTCAGCTCCTGCTGAGCCTCAGTCACCCGGTATGCATGATCGACTGCAATATTCTCAAATACCTGCCTGCTATGGCTCGTCGGCCAGCTGATCTCCACTCTCTTCACACTGGTGGCTGCGCCTACTCCAACATGGACCTGTCGCGGGTTTCCTCCAAAGCTGGATCCGTAGCCAACCGTCCGATAGATATGCCTGACCTTCCCATTTTCGACAATGGAGAGATCCAGTCTCGTGCCGAACGCCAGCCTGTTGGTTCTGACTCCAGCTAATTCCAACGTGATCCAATGCTTTTTCGCAGCTGTATTCTTGTACAGCACACTCTGATAGCTGTCCCCCGGAAACGCGCCGCCCATCTCCTCGAACACATCCTCTGCACCATTGTTCTCGATATCGCCGAATGCTACCGCATGACCCTTCTGCAGGTGCCCGAATCCACCTGAAGTCGTAACATCCTCAAAGCTTCTTCCTTCATTGTTGCGGAACATGCGATTCGGCAGCAGGGCTTCGTAGCTCGACTCGCCCGTGCCTAGATAAACATCCAGCCATCCGTCATTATCCAGATCGCCGAAGTTCGCGCCCATCGTCAGGATAGCCCTATCCAGGTGGAGTGACTTAGCCAAATCCGTGAAGGTTCCATCGTGGTTGTTGTGATAAAGCCGCGGAACCTCGGCCTGGAACGGATGCCCCGTTTCAAACGCCCCGACATCCTGCATGGAATGCGTAGAGTAGCCGGCAACAAAAATATCCGGCCATCCATCATTGTCATAGTCGAAGAACCACGTTGCAAAACTATCTCGCTGCTCAGCTACCCCGGCCCGCTCCGCCACATCTGTAAACTTCCATCCGGCTGCGGATCCTGCATCAGCAGCAGGCCCATCGTTCCGGAACAACTTGTTCCTCCCACCCTTGACACTTACATACAAATCCGGCCTGCCATCGTTATTGAAGTCACCCCACGCCACTCCTTTAACAAAGCCGAGCTCCTGCAACCCGGCCGCCGCAGCCACATCCGTAAACGTTCCATCATGATTGTTATGGAATAGCTGACTGGGATGTGGATCTCCAGCCTGTGACTCGTGACCTACAAACAGGTCGAGATATCCGTCATTGTCGTAATCTGCCCACGCGGCCGTCTGCGTAGGATGCAGAGACAGCAGGCCCGCCTCTTCCGTCACATCGTCGAAAGTGCCATTTCCATTGTTACGAAGCAATGACATTGGATAGCAGCCGAACTTACCCCACCAGCCGCCGCGTAGAATAATCACATCCGGCTTGCCGTCGTTGTTGTAATCGCCCTCCACAATATTTAAGCCTCCGAACTCACCAGTCAGACCAGCCTGCCTCGTCCGGTCAGAGAACGTGCCGTCGCCGTTGTTATGGAAGAAATGGATCTGGTCGAGCGGTCCTGAAGACGACACCATCACATCGAGCAGGCCGTCGCCATCGAAGTCCTCCATAATCGCGCCGCCGGAATGACCCGTGACGCCCAGTCCCGCCTGCGGAGCCACGTCTAAGAACTCGCCGACATTCGCCTCCGACCGAAACAGACTGCTTTGAATCAGCCAGTGTGGAGGAACCCCCTGCGGATACTTTCCCAGCTGCATGTAAGCAATATTCAACAGCCACTGGCACTCATAATCCTCCGGATGCTTCGACATCAGGATGGTCAGCTCGCGGATGGCGCCTTCAGCCCCTCGCGTCAAACGATGAACGCCAGATCCCGAAATTGGAAATATGCAGGATTTCTGTCCGTGCATCGCCGTGCAGTTCTCCTGCTCGCCAAGTCGTAGATACGCAACCGCCAGTTGCAGATGAAGCTGTCGATCATACGGACGGGCCTCCTCAATCTCCTGCAGGTCCTTTCTCGATCTCAGGCCTTCCAGTGTCGCCACGGATCCGGCATTATCTCCAGCGCGTAACTGCTCCTCGGCTATCTGCGATGTCACCAGTACTTCATCCGCGGGCTTCAGGCCCTTCCTGACCAAGGCCCGGTAGTAAACAACCCGTTCCGCCGACTTATTCGGATCAGCCTTCCAGTCACTCTCTCTGTAAATCTTCGCAAGCAGCTCACCCATCTTCTTTGTGGAAGGTGCCTGGTAGAACTCGTTGCTCTGTGCCTGCACGTAGAACGGCATGAACCACAAAGGCAAGCAGAGGCACAGAGCTGAGATGTGAATGATTCTCTGCAGGCGATACCTCAAGGCTGGTGCTGCCCCTTGCCTTCCACCAGTGTGACTAGCCGGTCCACTCCTGCCGGTGCAGGGAAGCTCTCGCTGTCACCATTCGGCCATCGAACTTCGATCGCCTTCACCTGCTTCTCACCACCAAGGCCAAAATGAACGCGCAAATCACTGGACGAGTTATAGCTGGATCCATTACGCAACTCATCCACCCACCGTCTCTTCTCGCCCACCACAACAATGTTTGCGCCGATAGCGTCTCGATTCGACTTCGTCCCCTCAAGCTTTACTGACAGCCAATGATTGTTGTTCTTTGCCATGTTGACCAGCAACATCGGACGATCACTCAGGTTGTTGATGACCACATCCACCCGCCCGTCATTCCATAAGTCGGCCGTCGCGAGGCCGCGGCCGGAGTGAGGCTCCTGCAATCCGGGCCCAGCCTTCTTCGAGATATCTGAGAACTTCCCATTCCCCAGGTTGTAGTAGAGAAATCGCGGCTCGCGAAACGCAGCTCCCAGCTTTGCCGAATCTACTTCCGGATACACATGCCCATTCGCCACCAGCAGGTCGGGCCAGCCCTTGTTATCTACATCCGCAAACATGGTTCCCCAGCCGAGCGCATCCGTGTTAATGCCTAGTCCCGCAGCAAACGTAACGTCGTTAAACGTGCCGTCACCATTATTGTGATAAAGCGTAGAAGTATCATCCGAAAAATTTGTCTTGAAGATATCCAGGTTGCCATCGCCGTCATAGTCGGCACTGGTCGATCCCATGCCCGCCTGCTCGCGCCCATCTTCGTTGAAGGCGACTCCGGCATCTGCTGCAACATCCGTAAATGTTCCATTCCGGTTGTTATGGTAAAGAATCGCCGGAGTCGAGTCGCATGCGACATACAGATCCGGCCAGCCATCCTTGTCATAGTCGAGAGTCGTCATCGAAAAACAGTAATGGCCGGCAGTCTTTTCGAATCCGCTCGCTTTGCTTACATCCTGAAACTTCCCTCCGCCGAGATTATGAAACAGCACATTCGGAGCGCTCTCCAGCCCTCTCGGGCCACACATCACAGGCACACCCTTCCAGGTGCATCCTGCCGCCTGTCCAGGCACCGGCGTATGCGCAAGATCGAAATGCACATAGTTGGCAATAGCAATATCCAGCTTCCCGTCGCGGTCATAATCGACAAAGGCGCAACCAGTACCCCACTCCACTCCAGAGCCCGCAACCCCGGCAGCCTCTGCTGTTTCGCGGAAGGTTCCATTGCCATTATTGTGAAATAACCGATTCTTTCCATAAGCCGTAATGAACAGGTCATCATAGCCATCATTGTCATAGTCGCCGACACAAACGCCCTGCCCCCAACCGCTCGAAACAAGGCCAGCTTTTTCGGTCACGTCGGTAAACGTCCCATCATGATTGTTATGGAAAAGATGATTAGTGGCGGAAATACCGGAACCCTCCAGGAGGCTCCTGCCATTCACTAGAAAAATGTCGGGCCAGCCATCCTTGTCGTAGTCAATGATGCCTACGCCTGAGCCTGTCGCTTCGAGAATGTAACGCTTCGAATCGGCTCCGCCATTGACGTTAACAACGTTGATCCCGGCTGCGGAAGCAACGTCCACAAACCATGCCGGCGCGTCGTGGCTTGTAGGAGCATAAGGCTGCTGACCGAAAGCCTCCAGAAAAACGGCCAGATAGAAGAGGACCGCTAAGCCATACCTGAGCTTGCCTCTCCTTTGGCCCTCATCCACACAGAAACAGATCATTTCCGGCTCTTGGATGCGCCCGGTCCAAACGCCACTGTCTTGAGCAGCTTTCCACCCTCCTGAACAACGTAGAGATGGTTCGCCTCAAGATTCTTGAGAGTGTCCACCGTACCCGATGGCCACTTCAATACCACCGTCTCTGCTTTCGTGGCGGAATCCAGGCCAAAGTGAAGTCGCAGGTCATTCTGCGAGTAGTAGCTGCCACCGCTTCTCACTTCGTCCATCTGGCTAAAAGGCTTTTCAGCATGCACCGGTGTCGACGTGACCACGACACGCGTGCCAATGCCGCTTCTATTCGACTTCGTGCCTACGGTGCGGATCTTGATCCAGTTACGTTGAATAGTAGAGTCACACCTCAGCAGCTGCGGAAGGCTGTTGACGCAATTCACCACAACATCGATATCTCCATCATTGTCATAGTCTCCGAAAGCGCAGCCACGCGCCGCCGCAGCATTGGTGATCCCGTTGCCACCGACCTTCGTCACTTCTTCAAACTGCCCGTTCCGCAAATTTCTATACAAGTACTTGTGTTCCGCATACGGAGCATCTATCAGCGTACCATCCACCTCCGGATACACATGGCCATTGGATATCAGGATGTCGAGCCAGCCGTCGTTATCCATGTCAAAGAATCCAACGCCCCATCCTAGATATCTTGTGTTCACTCCCAGGCCGGAAAGATAGGTGTGGTCCTCGAAGGTTCCGTCCCCAAGGTTCAGGTACAACGAGTCGGTGTCCCCGGCAAAGTTCGTCTTTACAATATCCAGAAGTCCATCACGATTGAAGTCGCCAATTGACACACCCATGCCTGCCTGGGGCTTTCCATCCGGCGAATAAGCGACTCCCGACTCCAGCGCCACATCTTTGAATGTCCCGTCCTTCTGATTCTGGTAGTAGGTCGCCGCCGTAGAATCATTCGCAACATAGATGTCAGGCCAACCATCGTTATCCATGTCCGCAACGGATACAGACAATCCATAGGTGCCGATCGTCTCCCACATACCAGCTTTTTCACTGACATCCGTAAAAGTCCCATCGCCATTGTTGTGGTACAGAATATTCTTGCCGCCTTGGAGGCCGGGCGGTCCGCAGGCCACGGTGATCCCCTTGTAAGCACAACCGGCGACTTCCGGTAGTGGCGCCGTCGCAATATCGAAATCGATGTAATTGGCTACGAATAGATCCAGGTGGCCATCGCGATCGTAGTCGAGAAAGGAGCAGCCTGAGTTCCATCTCGTTTTCGACTGGGCCAGTCCGGCCTTCTGCGTTACATCCGTAAATGTCCCATCGCCATTATTGCGGTAAAGCACATTCTGGCCGTAGTAACTGACGAATAAGTCATCCCAACCGTCATTGTTATAGTCTCCGACGCAACAGCCCTGTCCCCAGCCGCTCCGTTCCAGGCCGGCCTTCCTGGTTACATCCGTAAAGGTGCCATCCCGATTGTTCTTGAACAGATGACAAACCGGAGCATCGCCCTTGGCAAATCCTTCCAGCCTGGAACCATTAACTAGAAAAATATCAAGCCATTCATCGTGATCGTAGTCATAAAAGGCCACCCCGCATCCGGTAGTCTCGAGTAAATATTTATTCTTGTGTTCGCCGCCGTAAATGGTCTTCGCGTTGAGACCTGCTCCGGCTGCCACCTCGACAAAACTCAACCCGAGCGGGGTACCCAGGACCGGGGAGGGAAGTGCCTTGGGAGGTTGCCTCGGCTGCACGTTGTAGGTCGGCCGGGAACCTGCCTGCGGACTCGGTTCTGAAGTTTGACCTGCCACTGGCATCGACACCATACCAAGCACGTCCTCAAAGGAAAGCACAAGGGCCGTTCTCGACAACGAACGAAGAAACGTGCGGCGGCTCCAGCCCAAATCGTTGACGACCTCTCACTTACTACAACTGCAAACCGGCTTGAGTATAGAGTTGCTTGGTCAGCCCGCACAATAGTCTCATCGCTACTGGATTCGTGTCGTCGCAGCCTTCTGCCGCTCGATGGCAGCATCCGCTGGTCTGCCCTTCTTGGTCAGCGCCTCAGCCATGGCTTCATGAGCTGCTGCGTTGCCGGGATCCGCTCGAAGCGCCTCCTGCAGCTGCACCATCGCCTCATCCACATGCCCCTGGTTCATCAGCGTCTGTGCAGACCCCAGCGCGAAGCCGGCCTTCTGCTTATTCATTGCCGTTCTGCTCAAATCGGCAGCAATCTTACGTTCAGCAACAGCTTCATCGCGACGTCCCTCGTGGGCATATATGGCAGCGAGCGTGATGTGGTTGCCAGGCTGCTCGGGCTGCAGCTCAACGGCCTTCTGCAGGTCGCGGATCGCCTGCTGCTCTTCGTCCAGAGATTTGTCCACGTTGCCCAGGACTGACCAGGCATCGCCATTCTCCGGTCTGAGCGTCACCGCCCTCTTCAACTGTTTCTGCGCCTCTTCGAATTTGCCTGACTGCATGTACAACACGCCAAGAGTGTACGGCGGATCCGCCAGCGCATCGTCTTCCTTCTCAGCCAGCTCAAACGCTTCGATCGCCTCCGGCATTTTGTCTTGCAGCTTATACGCCAGTCCCAAGTCGTAATGCAGCTGCGCATTGTCAGGATCGATCGCGATGCCTGCCTTGAAATGCTCTATCGCATGATCAAGATCGCTTTGCTGTAGATAAGCCACCCCAAGGTCCTGCTGCAGAATCCAGTCCCGGGGACTGAGCGCGAGAGCATGCAGGTAGTAGGGAAGTGCTTCCTTCGCGTTGCCTGTCTGCACCAGCGCAAGCCCCAGGTTGATCAGGGTCGCTGCATCCTCGGGACGCGCCGCAGCAGCTTCACGAAACAGGCTCAGAGCCTCTTTGTCTTCGCCTCTGTTCTGCAGCGCAACAGCCAGCGCGTACTTCGCCTCGATCGACGCCCGATCCAGCGCGACCGCCCGTCGTGCCGCGCCAACAGCCGCTTCATCTTCGCCGTTTTCCGTCAGCGCCCGCACCAGCTGCAGCTGGATCCCTGCGTCATTCGGCAGCTGGCTGGCGGCCACCTGCAACTCACCTTTCGCTTCAAGGGGCCTCTTCTCAGCCAGCAGCGCCGCCCCGAGATGCAGGTGGGCTCGGCTGAAGCTTTCATCCATCTGGATCGCCCGGCGAAAACATACCTCGGCATCTGCGAAGCGCTCCTCTTTGGCCAGGACCACGCCAAGCGTGTCTTCCATCTCGACACTCTGCGGATAAGCTTCCACCGCCTGTACCATCCGCGTATGAGCTGCCTCTAACTGATTACCAGCCAGCAAAAGCTGGGCCAGCAGGTAATAGGATTCGGGCGACATCCCGGATGGCTGGCTCGCAGCAGCATCCAGCATCTTGGTCGCTTTCCCGTCCTCTCCGGCCTGCTGGTACGCTCGCGCCAGGTTCAGCGTGGCGGTCGGTTCCGCGGGATCCAGGCTGTGTGCCTTGTCCAATTCGGCAATCGCCGGCTGCAGCTTGCCCAGCGACAACAGCACCGAACCGTATGCACTATGCCCCGCCGCGACCTGCGGGGAAAGCTCGACCACCCTCGCGAACGCCGCCTCGGCGGTGACAAGATCATCCCGCTGTACCGCCGCATACCCGGAACGGAACGAGGCATCTGCCGTGTCAGGAACCGGCACTGTTCTCGGCGACAAGGGGCTCTGCTGCTCCTGCACTTCTGCGGCACCAGCCGGTCCGCCCGGCACGACAGCTCCGGGCAGGATGACGGCTACTGCTAAGGTCGCACGAAAAATCCACCCGCTCCACACGCAAGCCATGATACCTGCTGCTTCAAACCCTGGTTCACCAGCTCAGCGCTTCAGCCCTGACACCCAAAGCTTGAACACAGCAGGCTCTGCCCCTTGCGGGTACTCTCCTCGCTCGGAGGACCCGGTCCGCCCCTCCAGTGTCCCGAATTGGCAATGCATTACTGGTAACGTGACCTTCGTTTTTTCGGGGCATTCCCTTATAGCGATCAAACACTGTAGCCTGACCGTACTTCTTCCCAATCGCAGCCGTTCAACGCGTCGGCTGCGATCAAATGATGGCAATGGACCATCGTGGGAAAGAGGAATTGACTCACTTTGCCGTACGTAGCTGACTGCTGGCCTTTGGAGTATGCCTTGAGGAAACAATTCGGTCCCCATTCTGGCAACTGCCATCACGACCAGCCAGTCCTGCGCAAGGAGCCCTATGAAGAAAATGCTGTTTTCTGCTTTCTCGGTTCTCATGCTCTCGATGGCAGCTCACGCCTATGCAGCCAGCGGCCCCGCGCGCCCAAGACCGGATCCGTCCCCGGACGATCCATACATCCTTGGACCCATCGATCCATTTCCACCACCGCCCCTGTCCAGCTAAGCCACCGTTTTCTGGATCAGGTTCCAACCGTCCCCCGCTCAGCATCTCGAAATCATCTCACCCAGAACTGCCGGCTTCTTCGGAGACCATCATGTCTCTAAGCAGCTGGCAGGCATGGAACTGGTCGATCGGCTTCCTCGGCTATCTCACCCTGATGAGCGTAGTGCTTCTGCGCCATCGCTACCGTACCTTCCCCTGGTTCACCTTCCTGCTTGCCCAGGAGATCGCGCAAACCATCGCGCTCTACGTAGTCCATCGTTCCTGTCCCGCCAAAACCTACTTCTACGTTTACTGGAGCTGCGAACTCCTCGAAGCCGCAGTCCGCGTAGTGGTTCTCTTCGAACTCGCTCGCACGACCGCTCGCCTGCTTCGTGAAAATGGCACGGAGCGTATCCGGCTGTTGATGAACGCCTGCGTGATCGCCGCCGCTATCTGCGCCGGCCTTGTCCTCGGCATGCACACTCCCGGCTCCGCTATGATCGGTGCCTCGATCAAGATCAGCCTGTGTACCTCCATCCTGAGCGGCTTGCTCATCGTCTCCTTCGTCCTTACCACTTTCTTTGAAGGTATCCGCAGCCGCATCCACTCCCAGGCTCTTGCCTACGGCATGTTCCTGTATTTCTCAGGCAAACTGGTCGCAGAACTCGGCCTGCTCTTCGGAGGCACTCTCCTCTGGACCAGGATGCAGAACTATACGCAGCCCCTCTACATCGCCTGCCTCTTCGCCTGGAGTGCCATCCTCTGGTTCAATGAGCCGCGGCGAGTGCTTACCGAAGAAATGGACCTGCTGCAGAAGACCTGCGCCGACATCGAACGCAGGCAGCAACTCTCCTTCCAGCTGAGACAAACTCCCACCATCGCCGACATCTACAGCCATTAGGACCGAATCGCCGTTGACATCAGCGGCGATACCCATCCTTTACTTTGCTCTGGGCCCCGGCGCGTCTATGAAGTACAGTGGAACGCCAAGGGTCCCTTTCACCCCGACGTAAAGAGCCGCCCTGAATAGCTTCCAGGCAGTCAGCCGCCTGGATGTATCGCTCTCCTTCGCTTGAAAACAGTGAAGCCGGTCGAGCGCCATTGGCAATGTTCCGAAATTAACACCCTGTTGTTGTCTGTCCTTCATGCTGAGGACTGCATGACCGCTTCATCCATCGGCGGTGGTGCCCTTTAGGGCCATACCTACGCACACAGTTCTCCCGAACCAAGTATTCGGGAGATTAAGGGTGATCTTCGTGATCATCACTTTAGCTCAAGAGAGAGAGGCAAATACTGATGCATTCCTGCTCGTCGCCGGTACATTCAAGACCACTTCTACGTTGTCTCCTCGTAGCTCTTATGTTCTTACTGCCAGGCTCCCTCTGCCTCACCGCCCAGTCCACGCAGGGCAGTATCATCGGCAGCGTCAGGGACACAGCCGGTGCGCTCATCTCCGGCGCACCCATCAAACTCACCAGCAATGACGAAGGCACCATTCGCACCACGGTCTCCAGCAGCTCCGGCGACTACTCCTTCCTCGACGTAAAGGCCGGTCGCTACAGCCTCGAAATCTCACAGCCCGGCTTCGAAAAGTGGTCCGTCTCTGGCGCCGTCCTCACCACCCAGCAACAGCTGCGTCTCGACGCTACCCTCGTCGTCGGCAGCATTGATCAGGTCGTCCAGGTCTCCGGTGACTCCGTGGCTGCCATCGATACCGACTCGCCTTCGGTCAGCGCCGTCTACTCGTCAACCGACGTCGCCAATCTGCCCGTCAATACCCGGGCCAGTGCCGCCGGCACCAGCGCCTACAACATCGTCGGCAGCCTTGCCGGCGTGCAGGCCGATGGCTCAGGGACCAACCTGGTCTTCTCCGTACAGGGTGGTCTGCCCTTCCAGTCCGAAACTTCCGTCGACGGCATCACCGTTCGCAACGCAGCCGGCGGCAACCGCGCCATTGGCGATGCCTTCCCCTCCAGCGAATCCATCTCCGAGATCCGCGCTGACGGTGTCCTCAATAACGCCGAATACGGTCAGCCCGGACAGATCACCCTCACCACCAAGGCAGGCACCAACACCATCCACGGCGGCGTCTTCTGGTATCACCAGAACGCGGCCTTTGACGCCATCCCCTTCACCAATCCCACCACCCAGGTCAAGCCCAAGCTCATCGCCAACACCTTCGGTGGCAGCTTCGGTGGCCCGGTCGTGATCCCGCACTTCTACAACGGACACAATCGCACCTTCATCTTCGGCGCCTATGAAGGCTGGCGTCACCCTTCCACTCTGCCCTACACCTACAAGGTGCCCAGCACCCTGATGAAACAGGGAGACTTCTCCAAATACACTTCCAACAGCTACTCCGGTTCGCTGACCAATCCCTTCACCGGCGGCACCTACGGCACAGCCCTTCCCGCCATCAATGCAGCCTCAGCCAAGCTGCTCAGCTTCTATCCCGATCCCAACGTCGGCGATCCAACTACCTACACCGACAACGGCACGCCCAATTACATCGTCAACAAGGACACCAGCGGCACGTCCGATCAATTCGACATCCGCGGCGATCAGTATTTCGGAGCCAACCAGAAGTTCCTCGTCTGGGGCCGCTTCACCTTCAAGAACTATCCCATCAACAGCCCCGAGCCTCTGAACGTTCCCTCCGCGCAGCAGGCCAACAAGAGCCGCGTTCTCAAGATCAGCACCAACTATGCACTGACCCCCTCGCTCATCAACGAATTCGGCTTCGGCTTTACCCTCTACAGCACCGGTCAGACCAACGCCTTCAACGGCACCTCCTTCACGCAGGGTCTCGGCCTCACCGGATTGCAGAACCTCTTCTACAACGGCATTCCGGAACTCGACTTCAACCACATCAGCAATCTCAACGCTGATCGTCTCAGCTCCGTCACCAAGTCGCACACCTACGTCTATACCGACTCACTCAACTGGACCAGGGGCAGTCACCAGATGAAGTTCGGTCTCGACATCAGCACTGTCGAAGCCATCACCCCACTCGGCTTCAACGGCTCTGACAATTACGGCACCTTCCAATACAACACCTCCGGCAGCGCAGGTCTCTTCACCGGCGTAGACTTTGCCGACTTCCTGCTCGGCCTCCCCTACCAGACCTTCTATGACGTCGTCTCCCAGGACAACGACGGCAAATCCACCCACTACAACTTCTTCGCACAGGATCAATGGAAGCTGAACCAGGACCTCACCATCAGCTACGGTCTCCGTTACGAATTGCAGCCGGGCTACTACGACGTCCACGGCGACATCGGCAACTTCGACCCCAGCCTCCCGTTAGCCGGCCGCTCCATCTATCCCAACGGCAAGCAGAGCCTGCTGGCGCAGAGCTTCCTTGCCAGCGCGAACGCCTGCGATCCCGACGGCGTCAACAACACCAACACCGCGGTCATCAACGGCGCCCCTTGCATGCCGGTTCAGGGCAACAGCGCCGCCGGCTATCCTGCCGGGCTGAAGAAATATCCCCACCTGCGCTTCACACCGCGCTTCGGCGTTGCCTATCGCCCCTTCCATAACGATCGGACCGTCGTACGCGGCGGCTTCGGCATGTACGACATCACCCTGCTTGGCTCCAACTTCTACTCGCTTACCGGCACCCTGCAGGCGCAGACATCGCAATACACCAACACCCTCAACACCACCAGTCATACCGTCGGCTACCAATGGCCTAACATCTACGCTGGCGCTGGAAACTCAGGCGGCACCACCAACTACGGGCAGGACTACTTCGGTACCGCCAACAGCACCAACTGGAAAGATCCCTACACCGAGCAGTGGTCGCTCAGCGTCGACCACGACTTCGGCTCCGGCTACGCGGCCCGCGTCTCCTACATCGGCTCGGAAACTCACCAGCTCGTCTGGGCGCCGGACGAAAACTCCCTCCCATTCTCCAGCACCGTCTCCGCCACCAACCAGCCTCTCAGCGCGCGCCTCTTTCCCAACTGGGGCCGCATCAACACCCGCGCCACCGGCGCCAACGCCAGCTACAACTCCTTTCAGGCCGACTTCAATCACCGCTTCCAGCGAGGCCTGCAAATCGATTCCACCTACACCTTCGCCAAAGCACTCTCTGACAACCAGGGTCCGGCCAACACCGGCTTCGCTGGTGAGAGTGGCGGCGCCCGTGCCACCTCCATCCTCGACCGCGCGCAGGACTACGGCAACGTCTTCGGCACCCGACGCAGTCGCTGGAACACCTCGTCCGTCTACGAACTCCCCATCGGACGCGGTCGCTCCTTCGGCAGCGGCATGTCCAGATATGCAGACCTGGCCGTCGGCGGATGGCAGCTCTCAAACATCTTCCTGTGGCAGTCCGGACCCTTTGAATCGCCCTACTTCGACTCGGGTCAGGGCGATCCATCCGGCACCGGCTCCGGTCTCACTGGTACTGTCTCGGGCTTTGACGGCAGCCACCGCAACCAGTATCCCGACCGCGTCTCCAGCGCCAGCATCAAGCCCGCCGGCCGCAGCCGCAATGGATGGATCAACACCGCCGCCTTCACCTGCCCGGGATATCCCGGCTGGACTCCGGGCACTGCCTGCACCACCGGCAGCGGCAGCGGTCCAGTCCCTCTTCCCATCGGCCGCTTCGGTAACTCGCAGGTTGGCTCCGTCGTGGGACCCGGCACCATCAACCTGTCCTCAGGACTCAGCAAAACCTTCGCCATCACCGAGCGTGTCCACCTGAGAGCAGAAGGCACCTTCACCAACATCCTCAATCACACCAACCTGGGTGATCCGAATATGGACATCAGCAATCCCAACTTCGGTCTCATCACCAGCACCATCGGCTCCGACTTCGGTGGAGCACGCTCCGGTCAGGTCTCCATGAGACTCGACTTCTAACCCGTAAGCTTTACCAGCAAAGGGGCGTGGACCATCCTCCACGCCCCTTTTTTAATTCAGCGCGGAAGCAGTCCTAAGGAACGAAGCGTGTCGTATAAGCCGTCGCAGGATCAATCGGCTTCGCAAGCACCTTCAAGGTAGCCAGCTGCTGATAAATTGCCGACCAACGTTCTGCCGTAAAGTGTCCGAGGTGCGACTCCGCCGTACCCGGTCCATCAATGAAATGCTGCTCCTTCAAGGTCTCCACACTGAAACGCATCTGGTCCACACTCATCGCCGGGTTCAGCTTCGTCAACTGCGCATCCACCATCGCCGGGTCCGCAAGATAACTGCGCCATCCCTCAACCGACGCCTTCACAAACTTCGCCACGATCTCCGGATGCTCCTCAAGAAAGCTTCGCGACGTTTCCACCACGCGATAAGGCTGGTAGCCCGTTGAGCTGATCAGCATCGTCTTCACCGCCGCGCCGGCCTTCCGCGCAAAGTATGGCTCCGACGTCACAAAACACTGCTGGATATATTCCGGATCCTGCAAAAAATTCGCCACGCTGTAGGTCGCAGGAATCTCCCTCACCTTCTTCAGGTTGTAGCGGCGAAGCAGATATTCAAACCAGGTCGACCCCGCCTTCACAGCGATCGCATGGTTTTCAAGATCGGCGAAGTCTTTCACGGACGAATCCGCATGCAGCAGCAGCGCCTGCGGATCCTGCTGCATCGTCGCCAACACCGCGATCAGCGGCAGGCCTGTTGAAGCCGACACCAGCACCTTGTCCGACGAGCTCATGGCAAACTGCGCCGCACCACTCGCCACCTGCTGATCGCCAATGACAAACGGACCACCGGGCGCGATTGTCACGTCGAGTCCCTCCGCCTTGTACAGCCCCTGCAATTGCGCCTGGTAGAAGCCTCCCATCTCCGGCTGCGGATACCAGTCCGTCTGCAAGGTCACAGCAAACATGCCGTTCGAGGAAGTCTTCGTCCGGCAGCTCTCCAGGCACACAAGCGAAAGCAGCACGAGAGCCATGCCGACGGAACGGAAGCAGATGCGCATGCCAGGTCTCCTGGGTGACGTGTAGCAGCAGCTTAGCATTCGGTATCACGACATCAGCTTCGTATCAGCCCGTCGCCAAAGCTATGCCGATGACTTTTGCAAACGAAAGCAGCAGCGGATCAGACAGCGACGGCCCAGCGATCTGCACGCCCGTTCCAAAGCCCGCCCCCACCAGTTCGCCCGGCAGACTCAACGCCGGCAGACCCGCGAGACTGAACGGCGTCGTGTAGCGCAAAATCGTCTGCCGCGCAGTGCTTAGGTCATCCTTCGCAGCAAGCTTGCTCACCGGGGTACACGGCAGCATCAGCATGTCAAAGGAAGAGGAGAGATCTGCAACACCTTCACAAAACTTCAGGCGTCTCGCTCGAAGATCACAGACCTGCGCCTCCTTGAGCGATGCGCCCCACTGCAGTCGATCGCGTATCGAAGCCTCAAACTCGTCGAAGTGACCGCGATGCAGTACAGCAGCCTCAGACGCCTGGATCCCCGCAAAGATCTCGTACGTCTCCGCCCAGTCGACGGGCACAAAGTCTTCAACAACAGACCCCAACCCGTGCAGCACCTCCTTCCAGGTATGCAGCGCGTCCATGACTGCAGTTTCCGCATCGCGCAGAAAGCTGTCATCCACACAGCCGATGCGCAACCCCGTCTTCTCCGTTCCCGGCGGCACGTGGAACAGCGCCTCGGCCAGCGGCGCCAGGTCGCGCGGATCACGCACCAGCAGGCCCGGTGTATCAAACGAAGCGGCAAGATGCGCAGCTCCTCGCCATGCCTTCGGCCACCATCCATGCGCGCTCGCAATTGCCTGCGACGCGCGATAGCCCGCCAGTCCGCACAGCGCCGCCGGCACCCGGACAGAACCGCCCGTATCTGTTCCAACCGCCGCCAGGGCCGATCCCTCCTGCACACTCGCTGCCGCTCCGCTCGAAGAACCGCCCGTGAGTAGCGTAGCGTCACGAGGTTGCAAGCAGTCGCCATACTCAGGATTCTGCCCGGTGATCCCATAGGCCAGCGGATGCAGATGAGTCTTGCCCGTGATCAGCGCGCCCGCCGCCCGGAGCGATGCCGCCATACCCGAATCCTCCAGCGCCGCATCCCGGCCCGCATAGAAGCGCGAACCGCAGCTTGTCGTCATCCCGGCCTCATCAAAGCAATCCTTCAGCGACATCGGCACGCCAAACAGCGGCGGCCGACGCTCCACCTCCGGGAATCTGCTCTCTAGCGCAAGCGCATCACGCATCAGGCGATCTGCGTCGAACCGGATGTAGGTATTCTTCAAAGCGTTCTGGTTCGCACGCTCTGCACAGCCGCGTGCCACATCGGTCACATGCATCGTGCCGGAGCGAAGCCCGGCCTGCAACTCCTGCAATGGTGAGATCGCCTTCAACATCAAGTCTCCCTTCTCTGCATCCTCTCAGCTTTCGGGTA